>JACCTC010000388.1 GCA_013812655.1 Deltaproteobacteria bacterium | reverse complement strand
TGGGTCTGCTACTCGGCGTGTCTCCACTTACCGAGACGGGACTCTCACCCGCTGGATCCTCACAGCCTGACGCCGGGTTCGTTTCCCCTTCGGGGAAACGGCTTCCGTCGTCGTCACGACGCACCATGCGCCTCAACCTATCGCACGAGCGCCTCGCGAGCGACCTCCGCCAGCTCGGCACCCGCTTCGTGCTGCGCGCCGAGGCCGCGGCAGACCTCGCGCGCTTCGATCTCGGCGACGACGAGCAGCCGATCATCGACGCGCTGCGGACCGGCACCAGCCTGCCCGAGCTCGAGGCGAGTGACCGCACGCTCGATCCGCGCATGATCGCGGCAATGCTCGGCGCGCTCGCCGCCTGCGGCGCCGTGACCTCGATCGATCCGCGCACGATCACGCCGCAGGACATCTCGCTGGCGCGCTCGCCGACGCCGCGCGAGCCGACGATCAGCCGCGTGCCGACGCCGCGCGAGCCAACCAGCTCGTCATGCGTGCCGATGATCATCGCGCACGATCCACCGGTCACCAGGCCGATCGGTTCGGCGCCGAAGCGTCCCGCGACCCACCCCGCCAACGTCCAGTTTCGCCGCGCCGAGGCGGTGGCCCGCGTGCCGAGCGGCCGCTCGCTGACCGATCCGTTCCTCGAGGGCCAGGCGACGACGATGCGCCCCGCCGAGCTGTCGCAGATGCAGATCCGCGAGCTGATCAGGTCGCGGCTCGCGCTCCTCGAGCAGGGCGCAGATCACTTCACGTTCCTCGGCGTCCCGTTCGGCGCCGCGGTGTCCGACGTGCGCGAGGCGTACCTCGAGCTCGCGCGCTACCTGCGACCCGAGAAGCTCAAGGAGCTCGGGATCCCCGACGACCGCGACGAGGCTCGCACCGTGTTCGCGCAGGCCGTGATCGCGTTCACGACGCTCACCGACGCCGTGCGCCGCGACGAGTACCTCATGAGCACGCGCCGCCGCCAGGGCCACTAGCGAGCGGCCGCCGCGCGGAACGTCACGACGAGCACGTCGCGGTATGCCGGCTGGGTCGGATCGAGTGGCTCGACGGCGGTGACGCCGTGGCTGAGCCGGCGATCGTCGACGAGCGCGGCGTCGAGCGGTGCGGTCAACGTGAAGCTACCGAGCTCGGTGCCGTCCGCGTGGTGGATCGTCGTCGTCCCACTCGCGATGTTCTTGCGCTCGACGAGCAGCACGAGCACGTGGTCGACACCGTCGCGATGGACGCCTTCGGGGGTCGGCTCGGCGAGCTCGTCGGTGCGCGCCTCGATGCGAAACTGGTGCACCTCGACGTCCCACGCGGCAACCGATGTCGAGACCGCGCCGAACACGTCACGGCACCACGCCAGGATCGTGGTGACGCTGCGCGACGCGCCGATCGCGTCGTCGATCGGTTCGAACCAGCGCTCGATGCCGCCATTGAGCACGTTGTAGTCGAGGCTCTGCCAGTGCGGGCCGTGCGGCTTGCGCAGGATCGCGCCGCGTGCTGGGGCAGCGTAGAGGGCGTGGCGGCGACGACGATAGCGACCGCCGTCGGCCATGTAGCGATCGAGGTGTAGATCGTCCCAGCTCGCCGCAAACGCCGACCAGTCCGCGAGCGCGGTATCGCCGCCGAGCAGCGCGTGCATCGTCGCACCCGCCACGAACGCGAAGCCATCACCGCATGGGGCGAGCGCGGACACGAGCTCGGCGATCGGCGCGACGGTCATTGCGGCCGACAGGATGCCATCAGTTGCCATGCGGATCGTCGTCGGCGCCCGCGCATCCGAGCAACCCGCACGATCGACACGCGGTCGTAGCGATCGACATGACTGCGAAGCAGACCCTGGTGTCTGCCTCGCTCGTGGTGTTGCTCGTCGCATCATCGGAGTCCCACGCGGATCCCGAGGTGCCGGCACCCACGGGCGAGGTGCGCCCTGACGATCCGATCACGCCAGCACCCGTCATCGGGCCTGCGAAGCCGATGCCGAAGACGCTGCCGCGCGAGCCGACCGGCAGCTTCTCCATCGGTGCCGGCTACCACGTCGATGATCGGTTCATCGCGACCGCGCAGGTCGCGCAGGACGATCTGTTCCTGACCGGCACGCGGCTCGCGCTGACCATGAAGCTGTCGCGCCGCGAGCAGCTCGCCCTCGTGCGCTTCGAAGATCCGACGCTGCTCGGGCGCAACGTCCGGCTGCGCGCCGATCTCTACAACCACCGCCTGGTTTATCCCGGACCGGGGTTCACCCGCGAGGCCACCGGTGGCGACCTCGCGCTGTCCGTACCGCTGACGCGCCACGCGCACGCGTTCTTTGGCTATCGCATCGAGCAGGTCGCGGTGGAGCTTGGCGGCGAATCGCTGGTTGCGCGCGGCGTGCCGGGGGCCGTACCAGGCCAGCCGCTGTGGCGTGGTGGCCGGATCGCGTCGCTGCGCGCGGGCCTCGCGTACAGCACGCTCGACGCCCCGGACATGCCAACCCGCGGCACGAGCCTGGGCACCTCGCTCGAGCTCGCGGATCGAGCGTTCGGCTCCGAGGTGCAACTGCTCCGCACCTCGGCGTGGGCGAGCCATCACCGGCAGCTCGGCCCGTTCACCCTCCACCTCGGCGGCACCGCGAGCTCGGTCAGCACGTCTGCACCGCTCTCCGAGCGCCTGCACTTCGACGGTTCGGATGACATCCGGGGCTACGCGCCAGGCGCGGTCGGACCGCGCGACCTGATGACCGGGATGCCGCTCGGCGGCAACTTCAAGTACACGGCACGCGGGGAGCTCGAGCTCCCGCTGATTCCCCGCTGGGGCCTGTCAGTTGCCGGCTTCGTCGACGCTGGCGGCATCTATGGCCAAGACAAGGCGACCGACGGCGGCGGCTCGGCGGCCTCGGCCGGCTTCGGTATGATCTGGCGCACACCGATCGGAGCCCTGCGCTTCGACGTGGCATTCCCGCTCGATGGCGGCAGCCCCCGGTTCCAGTTCAGCCTCGGCGGCAGCTGGTGAAGCCCGGTCGCGATCTTTGTCCTGTCGGCGTCCGGACCCCGCGTGTTACACGCGCGGCTTATGACGACTCGCGATACAGGCCTCGGCACCTTCCTGGCTGCCGCGCTCGTGACCCTCGCCGCCTGCAGCAGCGCGACCGAGAACCCGGACGGCACGAACTTCTGCGGCGACGGCACCGCGGCAAGCCCCGAGCAGTGCGACGACGGCAACACGATCAGCGGCGACGGCTGCTCGGCGACGTGCCAGTCCGAGGCCGGCGCGGTCTGCGGTGACGGCTTCATCGCCAGCACCGAGGGTTGCGACGACGCGAACACCGTCGACGCCGATGGCTGCAGCGCGACCTGCGCGGTCGAGGCCGGCTACACCTGCACCGGCATGCCGTCGACGTGCACGCTCGAGCCCGCCGCCGGCGGCACGTGCGCCGCGCCGAGCATGCTGACGCTGACCGACAACGCAGGCACCCTCGAGGGCCTCGGATCGGGCGACACGACCGGCAGCACGAACCAGGTCGCCGAGGCGTCGTGCGATGGCTTCGACTCCGGCGCCGGCGTCGATCACATCTGGAAGTTCACGATCCCCGATACCCGCGACGTCGTGATCCTGATGGACGAGACGAGCGCGTTCGACACGGTGCTGCGCGTGCTGAGCGCCCCCTGCGATCTCGCGACCGAGGTCAGCGAGTACGGCACCGAGGATGGCTGCTCGGATGGCGAGGCTGCCTCCGAGGCGCTCGGCTACGTCGCGCTGCCGGCCGGCACGTACTACGTCGTCATCGACGGCTTCGAGGCCGCCGATCAGGGCACCTACGCGTTCGAGCTCTACGCGTCCGCGACGACCTGCGGCGACGGCGTGTGGGACTTCCTCGAGTTCTGCGACGACGGCGACACCATGGCTGGCGACGGCTGCAACGCGCGCTGCGAGATCGAGGATGGCTACGTCTGCGACGACAGCGAGCCCCAGGTGTGCGTGCTCGATACCGGTGGCACCGGCATGACGCCGGTCGCGGGCGACCTCGTGCTCAACGAGTTCATGGCGGGCGACAACATGTCGGACACCAACTGCGATATGTCGACGACGGGCACCGCCGACGAGTTCGTCGAGCTCGTCAACGTCTCGACCAAGACGCTCGATCTCGAGGGGCTGACCGTCGAGGATTCGGTCATCATCCGCCACACGTTCGGAGCGATGACGCTCGCGCCCGGCAAGGCGATCGTGGTGTGGGGCGGCGGCGCGCCGGCCTGCGCCGGGGTCACCGACTTCGAGGTCGCGAGCAGCGGCCAGCTCGGCCTCAACGACGACGGCGACACGATCACCGTGAAGACCGGCGGCGCGTCACCGGCGACACTGCTGACGGTGACGTACCCGATGCCGACACTCAACATCTCGCGCAACCGGTCTCCCGACGTCACCGGCACGGTCTACGCGAACCACAACGCGGTGACCGGCGCGGTCGGCAACTTCTCGCCGGGCAAGCGCGCGAACGGCACCGCGTTCTGATCAGAACGCCGGTCAGAGCGTCAGGTCAGTGCGACGGTCCGGACGCTCGAGCGTCATCAGCATGAACGCGTAGGCCCGCGCGATCTCGCGGAGAGCATCGAACCGGCCCGACGCACCGCCGTGGCCGGCGCTCATGTTGATGTCGAACAGCACCGGGTTCGTGTCGCGCTTGGTCGCGCGCAGCTTCGCGACCCACTTCGCGGGCTCGAAGTACTGGACCTGGCTGTCCCACAGGCCGGTCCGCACGTAGATCGCGGGGTATGGCTGCGGCGTGATGTTGTCGTACGGCGAGTAGCCGAGCATGTAGTCGTATGCGGCCTTGTCCGCGGTCGGGTTCCCCCACTCCTCGTACTCGTTCGTGGTCAGCGGGATCGACTCGTCGAGCATCGTCGTCAGCACGTCGACGAACGGCACGAACGAGACGATGCCGCGGTAGAGGTCCGGGCGCATGTTGACGACCGCACCGACGAGCAGGCCACCCGCGCTGCCGCCCATCGCGAACACGCGATCCGCCGCACCGTACTTGTGCGCGACGAGATGCTCGGTCGAGGCGATGAAGTCGGTGAACGTGTTCCGCTTCTTCATCAGCTTGCCGTCCTCGTACCAGGCCCGGCCCATCTCCTGACCGCCGCGGATGTGCGCGATCGCGTAGACCCAGCCGCGATCGAGCAGGCTCGTGCGGGTCGCGCCAAAGCTCGGCTCCATCGACATGCCATACGAGCCGTAGCCGTACACGAGCAGCGGCGCGCTGCCGTCGAGCTTCGTGCCCTTGCGATAGACGACCGAGATCGGGACCGCGGTGCCATCAGGGGCCTTCGCGTGCAGGTAGTCGCTCGTGTAGAGCGCCGGATCGTAGGTCGGCACCGGCTGCTGCTTGAGGAGCGCCTTCTGCTTGCTGCCGATGTCGAGCTCGTACACCGAGCTCGGTTGCGTCATCGATTCGTAGACGTAGCGCACGCGCGTCGACGTCGGATCCGGCGTGTCGTAGACCGACATCACGTACGCGGGATCCTGCGCGTCGATGTAGAACGCCGAGCCCTTCGCCGGCAGCACCTGGACCTTGCGGAGCCCGCCGGTGCGGACCGACGCCGCGAGGAACTTGTCGTACAGCGCGACGCTCTCGACGAGCGTATCGGCGCGATGCGGGATGATCTCCTTCCACGCGGCGCGATCGGACGCCTCCTTGCCGCGCGGCACCTCGACGACGCGGAAGTTCTTCGCGTGATCGTTGGTGCGGATCACGAACCGGTCACCGAGGTGGTCGACGCTGTAGAGGTGGTCCTTCTCGCGCGCCAGGAACACCCGCGGTTCGCCGGCTGGGGCGTCCGCGTCGAGCAGCCGGTACTCCGAGTTTGTCGTCGATCGCATGCCGATCGTGATGAAGCGGTGCGACTTGGTCGTGCCGACCCCGACGTAGTACGAGCCGTCCGGTTCGTGGTGCACGAGCACATCGGTACCTCCCAGCACGTGCCGGAACACGCGGTCGGCACGCAGCGTGACGTCGTCCTTACCGCCGTAGAACAGCGTGCGGTTGTCGTTGGCCCACGCCAGCGCCCCGCTGATGTTCGCCGCGGTGTCCGGCAGGCGCGCGCCGGTGTCGAGGTCCATGATGCGGAGCACGAACTGGTTGCGCCCCACGGTGTCCTCCGCCCAGGCAAGCAGGCGGCCATCGGGACTGACCGCGTAGTTGCCGATCTTGAAGAACGGATGGCCGACGGCGAGCACGTTGCCGTCGAGCAGGATCTGCTCGGGGGCGTCGAGCGTGCGCTGGCGACGGGCGTAGATCGGGTACTGCTTCCCGGTCTCGAAGCGCACGTAGTACCAGTAGCCGCGATCGAAGACCGGGACCGTGGAGTCCTCTTCCTGCACGCGCGCGCGGAGCTCGGCGAACAGCGTGTCCTCGAGGGGGGTGACCGGCGCGAGCACCGCATTGGCGTACGCGTTCTCGGCCGCCAGGTGCGCCAGGACTTCGGGATCCTTGCGCTCGTCGTCGCGCATCCAGTAGTAGGGGTCGTCGCGCGTCCCGTGCGGTGACACCACCGCGTGCGGACGCCGAGCCGCCACCGGGGGCGCCGGAGCTGCCAGGGTGCCACGCGCGCCACCGCCAGCTGCCTCGCCGGCGCCCGGGTTCTTCGTCTGGCAGCAGCACAGCGCGCATGCGCACGCGAGCGTGTGGCGTCGAGTCATGTGACTCGATAGCACGGTGCGCCACCCACGATCAGCGAGCGGCGCGACCGCGCTCAGAGTCGCTAGTAGTCGCGGCTGTCGTCGGGCTCGATGTCGAGGTCGCCGTCGTCCTCGGCGAGGAAGTCCTCGTCGTCGAGGTCGAACAGATCCTCGTCGTCGAACGAGACGCGCGACTCGCCGAACGCCTCGCCATCGTTGTCTTTACCGCTCTCCACATCAAGCGAGCGCCCGCTACTCGCGACGCTCTCTTGGTGGAGGCCCTTCTCGAGATCAGCATCTTCCTGCTTGATAGGGTTCATGCACAGCTTCCGAGCAACACCGGTGCCAAGCGCTTGCGGCGCCGTTCCATCGGGTTGCGACGAGCGCTAGACTTCGGACATCCCTATGGCCATGGCCTCGACAGACCCCACGCGCGAGCAGGTCGACGCGCTTCGCGGCCCTCATGTCCTCGAGTTCGGCGCGTCGTGGTGCGGCTACTGCGTCGGCGCGCGCCCGCTGATCTCGAGCGCGCTCGCGGCGCATCCGGCGGTCACGCACCACTGGATCGAGGACGCGCGCGGCAAGCGGCTCGGTCGCACGTTCGGCGTGAAGCTGTGGCCAACGCTCGTGTTCCTCGCTGACGGGCGCGAGGTCGCGCGCGTCGTTCGGCCGACCAGCGCCGAGGCACTCGATCTGGCGTTCGCGAAGATCGATCCGCGGCCCTGACCGTCGGCGTGATCCGGACTAGGATGCTGCGTGCCTTTCGACAAAGATGCCGAGCTCGATCCCCGACTGTCCGGTCTCGCGCTGACCGCGCTGTACAGCAAGTACGAGCAACAATACGCCGGCCGCGAGCTGACCGGCATGATGAAGCAGCACGTCGACGCACCGGACGACGTCAGGGCCGCCGCGCGGATCGACAAGGCGCTCAAGGCCGCGTTCAGCGACCTCGAGCTGCTCGTCGAGAGCGTGCCGTCGGAAGGCAGTGACGAGGTCCCGTCCGACGCGACGAACGACAAGCTGCTGCTCGAGATCTACTGGCGCCTGCATGACGGCTGGAAGGGCGACACCGCACCGGCACTCAAGATGATCGACGTCACGGGCGCCGCGCCGTCGTGGCCCGATGTCCAGGCGCTGTTCGGCGAGCTCGAGGCGCTCGACCACGACGGCGGCGATGGCGACTCGTTCCCGACCGAGTGGTACGACGATCTGCTGCATCGCTACGAGTCGCGCCTCGGCAAGGACAAGCCGAAGAAGACCGCGGCGAAGAAGGCCGCACCGGCGGTCAAGACGCCGCCGCCCGACGCGAACATCATCGACTACTCGCCGAAGGCGACCTTCGAGGTTGGCCAGTGGGTCCGCCATCCGAAGTTCGGCGTCGGCTGTGTCGTCGAGTCTGCGCAGCACGCGACGCTCGAGTTCGGTGCCGAGCGCAAGGTGCTCGCGCACGTCGCGGCCATCGCGCCGCCGCCACAGCCGAAGGCGCGCCCGATCAAGCCGGCGGGTGACACCACGGAGCTCGCGCGTGCCGCCGGTGTCGAGATCAAGAAGGTTCCGGCGCGCTTCGACGAAGAGAAGTAGTCGCCGGACGCCCTCCGCAGGCTGTCCGACTCATCGAGGATCGCGCGTCGCGCGCATGAACAGGAACAGCTGCTCGACCTGCGCGCGGGCCCACGGCGTGCGCCGCAGAAACTTCAGGCTCGAGCTGACGCTGGGGTCGTGCGTGAAGCAGCGGATCCGGATCCGCTCGGCGAGGCCGTCCCATCCGTAGTGCGCGACCAGCTCGGTCACGATCGTCTCGAGCGTGATGCCATGGAGCTGGTTGCCGGCGGCAGCGGTCACGCGGGCAATTGTGGTCGCGTGTCGGCCGGCTGACAACCAACCGGGCTGTCTCGAATCGGCGACATCGTGGTGCGTTCGCCGCACGCGCGAGGCGATCGCGCCACGTGACGACGCGAGTTACGCTGGCACGTTGCCTGCGTGAGCTCACGCGATGCGGCCGTCGCTCGTGTTGCCGTTCCTTGCCAGCTGCGCGTTGCCGCCGCCGCCGGCCCCACCCCAGCCGACGCCGACGTTCGCGCTCGACGACACCTACGCCACGCGAGTGTCGGATCTACGGACCACGCTCGGCCGCGCCGGCATCGCGCTACGCACCGCTGGGATCGATCGCGTGTTCGCATCGGTCGACTGCGCGCACCCGACGGAGCTGCAGGCGTTTGGCGGCTGCGTGCGCTGCGAGCTGCTCGGCGAGCACACGCCGATCGATGGCGCGGTGCTCGAGGCAACGACCCGCGCGTTTGCGGTGTACCCGACCGAGGTGCTCGTCGCGTCGCGCCTCGATCACGTCGCGATCTGCAGCGACATCGTCTACGCGCGCGCGGGTGTGCCTCAGCATCCCGCCGGCACCGTCGATCTGCGCGGCCGTGGCATGCTGATCAGCGTCGCGTACTTCGCGAATCGCCAGTACAGCCCGGGCGCCGGGTTCACCGTCGACGACATCGCGCACCACGAGCTATTCCACATCCTCGAGCACGAGCACATGCGCGCCGAGATGCTCGACGATCCCGAGTGGCGCGTGCACAACCCCGTCGGCTTCGAGTACGCGCTCGCCGCCAACGACGAGCCGGTACGACCAGGCTTCGTCAACGCGTATGCGATGACCGCTGCCGTCGAGGACCGCGCGACCGTGTTCGAGTACCTGATGGCACATCCCGACGAGCTCTGCGCGCTGGCGCGGACCGACGAGCTGCTGCGCACCAAGATCGCCATCATCTGGCGTCGGGTCGCGCGCATCGTCGGTGCGGACGTACTGCGGCGCCGCGCCCGGTGCGTCGACTGGGTGAACCGCGAGGCCTGAGCGAAACCCGCGCCCCCAGCGATACGATCGGTCGTGATGCACGTCGGGCTCGACGCGGCGGCGTGCGCGCACTAGCGTGCCGGTGTGTCGCGAGAGCTCGCGGATCGCGTCGTCGTGATCACCGGTGCCAACATTGGCATCGGCCGCGCAGTCGCGGAGGCTCTCGCGATCCGCGGCGCTCGCTTGCGCCTGCTCTGTCGCTCGCTCGCCAAGGCCGCGCCAGTCGTCGACGAGCTGCGCGCCCGCGCGGGCCATGCCGACGTGCTCGCGGTGGCGTGTGATCTCGGTAGCCTCGCGAGCGTCCGCACGGCCGCCGCGGTCCTGATCGCGCGCGACGAGCCGCTGCACGTGCTGATCAACAACGCGGGCGTCGCCGGTCAGCGCGGCGTGACCGCCGATGGCTTCGAGCTGCACTTCGGCGTGAACCACGTTGGCCACTTCCTGCTCACCGCGCTGCTGCTCGAGCGGCTGCGGCAGTCCGCGCCGGCGCGCATCGTCCACGTCGCGAGCAACAACCACTACGGCGCGCGCGGCATCGACTGGGACGCGATCCGGCGGCCGACGGCGTCGGTCAGCGGACTTCCCGAGTACGGCGTGTCGAAGCTCGCGAACGTGTTGTTCAGCAACAAGCTCGCGCGCCGGCTCGCCGGTACCGGTGTCACGTCGGCCGCGGTCAACCCCGGCCGCGTCGCGTCGAACATCTGGACCCGGGTGCCGTGGCCGATCCGGCCGCTGTTGAAGCTCACGATGCTGAGCACCGCCGACGGTGCGCGCTCGACGGTGCACGCCGCGACGCACCCCGACGCCGCGACCGGCAGCTACCTCGATCGCCGTGGCATCGCGCGCGACGCGAGCCCGCTTGCCCGCGACCCGGCACTCGCCGCCGAGCTGTGGTCGCGCAGCGAAGCGTGGACCCGCGTGTGATCC
>JACCTC010000387.1 GCA_013812655.1 Deltaproteobacteria bacterium | reverse complement strand
TGGGTCTGCTACTCGGCGTGTCTCCACTTACCGAGACGGGACTCTCACCCGCTGGATCCTCACAGCCTGACGCCGGGTTCGTTTCCCCTTCGGGGAAACGGCTTCCGTCGTCGTCACGACGCACCATTGATCCACCCTACCACTCACCCTCGGACCCGCCCAATCGGGCCGTTCGCGGAGCGAACGCTGGACGCGAAGCGGACAGGCAGCCGCGAAGCCGCTGAGCCCGAACCGAGCGGAGCGTCGGCTGTAGCCCACACCTCAGCCCAACTCTTACCCGGGCGCCTCCGCGGCTACGACGTCGGTTACGTCTTCGCCTCCGCTTCGCTCCGGCTCGAGTGCTGGCGTGCTTTGTATGCCCCGTGCCCTACACGCCCGGCGGCCGCTTTGCGTCCGGCATCACGCTTCGCAGCCGGCATCACTTTTTGGGCGTCGGCTTCTTCGGCGTGCCCTTCGGCGCGGGCTTCTTGTCGACCTTGCCGCCGAGCGAGCTCATCTCGTCCTCGATTCGCTTCTGACCCTCGGGATCCTTGCCCTTGTTGAGCTCGAGGTACTTGCTGAACGCGAAGACCGCCTTGTCGTTCTGGTGATCGAGCTTGTACATGAAGCCGAGGTCGAACCAGCCCTCTGCGTTGCTCGGGTCGAGCGACGTCGCCTTCTCGTACGACGCGATGGCCTCGGTCAGCAGCTCCGGGTTGTCCGCCGACTTGCGGCGGTACGCGACCGCGATGTTGAAGTGGAAGCCAGGATCGTTCGGCGACAGCTCGATCGCCTTCTTGAACGCCTTGATCGCGTCGTCATCGCGCTTTGCCACGCGATACGCGACGCCGAGGTTGTTGTGGTAGTTCGCGTCGTCGGGCTTGAGCTTGACCGCCATCTCGAGGTCCCGGATCGCGCCCGCGACATCACCCTTCTGCCGGCGGATCGTGCCGAGGTTGCCGCGGATCTCGGCGTCCTTCGGGTCGAGGCGGCACGCGACGATCAGCGCCTCGAGCGCCTTGTCGACCTGCTTGTCGCGGTAGTAGGCCATCCCGAGGTTCGCCCACAGGACCTTGTCCTTCTTGATCACCGCCGTCGCGTTCTCGTAGGCACGGACCGCCTTCGCGTTGTCGTCCTTCTTCTTGTAGAGGTGACCGAGCGAGGCCCACGCCATGCCGTGCTTGGGGTTCGCGGCGACCGCCTTCTCGAGCGAGGCAATCGCGTCGTCGACCTTTCCTTGCTGCTTGTAGGCGAGGCCCTGCTTGTAGTGCGCGTCGGCGTTATCGGCGAGTGCGTCGGATGACCACGACGTCGACAGGACGACGGTACACATGATGGCGAACAGGAACCGGATAGGCGAACGCATGGTCTCCTCCTGGGGCGTGAGCGTACCAGATGTGCGGAGATCACCGTCGACGGTTACGGGCGCGCGCACCCGCGCAGCCTCGCAGCGTGTGCCCGATGTCTTGGCAGCGTGTGTGATCCATCGAACGTGAGGATTCTTACGCAAGCCCGACGCAAAACGACCCGCGCGGCGTGTGCCGAACGGGCCGTGCATGTGGGAAGGGGCGCGTCGCCGCGTTCCCCCCGGTGGCAATCGTGACCTTCGCGGTCGCTCGGCCAGACGGCCTCGCTCCCCTTCGGTCAATTGCCTGCGGGTGCTGGCGCGGTGGGCGCGATCTCGTCGGGTGTCGTCGGCTCGGGCTTCGCTTCGGGCTTTGCGGTCACCGCGGTCAGCTCGCCAAGCTCGATCTCGGCGAGGGCCTCACCGCTCGCGGCGACATCGTGCGAGAGCTCCTCGAGCTGCTGGATCGCGGTGGCGCCGGCTGTCGCGGCGCGTGCTGCCTCGAGTCCGGTCGCCGCGAGCTGGAACTTCTCGAGCGCCGCGACGTGGTTGTGCATGCGGGCGACGAGCCGCTCGCGGCCCTTCGCGATGTGCTCGCGGTAGCGTCGCTGATCTTCGAGCGCGGCGCGCGCGGCCTGGTACTGCGTGCGGACCTCGTCATCGGTCGCGGCGGCGACGCGCTTGTCGAGCTCGGCCATCCGGTTCTGCAGCTCGGTGTCGGTCGAGCCGGTGACGCGAACGTCCGCGCTCTTCACGGCGACCTCGAGCGTCTTCACCACGCCGTCGCGGACGAGGTTGCGACCCGCGTCGTCGGAGATCCGGTCCTTCGCTGTCGACCAGATCGCGACCGACCGATCGCAGAGACCCTTGACCTCGGCATCGAGGTTCGCCGGAAGCCGGCGGACCGCAGCCATCACTGGATCGATCGCGACCTTGAGGTGGCGCGGCAGCATCGCGAGGATGCCGACCATGCCCATCGAGCCTGCGGCGGTCGCGGTGAGCGCCCACTGCGACCACGCCTGGGTCTCGCGTGCACCGAGCACGCGCAGCGCGCACCACATGCCCAGCATCGTGGTCACCGCACCGAGCGCGACCGCGACCGCGCCGCGGACACCGGTGACCGCACCCTTGCCGCCCATCGCGAGGCCGAGGGCCATCACGGCGGCGACGACTGCCATCGCGGTCCAGCCCGGCGTCATCACGAACAGCGGGACGGCCGCCGCGGCTGCCGCGAGCACCCGCCAGGTCGGCCGGCCATAGCCCCAGGCCGTACCGACCGCCAGGCCGGCGAGCCCACCGACCAGCGGCGCGAGCGGCGTGATCGGGTGGAGTGCGAGGCCAGAAACGACGGCGCCGCCGACCATGCCGGCGGCAGCGCGATGAAACGACGCGTGATCACTGAACCGGATGTCCATGGGAGCTTCAAACGCGCTGTGACGCCGTCTCGATCTACGAAGTCGGCGTGAATCTCCGGGCCGGCAAGTAGCTGATACCAAAACAAAAGGCCCGCCAAGTTGGCGGGCCCAAACGCGGTCGACCGACCCAAGGAACAGGTCGAGTCGATTGTCAGCCGATCAGAACGTCAGACGGAAACCCAGCTGCACCGACCGCGGGGCCTGGCGCGCGTTGACGTTCTTGAAGTTCGGGTTCGGCGTGACGGTCGTGTCAGTCTCGAGGCCCGTCGCCGGATCCTGCACCTTGACGTGCTGGAGGTCGGTGAGGTCACCGCCGACCACCGGGATCGCGTTGTCGAACGTGTAGATCTCGTCCTTGTCGAGCTCTTCCTGCTGGTTGAACAGGTTGAACAACCGGACGAAGCCCTCGAGGCGCGTCGTCTTGTTGAGCTGGTAGCCGTAGCTCAGGTGGACGTCGGTCTGCGTCGTGACCGGCGAGCGCTCGATCGCGCCACGCGGCAGCAGGTACGCCTCGCCCGAGCCGTACACCGGGTGCGACGCGAGCGCGTTGTGCGCGATTCCCGACTGCGCACGGAAGCTGACGCCGGTCGTGAGCATACCCGCCTCCTTGAAGTTGAACAGGTAGAACCCGTCGACCTTGAGGTTGTGCGGACGATCGAGACCCATCGCGCCGTAGCGGTTCGCCATCAGGTCCGGGAGATCGTAGAGCGACGTCAGGTTCGGATCGAGCTGACCGGTCTCGGTCGAGAACAGGCCCGGGTAGTTCCCCTTCGACTGCGAGAACGTGTAGCTCGCCTGGACCAGCGAGTTACGCGTCGCGCGCTGCCGCGCCGTGAGCTGGAGCGCGTCGTAGTTACGCGTCGGCTTGTCGAAGCGACCGACATACGAGAGCTGGTCCGCACGGTTCGCGAAGAGCTCGCCGAGCGCCATCTGATCCGGATCGCCCGAGGCGAGGAGGCGATCGGCCTCCATCTGCAGCTTGGCGGCCTCGCCGCTGAGGTCCTCGCCGGGGTTGGTGATCATGTACGTATTGCCACCGTCGACCGAGACGTCCTCGATGACGACCGGCAGCGTGCGATGGATGTAGTTCATGCCGACGGTGAGGTCCGGCAGGATCTCGTACTCGGCGCCGAGCACGAGCTCCTGGGTGTACTGCCCCTTGAGGCCGGGCGAGACGTACTCGGTACCACCACCGAGCAGCGCCTGCTGCGTCCTATCGGTGCACTGCTGCAGCGTGTCGTAGAGGTTGCGACCCGGATCCGAGTCGGAGAAGTCGACGTTGCAGTTCGGGTCGAACCCGGGCGCATCCTCGGTGCGGCGGTTGAAGTTCACCTGCGTGAAGTTCGTGATCTCGCCACCGAACGCGCGGACGTTGATGTCCATCGGGACGTTCTCGTAGAACCGGCCCCAGTGCGCGAAGATCTTCGACTTGCCTTCCGAGGTCGGGTCGTAGATCAGGCCGATGCGCGGCGCGAACATGTTCTCGAGCTTGTAGGCCTCCTCCGGGATGATCTCGCCTTCCGGTGAGATCTGACCCTGCAGCGCCTCGGCGACGAAGCCCGTCTGCTGCTCCCACCGGAGGCCGGCGTTGAGCGTCAGGTTCGGACGGATCTGCCAGCTGTCCTGGATGAACGCAGCGACGCTCGTGTTCTTGGTCTCGGCCGTGATGCCGTTCGTGGCAACCTGACAGAGCGCGCGGTCGTTCGCGCAGAGGTACTGGCCTTCGGCGAGCATCACGCTGCCCGGGTCCTGGTTCTCTGCATCCGTCAGCGGGCGAACGATCTGCAGTAGCTCGCGGAACTGCCAACGGGCCTGGCCGTTGGCGAGCGGGGTCGCGCGACGCAACCGCGCGCCACCCGAGTACCCGCGCTTGGAGTCGTAGGTCGCGAAGTCGAGATCGAGGCCGGCCTTGAACGTGTGATAGCCCGCGAGCTTGACGCGCTGGGTGACGGCGAGCACGGCCGACGTGCGGTCGTTCGTGCGCTCCTCGAGGAAGTCGAGGCCCTGGCTCGAGTAGCCGAACACCGGACAGTTGCGGATGCCCGGGTACGGGTCGACGGCCGGGTCCATGCTGTCCTGGCAACCCGAGATGTCGCCGTACTGGCTCTCGATCGCGTTGAAGTCGTAGAGCGAGCGCGTGTAGCGATATTCGGCGTTCGGGACGTTCTGCGAGGCGTTCTTCGGCAGCTGGTTCTCGAACCCGCGGTGGAAGCCGAGCACGGCGTCGACCTGGGTCTTGCCGTCATTGAACTTCGAGGTCCACTTCGCCGCGAGATCGTACGCGCCGTCCTCGACGTCGATGACCGAATTCGCCGGGTTGCGCGTGATCGCGTAGATCGTGTCACCCGAGCGTGGGTTACCGAACGCCGACACCTGGAACTGGTTGTTCTGGTTGATGGCGCCGTTGATCTTCGCGGTGAAGAAGTACGTGCGCAGCGACGTGGTGAGATCCGTCGAGGAGACCGGCTCGTGCCGCGTGAACCCGGTGTCGGGATCGATGTCGGGAACGCCGTCTGCGTCGACATCGATCTGGCGCGCGACGGTGCGCGTCACCGTCGACTTGCTCGACGACGGGTTGAACCCGACGTGGAACCACAGCTTGTCCTTGATGATCGGACCACCGACCTCGGCGCCGACATCGTAGCGATAGTCGAGGTTCGTCTCGGTATCGATCGAGCCGCCCTCACGCTGGATGCCCTCGGCTTCCGCGACGAGCGAGCCCGGCGTGTAGTAACCGAACACCGAGCCGCGGAACTCATTCGAGCCCGACTTGGTGACGACGTTGATGATGCCGCCCGTCGCGCGGCCGAACTCGGCGTTGTACCCGCCGGTGATCACCTCGGTCTCGGCGATGAACTCGTTCGGCAGGTTCGTCGAGAGGCCACCAAAGCCGGTGTCGGTCGTATTGATTCCCTCGACGACGTACACGTTCTCGGATGACGTCGCACCGGCGATCGAGACGCCGTAGAGGTCGTCCTGCGCGCCAGCCGCGCTGCCGACGACACCACCGAAGGTGCGGCCGGTCGGGATGTTACGCGTGTAGTCATCGGTGATCGTGACGCCGGTCTTCGTCGAGCCCTGATCGATCGTCGGCGCGGTGCCGGTGATGACGATGGTCTCGCCGCCGCCCGTGCCGACCGGCGCGCCGGCCTTCGGATCGACGCTGACGTTGACGACGGCTTCCTTGCCGAGCTGGACGAGGACGTTGCCACGCGAGAACGTCTTGTTCTCGTAGTAGATCGTCAGCGTGTAGACGCCAGGCGCCAGCGACGTCATGAAGTACTGACCGGACTCGTCCGTCAGCACGACCTGCTCGCCGACGAGGGCGGGCGAGGTCGCGACGACGGTGGCGCCGAGCGCCGGCTCACCGGTCGACTTGTCGCGGATCACGCCGCGCACGGCGCCGACGGTGGCGCTCGACTGCGCGAACACCTCCGCTGGCAAAACGAGCGAACCGGCCCCGAACGAGAGGGCGGTCGCCATGAAGATCTTGGAGAGCTTGTTCATGGGTTGTTCCTTCTAGTTCGCGGCGGAGGGGGTCTGGCCGAGGCAGAGGAATTCCTCTACGTCGGGCGGCGTGGGGGTCTCGGCGACGGTGAACGGGATCACGCGATCCGCGGCCTGCGTGTACGTGTTGCCGAGCAGGTCGTTGATGGTCGCGCCCGCCTTGAGCGTGAACACGTAGCTGCCGGCCGCGAGGCCGACGACGCGGACCGCGACGCCGGTCGATGGCGCCGCGTTCGGCACGACGGCCGCACCCGCAACCGGTGCGCCCGCAGCGGTGGTGAACGTGAACTCGTCGGTGCCGAGCGTCGTCGTGTCCATCTCGGTGCTGAACGTCAACCGCACATCGACGTTCGACGCCGTCGTCGCCTTGACGACGCGGGCATCGTTGGCCGGCGACTGCGCGGTGAGCGCGATCGCGGTGGCCGTCGTGAACTTGACGGTCTGGTCCATCGCGTTCGTGAAGTCCGTCGTGTCGTAAACGTCGCGAACCGTCGCGTTTGCGTTGAGCGTGAACGTGTACTCGGTGTTGAGCTGGTAGCGGCCCTGGATGAGGAGCGTGCCGTTATCGCCTCCCGCATTGACCACGGTCATGCCGGCGATCGCCGGGGTCACCGTGAACTCGGTCGTCGCGAGCGTCGAGGCATCGACCGGGGTGTTGAAGTCGAGCCGGATCTTGCGCGATGGCAGGACGCCCGTGCCCTGTGCTGGCGTGATCGAGTTCAGCCGGAAGGGCTGGGTGCTGAACGTGGTGGCGTTCGACGGCAGGTCGACGCGCAGCGGGGTCTCTTTGCCGCAGAGGTCGGTCACCATCGCGTCTGCGGTGATCTCGACGGTGAACTCGGTGCCCGGCGTCCAGTTACCAAACACGAAACCGAGGTTGTCAAAGCCGTACGTCCCGGCCGTCCCTGCTTCGGCAGGCGTCAGCGTGACGTCCTCGGGAAGCGTGAACGTATCGGGATCGATCACGGTGTTGAAGATGTACTCGAAGTCGTTGAGGAACATGAAGTCAGCGGCGACCGTGCCGCCATCCGCCGGGAACGTGTCGATCACGGTGACCGGCTGCGTGCGGAACTTGTACGGACCCACCTGGCCAGGCGGCACGAAGTTGCCGGACTTGTCCTTGACGGTGTCCGCCTTGATCGCGACCTCGCAGTCGCTGGCGACCGGGACGATCGTCGGATCGAGCGGACGGATCACGATCGACGGGCCGACGGGCCACGTCACGTTGTTGCCGCTCGGCGAGTAGTAGCCGTCGTAGGCAACGTCGTGGAACATGTCGTCGACGCCCTTGCAGCGCAGCGTCACCGGCTGCGTCCGCTCGAGCGTACCGGTGAACGTACCGGTCTCCATGTCGTTCTCGTCGAGGATCGGGATGAGATCCTCGATCGACGGATCGAGAAGCTCGTCGAACATGATCCGCACGTACCAGGAACCCGGCGCGGCTTCGGCCATCGTCGCGGGCACCGACGGATCTTCGTCGCAGACCGTGGTGGTGGTGAAGTCCGGCAGACCGACGAGGGTCGGTCGGATCGGATCGTTCGGCGCGCAGAAGGTCGCTGTCTCGAGCAGGCCGTGAAGCGAGTCGGACAGGACCAGAACCGCGAGCACTTCGGGATCACCTTCGGGACGAAGATCGGTACGCGCCGTTGGGTCGTCGCACGCCGCAATCGCGAGCGCTCCGACTGCCAGTGCCACGGCGCCCTGCGTCTTGCGACGCTGGGGATAGACGAACATGTGAGCCTCCCTAGTCAGGTTCTATGAACGAGTCGCTCTTCGCGGGGCCGCACTCCCTTTGAAGGCTGCGGATTCATACCGCCCTGCTCAATACAAAGGCAAGTGCAGCAGATCGTTCCTTCCGATCGCAGGCAACCCTTACGTGACATGCACCGCAACGACGGAAGGTCGAGGTGAGGTCGACCTTCGAGGAATGCGCACTGATGGTGCGCTTCGTCACCGCATCGATGTTCAGCGCCAGGACGAACTATGAACGCGCGTCGTCCGACGACCGGACAGTCGTCGCCTGATCGGACGATCAGGCGTTCGGGCGCTTGCCGTTCTGCGGTGTCGATGCCGGCGCGACCGGCCGCGCGGTCTTGGCCTTGTCGTCGGCCGCCGGGGTCTCCGTCGGGGTGACGACCTCGGGCGCGACGTCGATACCGATCCGGCGCACGTTGTGATGTGCGAGGACCTTGGCCTCGATCGAGTTGTAGACCTCGGGGTGCTCGATCAGGAACTGCTTCGCGTTCTCGCGACCCTGCCCGATGCGCTCGCCGGCGTACGAGAACCAGGCGCCGCTCTTGTCCACGATGTTGGCCTCGGACGCGAGATCGACGAGATCTCCCTCACGCGAGATCCCCTGCCCGTACAGGATGTCGAACTCGACCTCCTTGAACGGTGGCGCCATCTTGTTCTTCACGACCTTCACGCGCGTCCGGTTACCGATCACGTCCTCGTCCTTCTTGATCGCGCCGATCCGGCGGATGTCGAGACGAACCGACGAGTAGAACTTCAGCGCGTTGCCACCGGTGGTGGTCTCGGGCGATCCGAACATCACGCCGATCTTCATGCGGATCTGGTTGATGAACACGACCATCGTCCGCGACTTCGAGATCGCTGCGGTCAGCTTGCGGAGCGCCTGGCTCATCAAGCGAGCCTGCAGACCGACGTGGGTGTCACCCATCTCGCCCTCGAGCTCGGCCTTGGGCGTCAGCGCCGCGACCGAGTCGATCACGATGACGTCGACGGCATTCGAGCGCACGAGCATGTCGGCGATCTCGAGCGCTTGCTCGCCGAAGTCCGGCTGGCTGACGAGTAGCTCCTCGGTCTTGACGCCGAGCTTCTTCGCGTAGCCGACGTCGAGCGCGTGCTCGGCATCGATGAACGCGCACACACCGCCGCGCTTCTGCGCCTCGGCGACGATGTGCAGGGTCAGCGTCGTCTTGCCGCTCGACTCCGGTCCGTAGATCTCGACGATGCGACCGCGTGGCAAGCCGCCGATCCCGAGCGCGAGGTCGAGCCCGAGCGAGCCGGTCGGGACGACGTGAACCTCGCGGTCCAGCGGATCCTTGCCGAGCCGCATGATCGAGCCCTTGCCGAACTGCTTCTCGATCGCGCCGAGCGCGACGTCGATGGCCTTGTCACGGGCCTGGTTGCCGGCCGCGGTGGGCGCCGAGGTTTGGACGAGGCTGGGCGCTCCCAGTTCGCTCTTGTTGCTGTTGTTGTTGGCCATCGTTGTCGCGCTCCCTCTACTGATCGTCGTGGTTGTGTCCGCGTGGCCACCCGTCATCGGTCTCGATCTGATCCCTGACCTGCTCCCCGAGTGACTCGCCGGTTCGCTTTGTGGCGTCCAGCTGTACTGCGGGAGTCTGACGTTCAGAGGCCCCCAAACCGGCTTCCCGAGCCGTTTTGAAGGCAATTCGATGAATCTCGCGATAGACCGACCCCGCTGATTTCGTTTCGCTTTCGTAGAGCGTCACGGTATCGACTCGGGCATCACCGAACATTTGTTCAGCTAGCGGTAACACGACGTCGCGAACCGCGCGAGTTTCGCGCAACCGGCCGAGCGTCACGTGCGCATGAAACGGCCGGCGCTCCGCCGCAAAGCCGAGTGCCTCGCAGGCTCGCTCGATCCGGCCCGCCAGCGCCGTCAGGGCGCCGCTACCACTCGCGTCCTCGACACCGGCCCACAGCACGCTCGCCTTCTCGAGGGAGGGGAAGCCGCCGAGCCGCGCCACCCGCAGCGTGAGCTTCGGCGTCTCGGCGGCCGCCGCGATCAGCGCGTCGCGGATCGGGCCGATCGTCGCCTCGCGCGTCCACCCGAGGAACTTGAGGGTCACGTGATAGTTGACCGGCGCGACCCACCGGATGTCGACACCGGCATCGCGCGACCGCCGTGCGAGGGTCTCGGCGGCGCCGGCGAGGGCATTGGCGGTCGCCACTGCGACCGGGATCCCGACGAACAGGCGCTTGCCGTCACTGGCAGCAGGCGCAGGACCGGGCGTGGGACTGGACACGGAACCGGGACCTCGTTCGCTCACTTGCGCTCTCCGATCATCAGCTTGCTCCGCTCGATCTCGCGCCGTAGCTCGAGTGCCGTGGCCGGCAGCTCGGCGGTCGCGGTTGGGGTGTTCGCAGCGTCGATCATCGCGAGCGCCCACCAGGCCGACAGCGTGCGGATCTGATCGCGGCTGCCCGGCCAGCTCAGCTTGCGGGTCGCGAGCGCGAGCTCGCCGCCCGAAATGGAGCGAGCCAGCGGACGCTGGGGAGCGGGGCCGGTCCGCCGCGCGATCGCGAGCCAGACCGTACCGACGGGCTTGTCGGGCGTGCCACCATCGGGACCGGCGACGCCGGAGATCGCGATGCCGAGCTCGGCCCCGAAGCGCTCGCACACACCTCGCGCCATCTCGAGGACGGTCTCCTCGCTGACCGCACCGTGCGCGGCGAGCGTCGCCTCGCGAACCCCGAGCTGGCGCACCTTCTCGGCGTTCGAGTAGACGATCGCACCGCCGATGTACGCACGCGAGCTGCCGGGGCGCTCGGTCAGCAGCGCGCCGACGAGCCCGCCGGTGCACGACTCGGCGGTCGCCACGGTGGCACCGGTCTCGAGCAGCCGGCGAACCGTGCGCGCGACCAGCGTCTCCTCGCCGGTGCCATAGAGATAGGGGCCGATCCGTTCCCGCAGCCCGTCGTCGAGCGCGTCGAGCCGTGCCGTCGCTACCACCTGGTCGCGGTCGCGGACGACGAGCTTGACCAGGATCTCGGGAAACTTCACCTGGTAGTGGATCGTCGTGCCCGGCACGCCATCGACGAGGCCACGGCAGGCCTGCGAGATCTGGGACTCGCCGCGGCCGAACACGCGATAGATCCGGCGGGCGACCCGCTCGACGTCACCGCCAGCCTCGCGGAGCTCGGCGAGCCGGGCGACCAGTCCACCGTCGAGGATCGCGGCAATCTCACGCGGAAACCCGGGCAGGCAGATCACCGGGATGCCACCGATCGGCACCTCGAAGCACGGCGCGAGGCCGGCCGGATTGCCGTGGACCCGAGCTCCCGCGGGGACCCGGACCTGGCGGAGCTGGATCTCGGTGACCGGGATTCGGCCGGCGAACACGGTCTCGAGCCGGTGCCGGGCGGGCTCGTCGATGACGATTTCTGCGCCGACCAGCCGCGCCACGACCGCCACGGTCAGGTCGTCCTCCGTCGGCCCCAGGCCACCTGAACAGACGACGACATCCGCCCGGGCGACCGCACGTGTCAGGGCCTCCGCGATGTCGGCTTCCTCGTCGCAGCAGCTCGTCATCCACCGGGTGGTGATATCGAGGTCCCACAGGCGTGCGGCGAGGGTCGAAGAGTTGGTGTCGATGATCTCGCCACGGCACAGCTCATCGCCTATCGTCAAGATCTCTGCGCGCACCGCGCGCGGACCATAGCGCGAACACACGGCGCTGCGGTTGACGCGCTGTGCATGCACTGCCTATGATTTCGTTGCGACGCGAGGGTGTGGCTTTCGTGATCACGTATTCCCTGGGCACATGAAGATCCGCTACGCCGCCAAGACTGACGTGGGCATGAAGCGGACCCACAACGAGGATTACTTCTCGTTGATCGAGGACGAGCAGCTCTTCCTTGTCGCCGATGGCATGGGTGGTCACGCGTCGGGCGAGGTCGCATCGAAGATGGCCGCCGAGACGATCGGCGAGTTCTATCAGCGGACGCGCGAGGACGAGGATGCGACCTGGCCGTACAAGATGGACCGCTCGCTCTCGTACATCGAGAACCGGCTCGTCTGCGGCATCAAGCTGGCGAACCTCCGGATCTTCGAGACCTCGAATCGCGACCTTCGCTACAAGGGCATGGGCACGACGATCGTCTCGACGCTGGTGTCCGGCGACAAGATCTACGTCGGCCACGTCGGCGACTCGCGCGTCTATCGCGTTCGCGAGGGTGGTATCGCGCAGCTCACGCGCGATCACTCGCTGCTCGAGGACTACAAGGAAGCGAAGCCCGACATGACCGACGAGGAAGAGCGGAACTTCCCCCACAAGAACGTGATCACGCGTGCCCTCGGCATGCGCGAGACCGTCCAGGTCGACATCCGCAGCCACCAGATCAAGAGCGGCGACGTCTACATCCTGTGCTCGGACGGTCTCTCGGGCATGGTCGTCGACGAGCAGATCGGCCAGATCGCGTCGAACGCGAAGAGCCTCGAGCGCGCGGTCGCCGAGCTCGTCGATGCAGCGAACCGCAACGGCGGAACCGACAACGTCACGACGCTGCTGCTGCAGTGTCTCGCGGCGTAGCTCGTGATCTACCAGATCACCGGCGGAACGCTCACCGTGAAGGCGCGGTCGCGCGTCCACGACACGACCACGGTGTGGAACAAGATCACCGGCGAGGTCGATGCCGATCCCGACACGCTGCCGACCGCCGGCGCGAAGGCGACTTTCACCGTCGACATGACGGCATTCGACGCGGGTGACTTCCTCAAGAACCGAAAGCTCCGCAAGGACTTCGCGATGGATGCACATCCGACCGCGACGTTCGAGCTGCGCAGCGTGCGCGACGTCGTGCGCGACGGCCCGACATTCACTGCGACTGCCGAAGGCGCGCTCACCTGGCGCGGCAAGGAAGTCCTGGTCACGCTCGCGGGCCAGGGTAAGCTCGACGGTGTGGGCCTCGAGGCAAGCGGCACGTTCGAGCTCGACATCCGCAAGCTCGGCCTCGCGGCGCCGCGCTTCCTGATGATCAAGATGGAGGACGAGGTCACGATCGAGGTCTCGATCAAGGGCCCGATACGGAGCGAGCCGACGTGAGCGTGAAGCGCGTCGCGCTCGGGCCAGTCGCGATGCTCGCGATGCTTGGGGCATGCGAGGGCCGCAAGCCGGAGCCGTCGGGGATCGGGCGCTGGCGGTTCACGAAGTCGGTCAAGGCCGACGCGAAGGAAGGCGTCTGTCAGCCGACCGAGCTCACCGACGGTCGCAAGGCGACGTGGTGCTTCGCGCTGCCGCCGTACAAGGTCGCGAATCGCACGGCCGACGTCGATCTCTACTTCAACGGCACGGCCGACGATTCGCCGCTGATCGAGATCCAGCTGAAGATCCGCGGCTGCGTCGAGGACGATCTCGATCGCTGGATGCGCTCGGTGTTCGGCCCGCCGATCGAGACCAAGCCAACGCGTGGCTACTGGAAGAACTCGTTCCTGTGGGCGGCCGCGATGATGCCGAGCGAGCCGGGCCGCTGCCTCGTTCACGTGCTGCCGCTGTCCGAAGCGGCCGAGATCGCGCGGATCAAGGAGCGGTGATCCGCTTGTTGATTGGTCGTTGATCGCCCGTTGATCCCGTTGCTCAACTCGCGGTGATGGACGCGTAGCCCGGCCCACACAACTGACATCCCGACGAGGCCGGGCCCGAAACGCAGGTTGACCTGCCGCCGGACCCTCACTACGGTCGCGCCTCCACTTCGCAAGGTTGAGGCAAATGTCGAAGAAGCTCGCTGCATGTGCATTGATCGCGTTCGTCGGTTGCGCGTCGACGGATGAACCGGACGGCAGTCAGGTCGCCCGGCCGGGCGCGAAGTGCGGCACCCGCCAGCCGAGCGACGACGAGATGTCTGCAGCTGCAGCGCTCGAGCGGGTGACCGGCGCGCAGCTCACCGCGGGCTCGGTCACGATCCCCGTCTACTTCCACGTCATCACCAACGGCAACAGCGGCAACGTGACCGACGCGCGGATCGCCGCGCAGATGAAGACGCTCAACGATTCGTTCGCCGGCGCCACCGGCGGCGTCAACACCGCGTTCCGGTTCACGCTCGCGGGGACCACGCGCACGGACAACGCGGCCTGGTCCACGATGGGCTACGGCTCGACCGCCGAGCGCGAGGCCAAGGCAGCCCTGCGCCAGGGCGGCGCGAACGCGCTGAACATCTACTCGGCGAACATCGGCGGCGGCCTGCTCGGCTGGGCGACGTTCCCGTCGGACTATCGCAAGAAGCCGTCGAACGACGGCGTCGTCGTGCTCGACGAGTCGATCAACGGCGGCGGCGCGGAGCCGTACAACGAGGGCGACACCGCGACCCACGAGGTCGGTCACTGGCTCGGCCTCTATCATACGTTCCAGGGTGGCTGCTCCAGGCGCGGCGATCAGGTCAGCGACACGCCGCCGGAGCGGGGCCCCGCCTACGGCTGCCCTGCCCCGGGTAGCGTCGACACCTGTGCCGGTGGCGGCGCCGACCCGACCGAGAACTTCATGGACTACACCGACGACGCTTGCATGTACGCGTTCTCGACGGGTCAGGCCTCGCGGTCTGACACGCAGTGGCTCCAGTACCGCGCGCCCTGAGCGCGAGCGGTCTGCGGCCCACGCCGCCGGTGCTCAGTTCGTCGCGGCGTAGTCGGCGTCGAACTGCTGCTGGATGACGGCGACCGGCGCCGGCTCGAACACGAAGGCGCCGACCTCGCGATTCTTGGTCAGCGCGGTCTGGCTGAAGTTCTCCGAGCCGACGAACGCGACGCCGTCGGCGATCAAGAGCTTCGCGTGCAGGAAGAAATTGCCCGCGTCGTGCACCGGGATGCCGAGTCCCATGAAGTACGCGCGGGTCTCCGCGTTGTCCGTCGTGTTGTCGAGGATCACCCGGACGTTGACGCCGCGTTGCTTGGCGGCGCCGATCGCGTCGCGCACGGTCATCTCGGAGATGTAGATCGCCTCGACATCCAGCGTGGTCTTCGCGCCCTCGATCAGCTCGACGATGCGTTGCTTCGCGTTGTTCGGCGAGACGATCAGCCGCGTGCACGCGAGATCGGCGACCTGCACCGACTCGCCACCGCCGGCGGCCCAGTCCATGTTGAAGATCGCCTGCGCATCGGCGACGTCGTCCGGATCCCGCGTGACCATGCCGTAGTTGCGCTCGTTCGTGAACGCGTCGGCGTTGAAGTTCAGCGACATGATGACCGCGGCCTTGCCGTCGACGACCATGTACTTCGCGTGCATGAAGGTGTACAGCGTCGGCGCGTTACGGTTCGGCACGCTCGCCGACGTCAGCCGGCCGCGGACATTGGCGTTGCCGGTGTGATCCGGATCGAACAGCACGCGCACCGCGACCCCGCGATTCTTCGCGGCGATCAGCCGGTCGGCGATCCCGGTGTGAGTGAACAGATAGATCTGCAGATCGATCGAGGTCTGCGCGCCGTCGATCAGCGCGAACAGCCGGCTCTGGACGCCTGTCGGCCCGGCGAACGCCTCGGGTGTCACCGTACGCGGCGACATCGCCCAGCAGCCTGGCCCGGGTGTATCGACCGCCGCATCGGCCGGTGGGGCGGCGTCGCCGCTTGCCGAGCTGTCGCCGGTGCCGCAACCGATGGCGAGGAGCAGAGCGGCGAGGTACGGCGAGCGCATGGGGGCGGACTATGCCCGCCCTGCCCGAGCGCCACCAAGAACAAAGTTCAAATGGGGACGGTCTCCACTAACTCAACTTCCATGACTACAGATCGCGAGGTTAGCGATCGCAAGTTGAGTTAGTGGAGACCGTCCCTACTCCTCGAAGCTGGTGTGGACGTGGTCGTAGTGGTTCTGCGTGATGCTGCCGCGGTCTGCCATCGACTCCCAGCCGCTTCCGAAGTTGATGCGCTGGCGCCAGATCACGTAGGTGATCCGGAAGTCGTCCTGGCGCGCGAGGGCGAATTCCGCCAGCGCATCGCCGAGCTCGTTGTTGTCGGTCGGGACCTTGCCGTAGACGTCGCTCGTGAGGATGTCGACGGCGCGCGCCGCAGTCGGCTGGTGACCGTTGTACGTCGAGGGCTGGCAGGCGCCGACGGTGCCGCACGCGGCGTTCGCGAAGGCCTGGACGTGCGGGAGGACCATCGGGCCGATGATGTCGACGGGCTCGTCCATCGCGGGGGCGTCGGGGCTGCCGACGCCACCGCCGGAGGACCCTTCGATCTCACCGGTGCACGCGGGCCCGAGGAGCAGCGCGAGCGTGGCGACGTGCAACCAGCTGTGCGCACCGTGGCGGCTCGAGGTCATGGCGCGACGGCGTGCGAGATCCGCGCCGCCGCGA
The DNA here is from genome assembly GCA_013812655.1 of Deltaproteobacteria bacterium. Lineage (GTDB taxonomy): Bacteria > Myxococcota_A > Polyangia > Haliangiales > Haliangiaceae > JABFXX01. Next base: position 2,807 of record JACCTC010000387.1, on the reverse strand, counting down.
TCCCGCGAAACCACGATGCGCCGCTGCCGGTGGCAACTGAGCTATCCAGCTGATCGATCTTCCACGTCGCTACTGCTTCGCCTCCGCTGCGCTCCGGCACGCTCGTCGGCGAGCTCGAGAAGCTCGAGGACAAGGCGCTCGACGAAGGGAGCCGCGACCTCTCGACCGATCAGCTGGTCGCGCTTGCGAAGCTCCAGCGCGGCGGCACCGTCCTCGTGCACCCGGGCCGCAGCGACGGGACGTTCGGCACCGCGGTCAGCTCGTTCACGGGCACGTTCAACTCCGCCCGCTTCGACGGCGACGGCCAGTTCGCCGTCGACGTCGCCGACGTCACCGGATGAGCGCGCGCGGCTTCGCGCAGCTCGCCGCGTATCTGCGGTGCGGCATCCTGGCGCACGCCTTCGCGCGCGTGCGCTGTCAGACCTGTCGTGACGAGATCGTGGTGGCGTTCAGCTGCAAGCGACGTCGAATCTGTCCGAGCTGCACCGCGCGAGATCCGGCGTATCGCCCTGCTCGAGGCCGCTTGTGGCGTACGTGGCTGGACAGGTATTGGGACACCATGCCTATCACACCCGTTGAAACCATAGACCGCGCATCCGGCCCGCGCGTATGACAGCTCTATGTCTCTCCTGTCCTCCTCTATCCGCGGCTGCGTCCTCGCGCTCGTGACCGCTGCGGCCTGCAACTCCTCGAAGTCGTCGAGCAGCGAGACCTCGGCCCCCGTATCGGTCGAACCGTCCTTCGCGGCGCCCGCGCCAGCGACACCGCCACCCACGCTGCCCCCGAGCGCGAGCCAGGCCCCCGCCTCCCGTGGTGCGATCGTCAGTGGTCTACGCGCCGAGATCGTGCCTGTCATCGGCGGCCTGTTCCCTTCGGCCCCCGCCGATCCGGCGGGTAAGCCGGTGAAGTCCGAGTGGAGACTCCGCGTCACGAACACGACGGATGCGCCGATCGTGTTCCGCACCGGTGGAGACGACGAGTCGTTCGAGATCGCCGTCCGCGGCGCAGGTTCCGTCAGCGCGCCGGTGAAGATCGAAGCATGCGACGAGATCTATCACGTGGGAAAGCGACACATCATCGCGCCGAAAGGCACGCTCGATGTCCCTGTCGGCGAGCTCGCGTCGGGCGTCCGCTGCAAGCAGACCGCGCACTACCTGACGCAGCCGGGGCTCTACGAGGTCGATGTGAGCCTGATCGGCCACATCCACGCGCTCGCCAACGAGGGCGAGAAGGGCGACACAATGCAGCCCGTGCGGCTCGATGCGCCGACGATCAACATCCAGGCGGGCTGACCGGCTCAGGCGCGCAAGCTGCGCACGACGAACACCGCGCCGCCGAGGACGAGGACGAGGACCAGGGCCGCGAAGCCAAACCACAGGGTCGCGCCACCTGCCGGGTTCGTCGATGGCGACGAGGGTCTACGGTTCGAGATGCTGCCGGTTCCGACCGGAGAGCTACTTCTTCGCTTGCTCGCGCGGGCAGCTGCCATCGATCTCGCCGGCCGCCTTCGGGCACAGCCCGTAGAGCTCGTGGCGATGACGGAGCACCGTGAAGCCGCCCAAACGCTCCGCGATCCGCTCCTGCAGCCGCTCGATCTCGTCGTCCTCGAACTCGAGGATCAGCGAGCACTTCATGCAGATCAGGTGATCGTGGTGATCGCCGACGACCTCGTAGCGCGCCTGGCCGTCACCGAACTGCCGCTCGATCGCGAGCCCACTGTCGACGAGGAGCTTGAGGGTCCGGTAGACGGTCGCGTAGCCGACCTTGGGATGACGCTTGCGCACCTTGCCGAGGAGCTCGTCGATCGAGACGTGATCCTTGGTGCGGAGAAACTGCTCGACGATCGCCTCGCGTTGCGACGTCGTGTTGAGCCGGCGATCCTGGATGTATGCGCGCCAGCGATCGCGCAGCTCCCCTGGATCGTCGGGCCGAAAGTCCTGCCGCTCCCCCATCTGGTGTTCAGCTTTACCGCAAGTGCGCGTGCGGTCAAGCGATCCAGGAGGGGTGACTTTTCATTTCGTGTTCGCTATCGTGCCGACTTCATGGCTTCCGATCCTGGCTTCGATCAGATCCTCGCGCGGTTGCGCGAAGTCGTCGTTCGCCTCGAGTCGGGCGACCTCTCGCTCGAGCAATCGCTGCAGGTCTACGAGGAGGGCGTGGCGCTCGCGCGCAAGGGCCAGCACCTGCTCGCGACCGCCGAGAAGCGCGTCGAGATCCTGGTGAGCGGCACGTCGGGCACCGTCGAGGCCGTGCCCTTCGATCCGGCGCCGCCGTCGTCGTCCTCGGGCCCGGCCTCGGACTAGCGAGCGATGACCGAGGTCGCGACGCTGGCGCCGTCGAGCGCGCCCCCGGATCTCACCGGCTTTCTCGAGGAGGTGCGACGCCTCGTCGATACCGATCTCGCGCGTCGCCTGCAGCCGCCGGGCGACGATCCTGGCCGGCTCGTCGAGGCGATGTGCTACGCGGCGACGGGCCCCGGCAAGCGGTTGCGCCCCGCGGTCGTGCTCGCGGCCGCGGAAGCATGCGGCGGCTCGCGCGACGCTGCACTACCCGCCGCCGCGGCGATCGAGATGCTGCACGCGTACACGCTCGTCCACGACGATCTGCCGGCGATGGACGACGACGACGAACGGCGCGGCCGGCCCACGGTGCACGTCGCGTTCGGCGAGGCGATCGCGATCCTCGCGGGCGATGGACTGCTGACCCAGGCGTTCGGCACGCTCGCCGAGCTCGGCCCGCGCGCCGCGGCCGCGGCGAAGATCCTCGCGCAGCGGGCGGGCTCCCGCGCGCTGCTCGCCGGCCAGGCC
>JACCTC010000385.1 GCA_013812655.1 Deltaproteobacteria bacterium | reverse complement strand
ACCTTCGTCCGCGTGATGCACGCATTCTGCGCTGCCGAGAAACCGGGCAAGGCTCTCCCCGCGCTGGTCGATGCCGCGCTCGGCCGAGCTGGGCAGCTCGGCAGCATCGCGCTCTCGTTTGCGAGGCAGTACGGAAAGCCGGAGCACGTGCGCCGCGCCGCCGCGTTCGTCACGTCGGACGATGACGACCTGGCTGGCGCAGCGGTCTATCTGCTGGGCAAGCAGTCCCGCGAGATGCAACGCGAGCTCCTCGCGCCGCTCGTCCTCCTCCCCAAGAGCGAAAAGAGCGTCGACCGAGTGCGCCTGGTCGCGAGGCACCTGTACGGGCAGAAGTCCGTGGACCCGGCCTGGGGCGAGATCTTGCTCGAGGCGCTGCACAACGCGCCGGCGGTCCACCGCGCAGCCATCGCGGGCGCGCTGAGCCACGTGCTCTCGATGGACGCTGGCGGTCCTCTCCGCGCTCGGGCGCGCGACGTGATGTTTGACGTGCTCCCTCGCCCTGCGACGCTCGACCCCGACCTGTTCTCTACCACGATGAGCTTCCTGCGGAAGTGTGGCGACGTGCGTGCCGTCCGCGAGCTGATCGGTGCGCTCTCCTTCGAGGCCACGAGCTACCCGGCGCTCGAGTGTCTCGCGGCGTTCCCAGCGGCGGCCGTCGCCGCGCCGCTTCGCGAGCACCTGGGTTCGGGCGCGGCCGTGCCGAGCTCGACGCGCGCGCACCTCGACGCGCTGCTCGCGCGCGTCGCGGTCGAGATGCCGGAGGACGGTTCGAGCCCGGAGGCGTCGCCCGAGGTGCTCCGCGACATGGTCGACGCGCTGAACGTGACGGGCACCGAGGCTGCACTGAAGTCCGGACTCGCGCCCGACGAGGGCGACCGGGAGACCCACCTTCACTACCTCTGCAACGAGATCAATCTTCGCCTCGGTGGAGCTGACGACCGGGCCGACGCATGGCGTCGGCTCCTCGCGATCGTCAAGCTGCTCGTCGCGCATGGCGCAGATCCCTGTGCCCGCCTTCAGGGAGCGTGGAAATACGACCACGACGCGAAGCCGTGGCCGAAGGGAACGACACCGCGCGCGATGGTCGAATCGCAGAAGCTACACCTCCCGAACGAGGCCGCGATGTGGAAGGAGCTCGTCGCGCTCCTCGGGGGCGTGGGCGTGGCCGGCGTGAGCGCGGGCAAGAAGAACGCGAAGCTCTCCTATCTGGCCACGACCGAGGCGATGGCGGTGGTCGCCACGGGGGCGCTCTACACGCTGTCGGGCATGACCCTCGAGGCGCTCGAGACACTCGAGGCGTTCACCCGAGGCTTCGGTCTGGACGAGCTTCAGCTCGTCCCCGTCGGTGACCTCGACAACCTCGACGCCGGCTCCACGGACGTGGTGATCGGCGCCGTGCACGCCAAGGCGACCTGCGAGGACGCGGTGAAGCTCGTCGATCTCGCGAAGACGGATCTGACGCCTGCAACGAGCCAGGCGCTGGCCCGCGTCTCCGCGCATCTGCGAGAGGTCGGCCTACTCGTCGCCGAGAAGATCGGCATCTGGCTCGTGCCCTTCGGCCCTCTCTCCGGCGCGGTCCTGCTCTACGGCTCGGTGAGCAAGCAGCCGAAGAAGGCGTCCCCCGGGCTTTCCTGGGCCGCGCCGGTATCGATGCAGCAAGAGCAGGCGAGCGAAGGCGCGCACGGCGTCGAGATCGCCTCGGGCTGGCTGGAGGCAGTGGCGCTCGACCTCGCCGCGCCCGCACGCGTCCAGCACGTCGCGCAAACGAAGGCGCGGCGCGGCAAGAAGGGCTACGCCCTGGTCGTCCAGTACGACACGGGCGGCTGAGGCGGGGCGCGCTCCGAAACGTCGAGGTCGGTGGCAAGAACTGGCTCTTCTACCGCGCCGTACTGGCCGCAGGATCGCTACCCGGGGCGATTAGTTAGTTAGATGTTCGGCAGGACGACCTCCGCGCGCATGTGCGCCGGGCCCTTCCATTCGGCGCCGGCGGCGAGCAGCTCTCTGGCCTGCTCGGGCGTAACGTCGATGCTCACGGGCTGCCCTTGAGGGCGCGTCGGGCGTTGGTCGCCCGGTGCCGACGCGAACAAGGACGCCAGGAACTTCTTGATCGGCGTGTCACGCGGCGGCTGAACGTCGAGATACACAAGTGCGGAACCATCTCGCAAGGCCGCCAGCAGCTGCTCGTAGAGTTCGCTCATCGGTGGATTGTAACTCTAGCGCCGCCGCACCGAGCGCCGCCGCACCGGGGTTGATTTTCACGGCGTCGAGTACGTCGCGAAAGCTGTCCGAAGCCGTCCGGTAAACGTCCGCGACACCGGCGCAACGTCCGGCGGCCGGACGAAACGCCGTGGTCGTCGCAAGTGGAGTCGCGCACATACGGACTGGCAAGGAACGTGCTGCGCGTTCGCACGCGATGAGCGCACCACGACCCGTGTTCCCTGGACGCTTTCTGCTCATCACCCGACGGTGCACGCAGCGCCAATTCTTGCTGCGCCCAGATCCGGCCACCAACAACGCTTTCACGTACTGCTTGGCCGAGGCGGCGCAGCGGTTCGAGCTTGTCATCGTGCTCTCGGTGATGATGTCGAACCACCATCACACGGTGCTCTACGACCCGCATGGCCGCGAGACCGAGTTCCGGGAGCACTTCCACCGGATGATGGCCAAGTCGCAGAATGCGCTGCGCGGTCGGTGGGAGAACCTGTGGTCGTCCGAGGAGCCGTCCGTCGTCGAGCTCGTCACCCGCGAAGCCCTGCTCGATAAGCTGGTCTATGTCGCAACCAATCCCGTGAAGGATGGGCTGGTGGAGCGGGCGCATCACTGGCCTGGCCCCAACTTCGTCAGCGCGCTGATGACCCGCAAGCCGATGCGCGCACGCCGGCCGAAGCACTTCTTCCGCGAGGCCGGCCCGATGCCCCTCGACGTCGAGCTCGAGCTGAAGCTGCCGGATGACTTCGAACGGCAGGACGACTTTCTCGCCGAGCTGGCGCGCAAGATCACCGAGGCGGAGGACGCGTTCGCTCGCGAGCGGCACCGGACGGGGCGCGCCGTACTGGGGCGCAAGCGCGTGCTGCGCCAGTCGTGGCGTGACAACCCGGCGAGTCACGAGCCGCGCCGTCGGCTCCGGCCACGTGTCGCGACCCGTGACAAGTGGCGGCGAATCGCGGCGCTCCAGCGCAACAAGGCGTGGGAGGCCGAGTACCGCGAGGCCCGCGCGGCCTGGTGCGCCGGCATGCCGGCGGACTTTCCATACGGGACCTACTGGCTGAGGCGGTTCGCCAACGTCCGCGTCAAGCCACCGCCCCTAGCCAGCTGACATGACTTCGAGACTGCGGCCTCGCGCCGCGGTAAGCGTGTGCGGTCCGTACGCGCCGTCGCGGCGTGGATCGGTCGGAGATCCGGCTGCCACTGGTTGGCGTAACGATTCGCTGCCGCGTCCGAAATGTCGAGCGCCGTGGACTTCGGATGCCCACGCCTTGGAATCAACCCCGGTGCGGGTCTCCGGTGCGGGTCTCCCACGACCGACAGCGACTGCTGCACCGGCCTCGTGTGCACGCCGCTCCGCCGCTCGGTGCCGAGCTGCAGTGCGCGCCGGGCGTCTTGCTCTGACAGAAACAGGCTGTGCACGGCGCGTGCGCCGATCGCCAGTCACAACCCCCGAGCACGCTCGGGCCGCAGCGCGATGCCGCCCGCGAGCGCCTCGTCGATCACCGCGACGATCCGCGCGCGATCGCGCGGCAGCCGACCGCCGAGTGGCAGGTAGTTCGATGCGTGGTTCGTGCGGAACAACGCATCCGTCGGGCGCGCACGATCCACGAACGTGCGCAGCTCGCCGAGCAGCTGATCGACGCGCGGCAGCTCGAACTTGCCGCGCTTCGCGAGCGTGGCGAGCGGTGTCGTCGGGACGACCGTGAGCGTCAGCGCGGCGAGATACTGCGGGTCCATCGCCGATGCGAGGTCGGCCGATGCCGCTGCGTGCTCGGCGGAGCGCTCGCTTCCACCGGCGCCGAGCAGGAAGATCGCCGACAGCTCGAGGCCCGCAGCGCGAGCGCGGCGTGCGGCCTCGACGTGATCGGCGGCGGTGCTGCCCTTGGCGATCCGCTTGAGCGTGACGTCGTCGCCGGACTCGGGGCCCATGTAGAGCAACGTCAGGCCGAGGTCGCGCAACCGCCGGAGCTCGGCGTCGGACTTCGCGAGCACGTTCTTCGCCATCGCGTAGCAGCTGACACGGCGTAGCCGCGGGAACAGCCGGCGGCACGCCTCGAGGATCGGTTCCCAGTGCGCGACGTCCATCACCAGCGCGTCGCCGTCGGCCACGAACACTTTCTCGACCTGGTCGCCGACGGTGCCGGCGGCGTGCGCGAGATCCTCGAGCGACTCGGCGAGTGGGCGGACCCGGAAGTCGGGCTTGTCCCGGTACATGTCGCAGTAGGTGCAGTGATTCCACGAGCAGCCGATCGTGGCCTGCAGGATCAGCGCGTCGGCCTCCGACGGTGGCCGGTACAGCTTGCCGACGTAGCGCACGAGGTAGGTGTACGCGAACGCCAGCACGCTCGCCAGCGGGGCCACGACTGGAGCGCGGCCCTACGCCCGCTTCTTGGTCTTCTTCGCCGGCGTCTTCTTCCCCTTCGCCTTGCTCGCAGGCGTGGTCGTCTCGGTCAAAGCCTCCGTCGAGGCCTCCGTCGACGCCTCCGCTGCTGCGGCATCCCCTGCCCGGTCCGCCGCCACGGCCGCGGCCGGTCGTGCGACGAATGTCGGCGGTTCGAACTGGCTGAGCGTCGTCACCGACGCCGCGAGCCCGAGCCTGGCCGCGACGCGGAACACCGACTCCATCGTGAACTGCGACTTCGCCTCCGCCGCGAGCGCCGCGGCGTGCCCGAGCAGCTCGCGCACCTCGCTCGACGCCGGCCCGTGCGCCTCGGCGACGAGCGGCACGAGCGCGTGCGCGATCGTCCGAGCGGCCCACTCGGGACGGCCGTCAGCCTCGAAGCGATAGCGCGCGTGCTCCAAATAGCCGCGCAGGCGGGTCGGCTGCTTGTCGACAGCCAGCTCGCGCGCGTACGCGACGAGCGCGCACTGCGCGACGCCGAAGTGATCTTCGAGCGCGTCGAAGCGCGCGTACGCATCCTCGAGGTGCGTGGGCTCCACCGCCGCCGCGGCGTGCAGCAGCGCGTGAACCGCGCGGTGCTCGTCGGTCGCGTGATCGAGCTCGGCGCCGAGCATGTCGAGTAACGTGCGTACGCGGTCGGCGCCGTAGGGTAGCGCCGTGACCGCGAGCAGGAGGCTCGCGTCGATCGACTGCGCGGTCACCGGCTGCTTGAGGATCTTGCGCGCGCGCTGCGCGGTCTCGAAGCCGGCGCCCCCGCCGAGGCCGGTCGCCGCGTACGCATGGCCGAGGATCAGGAGCTCGAGCCCCGACATCTCCATGCCGTTCGCGAGGCGATCGATCGTCTGCTCGGCGACCTGCCAGGCCCCGGCGATGACCTGCCACGCGAACAGTGCGATCTGACCGTCGCCGGCCGCCTGATCCTCGAGGGTTCGCACCGACAGCATCGCGAGCATCGGCTGCGTGCCGAGGTAGCCGCGCGGCGGCGGCAACACGACGTCGCGCTCCGTGATGTCATGACTGTCGGGGACCTGCCACTTCGGGTCGAGCATCGTCACCAGCTACGGTATCGCGCACGGCCTCCGATGTGCGCGTCCGGGTGGACTGACTGACGTCCTGCGCGGCGACCCGCGTGTCGCCGGCGGACGACCAGAGCACGGCGCGATCAGCGGACGTGGATCGTGAGTCCGCGCAGCGGCGCGCCACCGATACCGTTGCCGATCTCCGTCGCCGCGCCCGTCGCGAGGTCGATGCGGTACAGGCGCGAGAATGCCTCGAGCCCGCCCGCGCCAGACGGACGCCGGAACGCAGCGAGCGCGATTCCGTTGTTGCCGCCGGCGATGTCGAACCCCGAGTGGCTTGGCATCGCGGGATCGTAGAAGACTCCACTCGCCGCGAGCGGGCCGACAGCTGTCAGTGTGCCGTTGTTCGGCGGCGACTGGATCATCAGCTGTCCCGAGAGGCCGTCGATGACGTACAGCGTGGTCGAGGTCGGGGCGCCCTGCGGCGTCATGTAGCTGTTGGTGTATGCGGCGCCGATGGCGTCGACCGGTCCGGTCGATGCGAGCGCGGTATCGGTGAACACCCGTGGCATCATGAGGTTCGGGATCCGCAGGTTCTGCTCGTCGGTGCTGACCACGCGCAGCGCACCGGTGCCGGTCGGATTGAAGTCGATGCCGAACGCGGCACCGGCCATCGCCGTGAATGGATCCGACGTGTCCATCGGATCGGCCGCGAGCTTGCCGAGGTTGTTCGCGCGCGCCGAGAACGAGTTGATGGTGTAGATCCCGCCGAGGCTGCCGAGGCCGTAGATGATGGTGTCGTTGGGTCGGACGTCGATGCCGACGAGCTTCTCGTTGGCGGCGAGTCCGACGATCGTATCGACAGGCGGTATCGCCAGCGGATCCTTCATCACCGTCACCATCGACGGATCGTTGAGCGAGATGCGCACGAGCCTGTTCTCCTCGGTGATCCCGTAGACGTTGGTCTCCGGCGCGGCACGCCCGACCCCGAGTAGCGGAGCACCGGCGATGGTGCCGAGCGGGGCCGAGAGCGCTCCGGTGGTCAGATCGATCGTGCGGAGCTGCGAGCTCGCGCCGCTGGTGGTCACGACGGTCGCGGTGTTGTTGCGACCGTCGATGTCAAAGCCGACCGCACCGGTGATGTCGACGCCGAACGGGCCGACATCGATCAGCGTGCCGCTGTTCGGCGGGTTCTGGATGTACAGGCGATCGGCGGTGGAATCGAGCACGTAGAGCCTGGTCGCGCCTGCGCCAGGGAGCGAATCCGTATAGGCCGCCTCCGTCGCCGCCGTGCCGGCACCGTTGAGCGCGCCGTCGGCAACGGCAGCGCCGGTGTCGAGATCGGTGACGCGGATGTTCTGGCCGGTGTTGCTGACGATGCGCAGCGGGATCGTACCCGTCGGATTGAAGTCCATGCCGAACGCCGTGCCCTGCAACGGCACCGAGATCGAGACGGCGGGCGACAGGTTGCCGCTGAGCAGATCGACGCGGTGGAGCTTGCCGGCGGTGCCGATCCTCGTGAGCACATAGAGGACGTTATTCGAGGGCCGCACGTCAGCGCTGACCACGATCTCGCCGGCGGCAAGACCGTTGATCGGTTGCGACGTGCACCGCTTCGCGAGCGCTGCGGGACTGAACGAGAGCACCTCCGTGGCGGTCACCGCGAAGAACTCACCCTCGCGCTGGGTCACCGGCGACGAGGCGGGAAGCGACGGCATCGCGAACGAGACGATGGTTTCGCCGGGCGCGAGGGGCCCGACGACGCGCTGCAGCATCCCCTTGCCCGAGCCCAGGTCGATCGCATAGGAGCCGGTGACACCGTCGACGGTGAGCAGCGCGACCGCCAAGTTCTTGCCGTCCGCGCCGGTGACCAGATCGAAGCCGCCGACCGCTGTCGCGGCGAAGCCGAGGCCTCCGACGCCGACTGCCACGCCGGTGTTCGGCGTCTGGGTAACGAAGCGATTGGTCGCGATGTCGATCGCATAGAGCGTCGTGCGGCACGCAGGCGCGATGTTGTTGTTGTGCGCGAGCGCCGTGTATCCCATGGAGGTGCCGTTGATCACGGCGTCGGTCGTCACCAGGCCAGTGTCGACGTCGACCCTGAGGTTCTGCCCCGTCTTGCTGACGATGCGCATCCGGTCGGTGACCGGGTCGAAGTCGATGCCGAGCTCGGCGCCGGGCAGCGCGGTGAAGGGGTTCGTGGTGTCGGCGGGGTCGGCGGCCAGCATGCTCCTGGCAGACGCCGCGCCGGTCATCGGATCGACCGTGAAGATGCTCGCTCCATCGGTCAGCGCGTAAAGCTTGCCGTCGGCGGGCCGGAAATCGAGGCCGATGATCTTCTGGCTACCGAGACCCGAGAGCTCGACCGCCAAGCTGAGCCGCCCGTACTCGTTGCTCGCGAAGTGGACGAGCCGTCCCGCGGACGTGACCGCGAACTTGTCGCCCGCGCCATCATCGTCGACGATCGTCGCCTCCACGGTCCTCGTGTCGAGCTCGGCGCCTGCCGAAGGGTCGAGCTCGATGACGAACTTCTCGGACGGCTCGACGACCACGTCGTCGACGATCGAGATCGTGATCATCTTGCTCTCGGTGTCGCCATCCGCCCACGTCACCGAGCCAGAGGAAGCCACGAAGTCGCTCGTCTCGACAGCAGTGTCGCCGACGGTCGAGAACGCGAGCGAGATGGTGCCGCCAGCCCCGCCCGTCCGGTGAGCGTAGATGATGATGTCGCCGCTCTCACCGGCGGGAAATTCCGCATTCACGGTGATCCTCGACGGACCATCATCGTCACCACCACAAGCTGCTGCTAACGCGACCAGGAAGCCGAGAGCACGACGACTTGACGAGTGCATGACGCAGGCTACGTCGCGCGATCGCGAACGTCTGTTGGGACAGCGTGAGATCAGAAATTGTGTGACCCCCGCCGCGAGCGAAAGCGCTCGCTGGGCGGTGAGCGCTCACGACGCACTCGTCAGCCGCTCCGGTCGGCAGCGGTTCCCAGTTACTCGGCATCGCTCGCCCGTCGCCGTCGTGGCCGAGAGCGCCAGTTGGATCGGTGAAGCCACGGTCCCTGCCGGATCTGACCCGCGATGCGAACGCCCGAGTCAGTTACGACGGCAGAGCTTTGTCGGGTTACCGCGACGCCATGGACGATCGCGATGCTGACCAGGCGAACGGGCGATGGTGCCTATGCGTCGAGGGACGATGCATGGCGTCGGCGAAGCTAGAGTCGAGCTGCTTCATCGGCGCAATGAATGCGCCGCCGCACTTACCTGCGTCCACGGTAGTAGAAGCCGCCGCCGCCGAAGAGGAGAACAAGGATGAGGATGATCAAGATGGTCTGCATGGAGCTGTTTCCCTGAGCACTCGGCATGCCATGGATGAAACCGCGCTCGGAGCCTTTCCACCGTGAATGGCCGGGCGAACGCGCTCACGGACCCGACGAAGTCGAGCATCATGCGCCCGCCTCGCGAGACGCGACGCGCTCGACTCTTCGAACCTACATCGCCTCCTACTTCAGCGTGGTTTCGAGGGAGTCGACACTCTTGGTGAACGCGGCCACGTCGGACTCCGCTGCCGCCTTGAGCGTGGCCAGATTGTCGGCGCTGGCGCCCGCGATCTTGGCGATGCTGTCCTTGGCGGCCGTCGAGCGCTTCTGTGCCTCGTCGAGCGCCGCTTCTGCATCTTTCTTCTCCGCCTTCGCGGCCTTCTCCTTCATCAACGTCAACTTGCGATCGGCATCGTCGTAGCCCTTCTGGAGGCTCGCTTGAGCCTCGTCCTTTGCCTTCACCACGGCGGCCCCCGCTTCGTTCAGCGCGGCTGTTGCCTTGTCGTCGGCTTCCCTCTGCGCCTTTGCAGCTCTAGCCGCATCCTCGTCAGGCATGGTTCGAGTTTTCGCCGCCTCCTCGCTTGCCTGGTCCTTCTTGCTTTCGCAGGCGCCGAGCGCCAACACCGCTGCCAACATCCATGTACGCATAGAATCTCTCCTCGAGTCTCGGGCACGCTCGCCACGCGAGAGCCGCGTAGCCGCTGCAGAGTATAGGGTTCGGGAGGCACGCCTGCGAGAGACGCGCCAAGACCGGAATTACGATCGGTGCCTAGCAGGTCGGCTTCCCGGCGCTGTCCGCCTCCTGCCACAAGTTCGGCGGCGACGTATGCTCGCAGGCAGTGCGGATCGTATGGCTCCTCGTGCTCGGTTGTACCCAGCAAGCGGATGACCGCTCCGCTGCGACGCCCGAGCGTGTGGTGATCGCGCCAGAGCCGGCCGTTGCGGTCACGCGCGATGCGGCAATCGATGCGGCCGTCGCTGCAGTGCCCGTCAAGTCCGCGCCTGGTGCACCCGACGGCAAGGTCCTCGCGCTCAAGGAGCTGCAGCAATCGCTCGGCAGCGAGGCGGAGACGTGCACGGGCACCGCGAAGATCATCGCGAGCCAGGGAACGACGTCACCGGCGAAGCGCGCGTGGCGCGAACGAACGGTGGCGCGCTTGTGCAAGGACGATCGGTGGCCAGCGACGCTGCGCTCGTGCGTGGCGACTGCAGACCATGACCAGCTCTCCTGTACGTCGCACCTCGAGACCAAGCGCCAGCGCGATCACTGGAACACTGCGATGGAGAGCTGGTTTCCCGCCGAGCCATAGCAATGGCCTCGTCGCTTGTTCTTGCCGATCGCGACGATTGCTGACGGTCACCGCCGCGCGCGGTGGTGGTGTCTGTCACGATGCGCTACCGCGTGGGCCACCGCGACGATCGGTCAGCTCGACGGATACTTCTCGCGCAGCCGAGCCACCGCGCTGGCGATGGCTGGCTCGTCGAGCCCGAAGCAAGCCGCGAGGAGAGCGCCGATCTCCGCGTCGGAGCCTGACGTCACGGCGGTGCGTAGCCCCATCGCCTTCGGCATGAACGTCGGATCTCCGGAGGTCATCTGCGTGCGGAAGTGCGAAGTGGCCGCGGCCGCCGCATCGGAAGGGAGGCCAAGCAGGACCTCGAGCACGCTCGCTGCCGCCGGCTCGTCGCCGCGCATGACCGCGCCGGCGAAGTCGCGAAACGTCACGTCTGCCATCGCGCTGCTCACAGCAGGATGACCGTACCGCACGGGAACGACGCTTCGACCTGAGCGGTCGGCGCCGTCTTGAGCTTCGTACACGCCGCGCCTTCGAGGCGAAGTGTCGACGAACCGACGAGCACCCAGTCGATGCCGTGCCTGAGCAGAACACCGTCGAGCGTCACCGTCCCCATATGGGCGGCGTCCGCGTCGACGGCACCGTCGAGCGAGATCTCGCACGACGCGACGCCCCCGATCAGGTCCGCGACGGCCTGGTTCAGCTGCGCGACGTCGTTCGCCACGAAGTACTTCGCATCCTCGTCGATTCCAGTCTTCACGCCCTGCCCCGCATTCGCGGCACGCTGCAAGAACGTGTCGCCGACGCCGGCTATGCCGAGGACGTAGGTGCGAATGCCGTCTGCGTGCGCGCTCGCGATGGCGGCCACGGTGTCTGCTTGCGGATCACCGGTCGGCGCGCAGTTGTTGGGGAAGCCGTCGGTCGCGAGCACGATGATCGCGGGGCTGTTGCGATCGGGCGGCGACGCCTGGAACAGCGCTGCCGTCTGCGCGAATGCGGCAGCGGTTGGCGTGTTGCCGGTCGGCGTGTGGCTCGCGATCAGCTGCTGGATCTGCGACAGGTTCATCAGCTTGCGCGATGACGTCTTGTCCACGCGCGGACAGACCGTGCCCTCCTGCATGAAGAGCGACGCACCGAAATGGACCCCGCTCTGAAACTGACCGACAACCGAGATCACGGCATCGCCGACGGCTCGATACCGCGAGATGTTCGCGGCGGCGTCGAGCTTGTAGTTCATCGACAGGCTGCGATCGATCAGGAACTGGATCGACGGGGTCGTGCGGGTCGTCGTCAAGCTGACGGACGGACAGTTCGCATCGGGGACGTCGCCGGTGCCGCCACCGCCGCCGCTCGGGCCTGGATCATCTCCTTCTCCATCGTCACCAGCGCCGCCGCTGTCCTCACCGCTGCCCAAAGCGCATCCAGACACCAGCGCGAGGCACAGGAGGCGGTGCATCGCCGGTATCAACGCAACTCGCGCGCCAACAGCTCCCCTCGTGAATTCAGGGGATTGGCGCCGTGCCCTGGGGCTCCAGTCGCGGTTTCGGTGGGCACTCGAGTGCTTGCCCGCGCGCGCGGTCAGTAGGTGAGGAAGCGCATCGAGCCGAGATAGGCCGCGCACAGTCCGCGCCACGCGGTCTTGCCGTCGGCTCCGGCCAGCGTGCCCAGCAGCGCCTTGGCGTCTGCCACGTCGGTGTCCACGGCGTCGGTGAGGAAGAAGCGCTGGAACAGTGCGGTGATCTGCGTCGTCGTCGTGGACGCCGCGACGTCGATCGGCGCGCCGGGGTCGACCACGGTGAACACCGTGCGGGTCGCCGCGCCGGCTTCTGCCGCGATCAGATCGCCGCACACCTGAAATGCCATCTTGCGGATCAAGACGATGCGCTGCTGGCTCGGCGTCAGGTCATCGCCAAACGTCGTGACGTAGTCAGCGCCGCCGAGCGGGCCGCGGTTCCTGTCCCATTGATCGACGCCGGCGATCATCCAGCTCCGTCCGGTCGCGCGACTGACCTCGCTGCGCAGCATCTCGAAGCTGAGCATCCGGGTGTTCTGCGACAGCGGGACATCGATCGACGGCCAGTACTCCGAGATGTTGCGCCCGCCGGCGCCCACCATCTCGTTGCTGCCCGTGCCGACATCGCCGATCTGACCGGTGCAACCGGTCAGCGTGATCGCAAGCCCGGCCGCCAGGAGCACGGCACGGCGTTCGCGCACGTTGTTGATTAGCGGGAACAATAGGCCTCCGAGGTCACCAGGTGTTTGATCAGCGCGCGCGCCTGGTAGCCACTCGCGGTAAACGTGGCGGCTGCCTCGGTGTAGAACCCGGCCTCCTGGCTCGCCAGGTTGCGCCCGAACAGCCGCTTGAAGAAGAAGTCGACCGACTGCGACTTGAACTCGTTCGTGCCGGCGGTGATGCGGGCGAGATCGGGAAGGCCGCGCCCCGTCTGGAGCAGGAACGACGCCTCGGGATCCGTGCAGCCGGCGATCCGTGCGCCCAGCTCGTCGTAGCACTCGGCGAATCGCGCGAGCGGGTCGATCCCGTAGGTCGGGTGCACGTGGCAACCGGCGCAGGACGGGTTGTTCGCGAGGCCATCCGGCGTCACGTCGGGCATCTCGCCCTCGGGCAGCGTGACGGCGACCAGCGTGATGCCTGCGAACTGGCGCTCGAAGCGCGCGGCCCAGTTGCGCCGGTACGAGCCGATCGTGCTCTGCAACGAGTATTGCGTCGACAGGATGCCTGCGGCCGGACGGTCGGTGATCTCGCGCTGGATGCCCTCGCGATCGACGGTGTACGTCGCCGTCAAGATCTCGCGCCAGTCGCGGTCCTGAAGCAGGATGTGGTGCATCAGCCGCGCGGGCTCTTCGATGTCGGTCTCCGCGGTCGTCAACGCGGTCGGCGTGAACTCCTCGCGCATCCAGTCGAAGGCCACGCGAGCGAACTCGGGACTCGCGAGGTACTCGTCGGCGAGCTTGTCGAGCGTCACCGAGCCGGCTTCGAGCCGCGTGATGGCGTCGCTGGACGGCGCGGCGTGGGTCAGATCGAGCGCCATCTTGCGCAGGCAGAGGAGATCCGAGACGAGCTCGGTCTTGCCCGTCGCCGGCGGGCCCGTCGGATCATCGGTTGCGGTGGTGACCTCGCCGGCACAGCCGGTCGGAGCGAGGCCGGCGACGATCGCCAGGTTGGCCAGGGTGATTCGCGCGAGTCGGGACATCGGGGCACTCATTTCCGTCACGGCCTGAGCACGGCGTTGATGGGCTTGGCGGTCGAGTACGTCGACGGATCCACGCCGTTTGCCTTCAGGATGGTCGCCACGACGTTCATCCAGGAGGTCGTCGTGCCCTGGTTGAGCGCGCCGGTGTCGAAATCAGCCGGCATCGCCATCAGCCTGCCGTCGAGATCGCCGTAGCCATAGCCGCGCTTGAAGCGGCCACCGAAACACGCGACGTGCGTCGAGTCCCAGTGGAACGTTCCGTTACCCATCTCGGCGTTCGGCGACCGCCCCATCTCGGAGGCGATGACGACGTGCGTGGTCTCGAACATGCTGATGCTGGGGTCGAGCGGCGATGGCGTGGCCTTGAGCGCCGACAGCAGCCGCGCGATCATGTCGAAGTAGCGAGTGCCCGTCGTCCGCTGGAACGTCGTCGGACTGCCGCCGCCGTGGTTGTCGTACGAGTAGAGGTCGGCGGCGGTCATCGAGATCACGTGGCTCGCCTGGTAGCGCGCGAGCTGAAACGCGAGCGCCGTCATCGGCAGGAGGTGCGGCGTGGCCTGGTACCCGGTCCGCGTCAGATCCGCGGTCGTGAGGTTGAACATCGTGCGCGTCGCCATGTCCGGTGGCCAAACGGCCCCGACGGTGCGACCGAGCAGGTCGTTGGCCTGCGCGTTGGCCTGGCCGAACTGCGCGACGGTCGAGGGCTGGACGCTCGGGTCGTAGAGCCGCGCATCACTCTTGCTGATCGCGTCGTAGACGGCCTGTTGCTCGGCGGGCGGCGGCAGGCCCATCGTCGTGTCGAGGCTCGACGCGAACGCGCCGATGTTGAGGATGCGCTGGGCGGCGCCGAGCGGATCGGGACTGGTGTTGTGGTAGCGGACGTAGTCGGTGTCGCGATCGGACGCGCTGTACTCGCGCTTCCAGTACGACGTCACGTTCGGCGCGGCGGCGGGCGACCGCTTGAGCAACGCCGACGCGAGCACGTTCGTCCACGGCGGCCGTGAGGTCGGATTGGATGCCGTGCCATACCAGAGCTCGACCAGACCGGTGTGGTGGTCGATGTTCGGGCTCATGCGGACGTTGCGCAGGATGACCGCGTCTTCCATGTGCGGCGTCATCGCCGTCATGGTCGGTACGTGCCAGCGCACGCCAGCCGCGGTCTGCCGGATGTCGGCGGCGGCGACGGCACGGCTCGCGAAGCCCGTCCGCGCGGCGAAGTGGTAGCAGGGGTCCCAGCCTCCACGAAGCTGGATGAAGATCGTGGGGAACACCGCGTTCGGTGGCACCGCGGCCGCCGCGGGCCGAAGGAAGCGCGGCAAGCACGTGACCGCCGACGCGGCTCCGGCCGACCACATCGCCTGGCGCAGGAAGTTGCGCCGGTTCAAGCCAGCAGGAGGACGGCGGTCAGACATGCAGCGCGCGTCGCTGCAAGCGTCACGCCTGCGGTTCGATCGCCGGCGGACGCAGAATGCCCTTCGAGAATGCCCAGATCCCGCAGCCTGGGCCGGCAAGTCCTCCAGGCGGCGAGCCGCGCCCCTGGCAGTTCGACGAGCCGCTCACGCGAGGTTGCGCACGCGGGTTTGCGATCGCCGGCGCGAGCCCCGGCTGGTGGTATGGACATGCATGGCCGTGCGCTCCGCGTCTCTCGGACGGTTTCGCGTGATCAGCGTGCTCGAGGGCATCTCGTATGTCGCCCTGCTCGCCGTGGCGATGCCGCTGAAGTACCTCGCGGGTCGACCGCTGCCCGTCACGATCGTCGGCGGCATTCACGGCGGCCTGTTCGTGCTGTTCGTGATCGCGCTGCTCGCCGCTGCCCGCGCGCACCGCTGGTCCTTGCGTGCGATCGCGATCGCGATGATCGCAGCGCTGCTGCCGCTCGGCGCGTTCTGGCTCGAGCGCGCGGTGCGGCGCGGCACGTTTCCTCCCGCCGGCGCGGGGGTGGAGCGCTGAGCTACTTGGTGTCGCCGCTCGACACGAACAGATCGACATCGCGCAAGACCTCGGAGAAGCAGCACGCGGGAACGTCCGCGAGCTTCAGCGATTGCCCGTCGCGCACGAAGCGAACGGTCGTGCCGTCGGGCAGGCGCATGGGCGTGCCCTCGACGATCAACAGCTCGATCGGTGTACTCGGTGTCATGGGCGGAGGCTCGGGTTTCGCGGAGCCGGTCGTCGGTGCTGGCTCATCGGGGGCGCTGCCGCGCCAGCACCCCGCGGCGATGACAACCGCAAGCAGCACGCGCTTCATGCGTCGGCTGTACACGCACCGCCGCGCCGCTCATCACGTCGTCGTGCAGCGAGTAGCTTCGGAGCACGCGCGCGCATCTGACGCGTCGGAATCGAAGGTGGTAGCCTGTCGCGCGTGGCGTCGCGACCCAAGCAAGTCCTGCTGATCGACGACAACGAGCTCACACTCCGCATGGTCGCGAAGGTTCTGAGCCACGCCGGCTACCAGGTGCGGACGGCGAGCAACGTCGAGGAGCTGACGAGTGCGCTCGGTGAGTGGCGTCCCGACGTCATCCTGACCGACGTCAACATGCCGGGCACGTCGGGCGTCGAGCTGTGCCGCAGACTCAAGGCAACCTACGAGACCGCGCACGTGCCGGTGGTCCTGTTGTCGGCGCTGCCGGAGGCGGAGCTCGAGCTCCTCGCGCGCACCTGCGAAGCGGACGGCTACCTCACCAAGAGCAACCTCGCTCAGCTGCCGACCGAGCTACAGATGCTCGTCGAGAGCCTGTTCTGACCTACTGCGGCGCGGTCTCCCAGCGGACGTGAAACTTGCAGACAGCATGGCCCAGGGCCTCGCAGGTGTCGTGCGCGACGCTCGGACTGCGGCCGCCCGAGAGCACGACGAGCTGCTCCAAGAGGCCGCTGCTCCACTGGCAGAGCTCGGAGATGCCGGGGGTGCCCGTCATCGAGATGACGGACTGTGCCGCGGACACCGGCGCCGACGAGATGGCACCCCAGCTCTGATACCGACCCCAGACGTTGCGGATCGCCGACAGCGTCCGTTCGGGCATGAGCGTGGCGGCACTCGACGGGAAGAAGCTGCGGAACGATGCGCGCACGCTCGCGCGGGCAACATCGCGGGCGAATCGCGCGCGATCGAGCTCGAGGTACTCCGGCGCGAGGGCGAGCAGCCGGGTGAACATCGTCGTCGGTAACCAGGCCAGCGGCGCGACATCGATCAACGCCTGGGCAAGATCGGGCTCGTGCTCTCCGATCGCGTCGCGGAAGCGCGCGGTCTGATGCACCCCGAGCACGCGCGTCACCGATCGGAACACGACCCCACGCGTCTGCGCGTGCGCCGTGACACCGGCGGGACGCACACGATGCTCGCCGGTACGCTGGCGTGGTGGCTGCGAAGAGGGCGCCACGATGGAGAGCGCCGCCGACAGCGCTCGAGAGAACTCGCCGGCGCTTGCCGGCCGCTTCCGGGGATCGCGATCGAGAGCCGCGAGGAAGAGGTCGTCGGCGGGCGCGAGCTCGGGAACGAGCGATGACGGCCGCGCCGGCGGTGTCGCGTCGACCTGCCTTGCCACGATCATCTCCGCAGCGCCGTCGCCGAACGGCTCGACGAGGGTGAGGATGGCATACGCCGTCGCCGCGAGTCCGTAGACGTCGGAGCGGGCCGACGCCTCCCCTCCGGCAAACAGCTCCGGGGCGATGAATCCGGGTGTCCCCGCGATGTCGGCGAGCTCGCCAGCGCGGTGCGCGATGCCGACGTCGACGAGCACGCCGCGCCCGCGGAAGGGGTCTCGGATGACGTTCGCGGGCTTCACGTCACGATGGATGATGCCCCGCTCGTGCAGCGCATCGAGCGCGGAGGCGACCTCCTCGATCACCGTCACGTTCACCGCGATCGCGGGTGTGGTGCCTTCGGCGAGGTGCCGCGCGATCGCCTCCTGGAGACCTTCGCCTTCGACCAGCTCCATCACGAAGTACGAGTCGCCGCCGATCTGGCCGAAGCTGTAGATCTGGACGAGGTTTGGATGCTGGATCCGCGCGAGCAACGCGGCCTCGGCGCGCAGCCGCTCGATGAACTCGCGGTCCTCCGCGAGATCGGGCCTCAGCATCTTGATCGCGACAGGCCGCTCGAGCGCCAGATCATCGGCGCGATACACCACGCCCATCGCGCCGCGGCTGATCTCGTGACGCAGCCGGTACGTACCCGCGAGCGTGACCGGAGGCTCGTCGACGATCTCGAGCTGGAGCGCGAGCGGTGGCTGCAGGCCAGGCGGGGCTCCGGCGATCGTCACACCGGCCGGCGCGTTCTGCGCTGCCGCGGCGGCGCGGGCGACCATGTGCTCGGGCGCCTCGTCGGGCTCGAGGGTCGCGATGCCAACAGTCACCGGGATCGCGACACGAGCTCCCGTCGGCAGCTCGATCGCGCGCGCCGCGAGGGCTGTCTGCAGGCCCTCGGCGACCCGCTCCGCGGCCTCGAACGGGACGTCCGCGAGCACGATGACGATCTTCACACCCGACCAGCAACCGACGAGGTCCTCGGTCCTCACCCTCGCCCGCACCACATCCGCGATCCGGCGAAGCATGAGGTCGCCGACCTTGAGGCCATGGCGCGTGTTGATGCCGTGCAGATCGACGACGTCCAGCACGAGGGCCGTCACGGCCTGTCTGGACCGCACTGCGGCGGCGGCCGCGGCCGTGGTGAGCTGCATCATCGCGACGTGATTCCAGATCCCGACGAGCGGATCGAGTCCCGGCCCGCTCGCGAGGCGAGCGAGCTCGTCGGCAGTGCGATCGTGCACCGCACGCCACCCGAGCTCGGCGCCGAGCCGCGACGCGAGCGCCTGCAAGGTGGTGCGGTCCCCCGAGCTGAACAGCCTCGGGTCGGCCGCGATGAGTCCGACAAAACCGTGGCTGCCGAGTGGGGTCTCGAGCGGCACGGCGAGATAGCTCTCGCAGCGCTCCTCCTTGCCGGACCGCATGGCGAGTAACGTGGCCGACGACGCGACCGCCATCCGACACCGGTCGACATGATTCCAGATCGTCGGATCCGAGGTTCTGCCGCCACCGACATCGCCGCGCACCGAGATCACGCAGCGCTCGACACCGAACGCCTCGGCCACGAGCAGCGCGGCAGCATCCAGCGCCTCGTCCAGTGGCCTCGAGAGCAGCGATACCTCGAGGAGTGGCTCGAGTCGTCGCGCCACAGATGTCTCACCCGCCGCGCGTCGACTCGCGAGCTCGAGTGCGTGCGCGAGCGACGGTTCGAACGCCACGAGCTGCGCACCCGCCGGCGGATCCTCCTCCATGTCACGCACCATCAGGATGGTTGCCGTGCCCGTGAGCTTCGCGAGGTGGAGAAGGGCCGTGTCGGCGTCGAGGTGCTCGCGGTCGATGACGACCGCCGAGGGACTCCACGTCTGCACCGCGGTGGCGAGCTCGCCCACGGTGTCGACCACCACGTACTCGCAGTCGTTGGCGACACTGGCCAGATCGACGAGCGCTTGCACGCCGGCATCCGCACCGAGCACGACGAAGCCTCCCGGTCGAATCATGCGAGCCGTTGTCGTCGCACCGGGCGTGGTCACCGTACGGATAACGTACAGGAGGCCGCCCGGGGACACCGTTGGATCGTGGCGTGAGCGTCCGAGCGTGAGAGAAGACTTCGCTCGAGTCAGGCGATCGAGGTCTCGATCAAGGTCTCGATCAAGGTCTCGATCAAGGTCTCGACAGCCGCCGCCGACGACGACGCGCGATCGCGAAGCTCGCGCACGTGACACTCAAGAGCGCGTCGTGCCCTCCGCTGGCGCCACACCCAGCACAGCCGCCACCGACCGAGTATTCATAGGTGCACGTCGTCAGGTCACAGAGCGTGCCCGCTTCGCATGCTTCGTTCGCCGCGACGTTGACGTGACCATCACCGCATCGCGGGGGCTGGCAGTCGGCATTGCACGCTTCCGTATCGACACCGCCCGAGTCGCACTGTTCGCCGGCGGCGACGTCGACCACCCGATCGCCGCAGGTGCCGGGCTGAGGCAATGGATCGGTAAACACGGCCTGCGTCCTGGTGTTCGTGCCGCCGGTGATCGGCATCGCGGCGACCACAGCGATGCCGGCGGTCGTCGGCGCACGCACGGAAAAGCTGATCTCGCCGCTCGCGTTCGCGAACACCTGCGTGCCCTCGAGCTCCGTGCTCGCGTCGGAGTCTGCGATCGTCCCCACCGAGGTCGTGACCGTCACCAGGCTGCCAGCCGGAATCGGGGTGGCGCACGCATCGCGAAACGCCGTGCTCGAGAATGCGATCGTCGCGCTGCCATCTGCGGGCGCGGTCGCGGGAGTCGCTGACAGGGTGACAGCGCCACCCCCCGCCGCGAACCCGAGCTTGATCGCATTGGCCTCCTGCCAGACCAGCGCCGGTGCGGTTGCCGCATCGAGCTCGGCCGACAGATTCGTGGGTGTAGTCGCGGTCGCGTAGGCCGTGGTCTCCACCGACAGCGATGCGATCGTGCCGCTGAACGTTCGCCGCCGAATGGTGTTGTCGACCGTGTAAGCGGCGACGTAGCAGCCCGCCGCCGTCGCGGGTCGTGACAGGGCCGGGTTGCGCGCGAGGCTGTTGAGCACGGTCACGTCGAGTGCCGCGGCATTGAGATCGAATGCCGTGCCGTCCTGACGCGCGTAGCTCACGGCCCCAGCGCCATCGCGGTAGAGAAGATGGACGTCGGTCGCAACGGTCAGGCTCTGCGCCGCCGACAGCTGCGCGGCCAGGACGTGATCGACTGCCGGCACCAGGTGCCACGGCTCCGCGAGCTCCACCACATCGCTGACGATCGCCGTGGACATGTTCGCGTCGAGCGCGGACGCGATGATCATGTTGGCACCCGATGGCGCGATCGCGATCGAGTTCGGATCACGCACGGCGTCAAAGTTGTTGCAGTAGCCACGCATCTGCCAGGCGCCGTTCTGCCGGACGTAGTGGATGGGCCGGTAGCGCGCGGTGCTTCCGCAGCCCGGCCCGGCAGGTCCGACATAGGTCTGGCCGAACTCGATCGCCGCGATGTACGGCGTGCCGGCCGCCGAATACGCCAGGGTCGCGAGATAGCCACGCGTGTCGGTCGCGTGTGTCGCGACCAGCGTCGGCGCACCGAAGCTGAGACTCGCGCCGGCGATCGTCGCCTCGCGATACGAGATCGAGTAGCCCGTTGCATCGGCGTGCGCCCACACGAGCCCGAGCGTGTTACCGCGACGCGCGACGCTGAAGCTGAGGTTCGCAGGAGCGCCGCTCGCGGGCATCGGTGCGGAGAACGTCACGCCATCCCGGCTGGTCGCGTACACGACGCTCGTACCGTCGTTGAAGAACACGAAGTACTGGCCGCCGATCAGCAGGACCGAGTGCGTGCCGCCGCCGGGGCTCGCCTGCGCGTTTGCCCCGGCGAACACGGTGGTCTGCGCATGGAGCGGCCCACCGATCGCGCACACCAGCACGAACGTGATGACCCCCGTATGCACGATCCCCACCACAAAACGGTATGCCACGGGGGACCGCATCACAACGACCCGCGATTATTTGCCGTGAGGATCGGCGCTCCAAGAGAGCGGTTGATCGGCAGGTGACCAGTCGGCACATTGTGGCCCTCGTTCTTGATCATCGAGCGCCGCTCGAGCAGGATTCTGCCCCACAGTCCGCCCCACACCGCGCGTGGGAAGGCGATCGTCTTGTCGGGCCTCTCGCGAGTAGGGTTTGATGGAATGCGATGCATGGGCGATCAGCGCTTCCCGAAGATCGAGGGACTCGTGATGGGCGTCGAGCCGTCGCGCATGGGAGATGAAGCATGAAGGCACTCGTCGCATTCGCAGTGATCACCGGGATGATGGCGGCATGCTCGGGCAAGCGATCGCCCGTGGCGTCCGGATCCGGCGCACCCGCGCCCTCCGCATTCGAGATTCACGGCCATCGCGGGGCACCCGGCCATCATCCGGAGAACACGATCGAGGGCTTCGAGGCCGCGCTCGCCGCCGGCGCCGACGTGCTCGAGACGGACTTGCTGTTGACGAGCGACGGCGTGGTCGTCATCAACCACAACTTCGAGCTCAATCCCGACACCACGCGCGACGCGACCGGTAACTGGCTCGCGCAGCCGAGCGCTCCGCTCGTGAAGATGACGGCCGCCGAGCTCGCGCGCTACGACGTCGGCCGGCTGCGCCCCGGCAGCGAGTACGCGGCCAAGCATCCCCATCAGCAGGGACGAGACGGCGTGCGGATCCCGACGCTCGCGGACGCGCTCACCGCGATCGATCGCGCCTCGGGTGGCAAGGCGCGGTGGAACCTCGAGATCAAGATCGCGACCGAGCAACCCGAGCGTACGGCGCCTCCGGAGACCGTGGTCGACGCGACGGTGGCGCTGCTGCGCGAGCGCGACATGGAAGCCCGCGTGATGATCCAGAGCTTCGACTTTCGCGTCACCCGGCGCGTGCAGAAGGTCGCGCCGTCGATCCGCACCGGGTGTTTGACCGCCCCCGATACGATCGCACCCCGGCCGGAGGGTCCGTCGCCGTTCAACGGCGGACTCGACATCCGGACCTTCGGCGACTCGGTGCCGCGGCTCGTCCACGCAGCCGGCTGCAGGTACTGGACGCCGAACTTCAAGACGCTCACGGACCATCAGGTTCTGGAGGCCCACCAGCTCGGGTTGCGCGTGGTGCCGTGGACCGTGAACGAGCCGGATGATCTGCGACGCGTGATCGCGCTCGGTGTCGATGGCGTGATCACCGACTATCCAGACCGCGCCGCACGACCAGAGCCCGCGGTCACCACGGATTGACTCGCGGCGGGGGCGGCCCGCACTCTCCTGGACGCTGTTCGACGGCGTCGACCTCGGCACGACCGAGGGCTCGCTCGCTGCTGCAATCGACTCGCTGGCGTCGCGCCGAGCTTGATCACTCCGCGGGCGCAGACGGCTGCGGATCGGGACCGAGGCAGGTCTCGAGCTCGGTCGGGCAGTTCGTGCGCATGCATTCCTCGTCGGTGCAGCCGTGATTCTCGCCACACGACAGCAGCGCGTCGTGCTGCGCGCGGGCCTCGGGAATCCCCTGCGGCGAGCAGCGGTGGAGGCACAGCGGATCGCTGCAGGCGCTATCGCAGGTCTCGACGATCTCGCGGCACGTCAGCGTCCCGCCACCCTCGGGCTCGGGCGCGAGGGCTTCCTTGGCACGGTTGACGCAGCCGGCCAGCGCGAGAACCAGGAGTACACGGGTCCACTTCATGGCCGCAGCGTAGCGGACGCCGTAACCGCGTGCTTCTAAGGAAGCGATCCTTGGTTCGCGTCACGATAGAATGTGCGGGTGTGGAGCTCGGCCATCGTAGCTGCGGTGCTCGTCACGGGCTGCGGCCGCGTCGGCTTCGAGGTCCGCGACGGCAGCGTCCGCGACGGCAACGCCGATCCGTCCGACGCCGCAGTCGATGTCTCGTCGCTCGGGCCGTTCGGGCCGCCCGACCGCAACGCGCAGCTGTCGAGCGCGCAAGTGGACGATGATCCAACGGTGACCGCGGATCTGCTCGAGGTGTACTTCACCTCGAACCGTCCGGGCGGTGTCGGCGGGGGGGACATCTGGCGCGCGGTGCGCTCCTCGCCGAGTGAGCCCTGGAGTGCCCCGGCGGTGGTCACCGAGCTCAGCGGCACGACGGAAGAGGATCATCCGGGGATCGCGGCGGACGGGCTCACGATCTGGTTCACGCGGCCGGTGGCATCAAACCGTGACGTCTTCACGAGCAGGCGCGCCGATCGCACCGCTGCGTGGTCGTCGCCCGTGCGCGTCGCGGAGCTGTCGAGCACCGAGGACGATGCGACGCCAGAACCGTCGCGATCCGGGCTTCGCATGGTCCTCGCGCGCGGACCGAACGGCATGCAGGAGCTGTACGAGGCGACGCGAGCCAATCCATCGAGCGCCTGGGGCACACCCGTACCGCTCACGACGTTGAACACCACTGCCGATCAGAGCAGCGCGCAGCTCGTCAGTGATCTCGAGATCTGGTTCAGCTCGGTGCGCCAGGACTCGTTAGGCGGTACCGACATCTACCGTGCGACGCGGCCCGACACCGCGAGCGACTTCGGAACACCAGAGCCTGTCGAGGGTATCAACAGCACATTCGACGACGACGATCCATGGCTGTCGCTCGACGGCCGTCTCGTCCTCATGGCGCGAAACGTCAACGGACTCGACATCTGGCAAGCGATACGCTGACACCGGCGGACCACCAGGCGCGACGCAATGCGGCCGTCGCGGTGGACGGTTCGTTGGACCCACACCAAGAGCACGCGCGACTCAGCGCAGCTTGTGCTGGCGCAGGTAGCGATCGAGCTCCGCGAGATCAGCCGCCGAGGCGGTGCCTGACGTCACGAAGCTCGCGCGCGCTGCGGCGCCCATCGTACGCGCACGTGCGTGATCGCCAGTCGCGAGCAGGAGCTCGGTCATCCGCAGCTGCGTCTTGCCGAGCTCCGCGGGCGACGACTTGCCGCGCTCCTGGAGCCGCAGCGCGCGTTCGATGTGGATGATGCCGTTCGCGGGCCGACCGTGCGCGGCCTCGAGGTTCGACGCGAGCCGCAGCCCCATCGCCGCCAGCGCCTCGCGATGCTGCAGGCTGCGATCCGCGATATCGGCACCGCGCAGGTAGTGGACGATCGCATCGTCGTCGCGCTTCACCGCCTCGAGCGACATCCCGAGCAAGATGTGCGCGTTCGCGGCGTGCGCGCTCGCGCTCTGGTGAACTGCGTCGAGCATCGCGATGGCCTGCACGAGGTGGTCGATCGCTTCCTTGTCCTCACCTTTGCTCGCGAGCGCATCGCCGAGGCCCTGCAACGACTCGGCGACCGCGATGCTACCGGCGGGAAATGCGGCCCGGCGGATCGCGAGCGCCTGACGCAGCTGTGCGATGCCGTCGTCGAAGCGATCTGCGGAGATCAGCGCGATGCCGAGCGAGTAGCGCGCGACCGCGGTGTCGGGGTGCTGCGTGCCGTGGACGCGGACGGCCTCGTCGACCGCGCTCGCGAGCGTCGCGAGTGCCAGTGCCGGCTCACCTTGGAGGCGCTGGAAGTGGCCGAGACGCACACGCGCGGCATTCGCGATCCGGGCATTCGGCGGCACCGCCCGGCCCGCGCGATCGATCGCATCCTGACAGTGCTTCGCGTGCAGCGCGGCAGTCGCGGCCGTGCCGTTGCGGTTGCAGCGCGCGAGAGCCAGCGACAGCTCGAGCGCCCCACGATCGGGCAGCTGCGAGACGAGGCCCTCGGCGTAGCCATCGAACACGTCGGCGTCGTCGAGCGTCCGCAGGTCGTTACCGAGGATCTGCACGAGCTCGATCCAGATCTCGGCGAGCATCCCGAGGTCGCGCGCGGCGGTCGCGCTCCGGGCGGCGCCATGCAGCGACGCGATCGCCTGATCGTAGTGCGAGCGGCTGCTCGCGAGTCGCGCACCCAGGAACATGCTGCGCGCGCGCAACGGCAGATAGCCGAGCGAGTCGGCGCGGCGCTGCGCTGCGATCACGGCCACGTCGAGCTGGGCTGCACGGCCACCGACGATCGCCGCCTCGAGCTCGGCGAGCTGGTTCCGGGTCGCGAGGATCTCCGCGCGATCGCGCTC
>JACCTC010000356.1 GCA_013812655.1 Deltaproteobacteria bacterium | reverse complement strand
CAGATCTACAAGCTCGAGGTGTCGTCGATCCCGACGAACAAGCCGCTGATCCGCAACGATCAGCCCGACCTCGTCTACAAGAACGAGGCCGGCAAGTTCCGCGCGGTCGTCGCCGACATCGAGGACTGCCAGAAGCGCGGCCAGCCGGTGCTGGTCGGTACGGTCTCGGTCGAGAAGTCCGAGGTCGTCGCGAATCTGCTGAAGGCCAAGGGCATCCCGTTCAACGTCCTCAACGCCAAGCAGCACCAGCGCGAGGCGATCATCGTCGCGCAGGCCGGCCGCAAGGGTGCCGTCACGATCTCGACGAACATGGCGGGTCGCGGCACCGACATCTTGCTCGGCGGCAACCCCGAGGCGATGGCGAAGGACGCGCTCTCCGAGGAGAAGGCGAAGGTCGCGCCGTCCGCCGAGGCATCGCAACCCGCACTCGGTGAGGGCGCCGGCGAGGACGGTGGTACAGAACCGTATCGCGGCTCGAGCGAGCCCGCGTTCGACGAGGACAAGCGCTACCAGGAGCTGCTCGCGCAGTTCAAGGACACCTGCGAGGCCGAGCGCCTCGAAGTGCTCAAGTCCGGCGGGCTCAAGATCATCGGCACCGAGCGCCACGAGTCGCGCCGCATCGATAACCAGCTCCGCGGTCGTGCCGGTCGCCAGGGTGATCCGGGGACCTCGCGGTTCTACCTGTCGCTGCAGGACGATCTGCTGCGGATCTTCGGCCTCGACCGGATGACCGGCCTGATGGAGCGGCTCGGCCTCGAGGAGGACGTGCCGATCGAGTCGCCGATGGTGACCCGCTCGATCGAGGGCGCGCAGAAGAAGGTCGAAGGCCGCAACTTCGATCAGCGCAAGAACGTCCTCGAGTACGACGACGTGATGAACCAGCAGCGCAAGACGATCTACGCGCTGCGCCGGCAGATCCTCGAGGGTCGCTACCACCGCGAGCCGACCGAGGAGGAGAAGAAGCAGGGCATCGAGCCCGAGCCGGTGACGACGAGCGGCGACTGGTCGGTCGAGGCGCTGACGCCCGAGCTCGAGCCGAAGCTCCGCGAGATGATCGAGCTGATCAAGACCAAGGTGAAGGAGCGCGACGAGGCGATCGCGCGCGGATCCATGGATCCCGGTGCCGGCGACATCCGGCCGGGCTGGCGCATCCTGCGCGCCGAGATCTGGCGTCAGTTCGGCACGCTGCTCGATCTCGAGAAGCGCTACGAGGCGTCGACGAAAGAGCTCGTCGACCACGCGGTCAAGCACATCGCGGCATCGCAGGTCCAGCAGCGCGAGCGGCTCTACGACCTCGCCGATGCGCGGATGGCGGCGGTGATCGAGGCGGTGCTGTCTGCCGACATCGGCGACGACAACTGGGACTGGGACCAGCTCGAGGACGCGCTGCAGGAGCAGTTCAACAACGAGTTCGAGATCACGCCGGGCACGCCCGACGAGGTCGCGGCGCAGGTCTGGCCGGTGATCGAGAAGCAGCTCGGCGAGCGCGAGAAGGAGCTGTCGCGGCCGTGGCTCATGTACTTCCTGCGCGACTTCTCGCTCCGCGAGATCGACGAGCAGTGGATCGAGCACCTGAAGACCATGGATGCCCTGCGCGAGGGCATCGGCCTCCAGGGCTACGGCCAGAAGGATCCGAAGAAGGAATACAAGAAGGCCGGCTTCAGCCTGTTCACCGAGATGATGGCGAGGATCCAGGAGAACACCGTCAACAAGCTGTTCCGCGTGCAGATCCAGCGCGAGGAGGAGCAAGTCCCGGTCGTCCACCAGGAGAAGCAGCGCCAGATGGCCGAGCGCGGCGTCGAGGGCAAGTCCGAGGACGAGGCCGACGCCGATCCAACAGCGCAGCCGCACGCCAAGCAGGCGCGTGGACGTGCTGCCCAGCGTAGCGGCGATGGTGATGCCGCGAAGGCCGAGCCGGTCCGCCGCGATCGCCCGAAGGTGGGTCGCAACGATCCGTGTCCGTGCGGATCGGGCAAGAAGTACAAGAAGTGCCACGGCAAGGACGACGAGGCCGCGGCCTCGGAGTAAGTCCGACTTCGGCGCTGGCGCGACGCGTCACGTGAAGTGATCGCCGCGGCCGATGGATTTTTGGCGGCGCACCGTCAGATACTGCCGCGGCATATGCGCATTGGCGTTCCCAAAGAGATCAAGACTCAGGAGTTTCGCGTCGGCATGACCCCGGCCGGCGTCGCGATCCTCACGGCTCGGGGCCACACCGTCTTCGTCGAGCAAGGTGCAGGCCTTGGCTCGTCGATCCCTGACGAGGCGTACGTCAAGGCAGGCGCGAAGATCCTGACCTCCGCGGACGAGGTCTGGGGTCAGGCCGACATGGTCGTGAAGGTCAAGGAGCCGATCGCGCCCGAGTTCGCTCGGATGCGGAAGGACCTGCTGCTCTTCACGTACCTCCACCTCGCGGCGGCGGTCGAGCTCGGCAAGGAGCTCCTCAATCGCGGCGTCAACGGTGTCGCCTACGAGACGATCGAGCCTACGCCCGGCGATCTGCCGCTGCTGACGCCGATGTCGGCGGTCGCCGGCCGGATGGCCGTGCAGGCAGGCGCGACGTATCTCGAACGCGAGCGCGGCGGCAAGGGCGTCCTCCTCGGCGGCGTGCCGGGTGTCAAGCGCGGCCGGGTCACCGTGATCGGCGCCGGCGTCGTCGGCGCGAACGCGGTGAAGATGGCGGTCGGCCTCGGCGCGAACGTCACCGTGCTCGACGTCAACCTCAAGACGCTCGCGTACCTCGATGACATCTACGCGGGTCGGGTGTCGACCCAGTTCTCGGATCCGATCAGCGTCGAGCGTGCGGTCCTCGAGAGCGATCTCGTGATCGGCGCCGTGCTGCTGCCGGGTGCTCGCGCGCCACGGCTCGTGACCGAGACGATGCTCAAGCAGATGGAGCCCGGCTCGGTGATCGTCGACGTGTCGATCGATCAGGGCGGTTGCGTCGAGACGGCACGCGCGACCTATCACGACAACCCAACGTACGTCGTCCACGATGTGATCCACTACATGGTGGCGAACATGCCGGGCGCAGTGCCGCGGACATCGACCTACGCGCTGACGAACGCGACGATCAAGTACGTGGTGATGCTCGCCGACCAGGGCCTCGAGAAGGCCGTCGCGGCGGTCCCTCATATCGTGAGCGGGATCAACACGTACAAGGGCTCGGTCCCGCATGCCGCGGTTGCCGAGGCCCTCGGCGTACCGCACAAGTCGTTCGCGCCCTGAACCGCGCATCCGTGGCTGGGAGCGCGCTCGCCCAACCTACTGATCTTACTGTGGTTTCTCGGTTCGTTGCGGGGAACGTCCTGCGGCAGGCGCGAACCTGGAGTTTCGGGAACAATCTCGGGGTGCTGACAGGTAGACACCCTGCATGCAGGTAGCCCGTGAAAAGCGCGGCGAGTTCGAGCGGCAAGCGCTCGTCCACACGGACTCGTTGTATGGGGCCGCCTACCGGCTGACCCGCAACCCGCGCGATGCCGAGGATCTCGTCCAGGACGCACTGCTGCGCGCCTATCGGTTCTGGGACTCGTTCGAGCAGGACTCGAACTGCAAGGCATGGCTGCTGCGCATCGTGACCAATACCTTCATCAACGAGTACCAGCGCAAGAAGCGCAGCCGCGAGGTGCTCGATGCGGCGAGCGCCGAGCAGGACGCGACCGATGGCGTGCTCGTGCATGCCGCCGCGAGCGAGCGCCAGACGCCGGAGCGCGCGCTGCTCGATCGCAGCGTGTCCGATGACGTCCAGCGCGCGCTCGACAGCCTCCCCGATGATTTCCGCACCGCCGTGGTGCTGTGCGACGTCCAGGGTCTCTCCTACAAGGAGATCGCGGATATCATGCAGACGCCCGTCGGCACCGTGATGAGCCGGCTGTTCCGTGGCCGCAAGCTGCTCGCCGCGGCACTCCGCGAGTTCGCGCTCGCCGAGGGCTACGTGAGGGCCGAGGCCGTAACCAGCGCCGAGAGAACGAGCGCCCAAAGCGACGAGCAGAAGCCGTCGGAGTCGAAGACGCTCGATCTCGAGGCATTCCGCGCCAACCGCGCGCGAGAGGGTTCGCGATGAGTCTGTGTCAGAGCATCGACACGCTTGCGATGGCATTTCTCGATGACGAGCTGGTGGTCGAAGAGCGCCGCGAGCTCGAGCTGCATCTCCTGACCTGCGCGACCTGCCGGCACCACGTCGACAGCGAGCGCGCCGAGCTCCAGCTCGTCCGCAAGGCGCTGGTCGCGCCACCCGCCTCCGATCTGCTGAAGGCACGGCTCGCCGGGGTGCTCGATCGCGAGGACCGCGACGCCGCACGTGCGGGACGCCGTCGCTCGCTGGCCTTCGTCGGGCAGTGGCTCCTCCCCGGCGCCGCGACGCTCGTAGCAGCCGCAGCGATCCTGATGTTCGTGATGGTCCGCCCGCCGGATCCCGCGGCGGTCGGTAGCGTCACCCAGGACGCCGTGCGCCAGCAGACGCGCTCGATGCCGCTCGAAGTTCAGGGCGCGAGCACCGGTCCGTGGTTGCGCGAGCACTTCGCACCCGTCGAGCCTCCGCAATTCACGGAGCCTGGCATCGACCTCGTCGGCGCGCGGTTGACCTCGGTCGCCGGCCACGAGGCCGCGCTGCTCAAGTACCGGGTCTCGATCGGCACGAACCAGTTCACGCTCACCGCGGTGCTGATCGACGGCATGCGGCGCGACGGGCTATCGGGCGGCCAGGCGATCAAGGTCGGCGACCGGACGCTCCACGTCCACAACGCGAACGGTACCCCGGCGATCACCTACGTCGACGAGCACGGCATGGGCTACACGTTCGCCGCCGAGCGCCTCAGCCCGCAGGAGCTGCTCGAGCTCGTGGTGTCATCGGATCTGATCGGCCGAGCCCAGCAAGGCCGGTAATCCGGCTATCATCGCGGCGGGGAGCATGAACCGCCGCATCCTGCTGATCGACGCCGATCTCACGTTTCGCACCACCCTGACCGTCCTGCTGGGACGCTACCGGATCGCCGTCGTCGCCGAACCCGATGCCGACGAGGCGATCGCGCAGATCCCGACCGAGCAGTTCGAGCTCGTCGTGATCGGCGTCGACGAGCCCGACAAGGCGGGCTTCAAGATCTTCCAGCGCGTCAAGAAGCTCACGAAGGCGCCGATCATCCTGGTGACCGCCTCGCTCGCGGCCGAGAGCTTCACGAAGCATCGCAACCTCAAGGCCCACGCGAACGCGTACGTCGACAAGCGGCTCGTCAGCAAGGACGAGCTACTCGCGCAGATCGGCGGACTCGTCGAGCTTGGCCCGGTCGTCGAGGTCGGCCAGGTAGAGAGCGGTGGCATCGATGATCTCGATATCCCCGTCGAGGTCGATGACATCGCGATGGATGGCGGCGACGTCGTCGACGAGGTGATCGAGGAGGGTGGCAACGGCGACGAGTTCGGCAACGAGCAGCAGACGAGGATGGGCGGACCCGACAAGCACGTCGACCTGATGGTGGATTCCGACGTCGAGGACGCGTTCGGCTCGATGATGGGCTCGATGGACTCGATGGACTCGATGGACTCGATGGAGTCGATGGACACGATGGGCGCGGACGATGCCGTGCCCAGCTTCGACAACACGCAGGTCGCCCCCGCCGGTGCGAACGTGGCCGACGAGGCCAACGACTTCGAGGACGAGCGCCGCGCGGCGGCCGATCCGAACATGCCGATCGCGCCCGAGGCGGCCGAGACCACGACCGACGCCGAAGGCGCCGTGCCCGGGATGATCCATGATGGCGGTCGATCCGACGACGACAACTTCGACTCGTTCAGCGAGGAGTCGAAGCGTCCGCCGATCGAGCAGCGCCAGTACGCAGACGACATCCCGATCGTGTCGCGAGACATGATCCCGATCGAGGAGCTCGCCGCGGCCGCCGATGCCGAGGCGCGTGCCCATCACGACCTGCCGGAGCAGCCACAGCCCGATCAGGACGCCGACGCGTACCACGACATGCCCGTGGACGAGAGCGCCGACGACGCGCCTGCGTACGCGCACGCTGAGAGTGCCGAACCGGTCCCGCAGATGTTCGACGAACCGATCGCCACGGAGGAGCCCGCCGGCACTCGCAGCGGCTACGAGTCGTCGCCCGCGATCATGCTGGCGGACGACGACCTCCAGATGATCGATGACGACGATCTCCACGCGATCGACGAGGAGGTTCCCGACGACACGGGCGTGCCCGAGCCCGTCCATCACCCGCGCAGCGCCGACGACGCCGCCGAAGCCGCCGCCCGCGAGCCGAGCCGACCGAAGCACGTCGAGGCACCCGCGCCTGAGGCTGTGCCAGCGCCTGCCGCGGCAGCTGTTGTCGCGCACGTGGCCGCCGCGGTTCCGGATCTCGGCCTCGACATGATCGCGCAGGACGCGCGGAACGAGCAGTCCGGCGTTCACGATCGCAAGGCGGTCCACAAGATCAGCGAGCTCGAGCGCCAGCTCGCGCAGCTCAAGTCCGAGCTCGATCGCTCGCGTGCGTCGGCCGATGCCGCGACCCGTGGTGGTGGACGCGAACGCGAGTTCATGAACCTCCGCGAGAAGATCCTCGCGGCGGAGAACGAGACGAAGAAGACGCGCGCCGATCTCGTCGCCCGCGAGCGCGAGCTTGCCGAGGCCCAGGGCCGGCTGCGCGACGCCGACGAGCAGCGCCAGTCACTCGAGGCCAAGGCACGCGAGCTCGAGCAGCGTCTCGACGAGGACGGCGCCAAGGTCCAGCAGCTCCACGGCCAGGAGCAGGAGCTGCACCAGCAGCTCGCGGCGCTGCGCCAGCAGCTCGGTGACAAGGCGCAGGGCGTCGCCGCGGCCGAAGCTGCTCGCGAGCAGCTCGAGCGCGATCTCGCGAGCGAGAGCGCGCTCCGCGCATCGAGCGCCTCCGATGCCGAGCAGGCGTTGCGCGCCGAGCGCGAACAGCTCGTCGCGCGTCACGGGAGCGAGCTCGAAGGGCTTCGCGGGGAGCTCGCCGCCCAGCACGCCGCGGCGATCCAGCAAGCGCGCAGCGATCTCGAGACCCAGCACGCCGGAGCGCTCGCGGCCGCGGTCGATACTGCCCGGCGCGAGCTTCGCGCCGAGGCCGACGATGCGGTCAAGCAGCTCGAGGCGAAGCACACGACCGACATCTCGCGGTTCCGCGAGGAGCAAGCGGCCGCCACCGTGCGCGCCCGCCGCGAGCAGGACGAGCTGGTCACCCGGATGCAGGGTGAACGTGCGGCCGATCTGGCGCGCATCGAGGTCCAGCACGCCGCGGACGTCAAGCGCGCGCGCGACGAGCTCGCCGTGCAGCTGGTGGCATCGGCGGACGCTCACGACCGGGCCGTCACCGAGATGACCGGCGAGATCCAGCGACTCCGCGGCGAGCTCGCGCAGCAGGCAGCCGGCGCCGAGCAGGCGCTCGCCGAGCTCGCGAGCAAGCACGCCAACGAGCTCGCGTACCAGGCGAACCAGCACGCAGCCGCGCTGTCGACCCGCGAGCGCGAGCTGACCGCAGCCCGTCAGGAAGACGCGGCCGCACACACCGCCGCGCTCGCCGAGCTCAAGGCCGAGCTCGAGCGCCAGGCCGCGCAGCATGGCGTCAAGCTCGATGTCGCGAGGCGCGAGGTCGACGACCTCATCGCGCGGCACGAGGCCGCCAAGGTTCAGCTCGTCGAGGAGCAACGTCAGGTCCAGGCTCAGCTCGCCGCGCAGCACGCGGAGGAGCTCAGCCGGCTCGCCGAGGACAAGCAGCGCGCGATCGACGAGATCCAGCGGACGTCCGCCGAGCATCGCAGCGCGCTCGAGCGTGCCACCGAGCAGCATCGCGCGGCGCTCGCGCAGCAGCAGGAGGTTGCCGATCGCGAGATCGCCGAGCTCAAGCAGCTGTTGCTCGGCGCCAGGCGCCAGCTCGAGGAGCTCGCGCAGAAGGCGGAGGCCAGCACGCAGGCCCACGCCAGCGCCCTCGCAGAGCTGACAGCGATGCACGAGCGCGCGATGGCGGTCGCAAATGGCGAGATCGTCAAGGTCAAGGCTGTCGCAGACGCCGAGCAGAAGCGGGCGATCGAGGCGAAGGAGACCGAGCTCGAGCGCGTGCGCCAGGAGCTCGCATCTGCCCACGCGGCGGAGGTCGCACAGCTCGCGGCTGCACGTGCCAGCGAGGTCTCCGGCCTCGAGCGCGGACGTGACGAGCTGGTCGCCGCCCACGCCGCGAAGGTCGAGCAGCTCGAGCGTGCACGCGCCGACCTCGCGACCGCGCATGACGCCGAGCTCGCAAAGCTCGCGACCGCGCACGGCGCCGAGGTCGCAAAGCTCACGGCCGCCCATGGCACCGAGCTCAAGGATCTCGCCGGCGAGCGTGACGAGCTCAAGCGCGGCCTGTCCGCGGCGCGTGACACTATCAAGCGCAGCGAGAGCGAGCTGGCGAGCGCCGTGCAAACGATCGCGGATCGCAACGCCGAGCTCCGCACCGCGGCCGACGCGATCACCGAGCGCGACAATCGCATCGGCGACCTGCGCAAGGAGATCGAGTCGATCGAGCAGGAGAACGCGAACTACCAGGAGCAGGTGCTCCGCGCGTACCAGAAGATCAAGGCCGACGAGGCGATGGTCGCGCGCGCGAAGAAGGCGATGGCGATCGCGCTCACCGTCCTCGACGATCAGGGCGCACCGAAGTCCGAACCGACGTAGGCCGGGACGCGCCGGTGAAGCCGAGGGCCGCGGTGCTGCTCGCGATCGCGATCGTCGCGATCTCGACGGGCGCACCGTTCGCGCGATGGGCAGCTCCGGCGCCGCCGATCACGATCGCCGCGCTGCGCGTCGCGATGGCGGCGGTGCTGCTGCTCGCCGCGGGCTGGCGCGAGCTACCGGCGCTACGCGCGATCCCGCGTCGTGACCGGCCGTTCGTCGTGCTCTCCGGCCTGCTGCTCGGGATCCACTTCGGATCGTGGATCGCGTCGCTGGCGTTCACGTCGACCGCAGCGTCAGTCGCGCTGGTCTGCACGAATCCGATCTTCGCCGCGCTGTTCGGCCGCGTGTTCCTCGGCGACCGCGTCGCCGGGCGCGAGATCGTGGGCATCACGATCGCCGCCGGTGGGTGCGCGGTGCTTGCGGGCGGCGACTGGCAAGCGGGGGGCGACGCGCTGATCGGTGACGGCCTCGCGCTGATCGGTGCGGCGAGCGCGGCCGGCTACCTCGTCGTCGGCCGGCGGCTGCGCGAGGCGGTGCCTCTCCTGCCCTACCTCGGCGTCGTCAACGCGATCGCCGCGATCGGCCTCCTCGCGGCAGCCCTCGTCCTCGGCGCCGATGTCACCGCGCTGCCCGCGCACGCATACGTCGCGTCGGCCGGTGCGGCGGTCGTCGCGTCGTTTGTCGGGCACAGCCTGCTGAACCGCGCGGTGCGGATCACGCCGACCCACCTCGTGGCGCTCGCGATCCTCGGCGAGCCGATCGTCAGCTCGCTGATCACCTGGGCCGTGTTCGGCGAGCAGCCGCCGAGCCATGCCGTTCTCGGCGGCGCGATCGTGCTGGCCGGGATCGCACTCGGGTTCGTGCGCCGGACGCGTCGCTAGGGCGCCTGCACGAGCGTGAAGTCGTCCATCGTCAGCGAGCCGAGGTTGAGGATCGATAACCCGACGCTGATCGCAGTGGCGCTCGACGGCAACGCCGGCGTCGTGTAGCTGGCGAGGGCATAGCTCGACGAGGTGGCAAACGTCGGGCTCTGCGCGAACCACACCCAGCTGCCGCTCGCGTTCCGGTAGTAGATCGTGAACACCGGCTGGCTCGTTGCGATGTACCGCGCGGTCACCGTGTACCGGCGGCCCGCCGCAGCCGCGGGTGCGCACGCACCGGTATCCTGTCGCGAGACCAGGCGCCGCGCACCGGAGCTGTAGCTCGTCATGTCGATGCGCTGCGCGCGAGCTCCGGCATAGGCATTCGTCGTCAGCGTGTAGATGGCGGCGTTCGTGCCGCTGCCGCCGCGCTGCCAGCAGTCCGGGATCTGGTCGCCGTTCGCGTCGGTCTCGAGCGATGCATTCTGCAGCAGGTTCGTCGACGTAGCGCCGGCCACCGTGACCTGCCGGCTCGCCGAGGTCGCGGTGTTGCCCGCCTCGTCGAAGGCTCGCGCGGTCAGCGTCACCGTGCGGCCCGCGAACGGTGTCGTATCCCAGTCGAGCTCGTACGGACTGACGAGCTCGGTCGCGATCACGGTGCCGTCGGCGAGGAGCTCCACGCGGCCGATGCCGCTGGCATCCGAGGCGGTTGCCGACAGCGTCACGGTGCCGCTCACGGTCGCGCCGTCGGCCGGGCTGGTCAGCGCGACCACTGGCGGCGTGGCGTCGGTCGTGCCGCCCGCCTCCGCGAGCGTGAACGCGTCCATCGTCAGCGTGCCGAGGCCGGCGAGCGAGAGGCCGACGCTGATCGCGGTGGCACCCTCCGGCATTGCCGGCGTCGTGTAGATGCCGAGCGCGTACGTCGACGACGTCGGCAGCCGCGGGCTCTGCGCGAACCACACCCAGCCGCCGCTCGAGTTTCGGTAGTAGATCGTGAACATCGGCTGGCTGTTCGCGATGTACCGCGCGGTGACGGTGTATTGACGACCCGGTGTCACGGCGGGCGCGCAGGTGCCGAGGTCCTGTCGCGAGACCAGCCGCCGCGCACCCGAGGTGAAGCTCGTCATCGTGATGCGCTGCGCGACGTTCCCCTCGTAGGCGACGTTCGTGAGCGAGTAGGTCGCCGCGTTGGTTCCGGTGCCACCTCGCTGCCAGCAGTCGGGGAGCTGATCGCCGTTGGAGTCGCTCTCGAGCGACGGGTTCTGCAGCATGTTTCCGGTCGCTGGCTGCGAATATACGGGCGGACCGTCGACGCCGGCCTTCAGCGTTCCGCCGATCACCTGGTCGACGGTCGCGACCTCGGTTCCGAGCGCCACGCGAGCCTCCAGCCAGTCGAGGAATGCCGCGAGCGTCGTCGGGCTGACCGCGAGCGAATCGCAACCGGCGCAGACATGGTGGAACACGATCGGGACCCAGCCGCCGCCGTTCTGCTCGGCACGCGTGACGTAGCCTGTGAGGTCTTCGAGCGTCGTCTGCTCCTTCACCGAGTCGTTGGTGCGCACCTGGTACGCATCGGGCGGCGGCATCCGGTTCGCGTACGGGCAGCCATTGCAGCTCGATGGCATCGCGAGCCCGCCGACGAGGCGGCCCGAGTTGTAGCCGCACTCGGCGACGATCTGGTGGACCGTCGAGCTCTGGGCCGAGAACGGATACGCGAACGACGTGATCGCGAAGCCAGCGTCGAGCAGCGCGAGGCGATCGTTGCAGACCTGGCGGCGAACCTCATCGGGCTCGAGCGTCGACAGGTTCGCGTGACTGATCGTGTGACCGGCGATCTCGTGACCGGCGTCCTCCATCGCGATCAGCTGCGCGCGGGTCATGTAGCCCGACTGGCCGATCCGGCCGCTGTTCACGTAGAACGTCGCGCGCATGCCGCGCGCTTCGGCCATGGCAGCGACCTGGAAGTTATCGGCGAACGTGTCATCGAACGTCAGCGAGACCACGGTCGTCGCGTTCTGAAGCGCTGAAGACGACTCCTCGAGCTCGCCGAGGCCGACGAGCTCGTCGGGTGGCGCGGCACACGCGCTCGCCAGCAGGACAACGAGTAATCCACGGCACGACATGAAGGGCGTCTACCTCGCCGAGGAAAGACCGTCCGGTGGCGCTCGGCTAGTTGGACGTGAGTCCGAGTTGCCCCGAGCGCGCTGCTGTCACTACATGGTGTGCATCGTGAGCAATGTCGCGAGCGCACGCAGTGGACCGGCACGCGGTGTCTTGTTGCGGGAGGGATCCAGGTCCTCGAACCGTCGCGCGATCACGCCTGCGCGTGTGCGAGCTGCGTATCCTTGCCCTGCTGGAACAGCCCGCGCTCGATCGCGAGGAGCAGCGGCCCGAACGTCGCGCTGTCGAGCGCGGACACCACGAAGCCGCCGTCGAGTCGCGCGAGCTGATCGGCCTCGTCGGAGTCGATCCGGTCTGCCTTGTTCCAGACCAGGATGCGCGGCTTGTTGCCGAGCCCGAGGTCCGCGAGGATCCCCTCGACGGCGCGGATGTGCTGATCGCGGTCGGCGTCCGATGCATCGACGACGTGGACGAGCAGATCGGCGTCGGCCATCTCCTCGAGTGTCGCGCGAAACGCGCGCGTCAGCTCCGCGGGTAGATCGCGGATGAAGCCCACCGTGTCGGTGATCACGACCTCGCGCTCCTGCGGAAACCGGAGCCGGCGGCTGATCGGATCGAGCGTCGCGAACAGCTTGTCGGCGGCCAGCGCGTCACCCTGGGTCAACGCGTTGAGCAGCGTCGACTTGCCGGCGTTCGTGTAGCCGCAGATCGCGAGGATCGGGACGTCGCGGTGAGTCCGGCGCTGGCGCCGCAACCGGCGATCGCCCGCGAGGTCCTCGAGCCGCTTCTCGAGGATCTGGATCCGCTCGCGCGCGCGGCGGCGGTTGATCTCGAGCTTGGTCTCGCCAGGTCCGCGACCCCCGAGACCTGCCTGGCCACCGGGGCCGGCCGTGAGCCGCGACATCATCGTGTTCTTCTCGACGAGTCGCGGTAAGGCGTAACGAAGCTGCGCCAGCTCGACCTGCAGCTTGCCGTCGCGGCTCGTCGCATGCTGCGCGAAGATGTCGAGGATCAGCATCGTGCGATCGATGATCTTCATCTCGGTCGCATCGCTGATCGAGCGCGCCTGGCCGGGCGTCAGATCTGGATCGAAGATCACGACCTCGGCGCCGAGCTGCATCGCGCGCAGCAGGATGTCTTCGAGCTTGCCGCGGCCGACGAGGAACTTCGGATCGGCCTCGGGGCGACGCTGCACGAGCACGTCGAGCACCTTGACGCCGGCGGTCCGGCACAGCTCGCGGAGCTCGGCGACCCGCGCCTCGGAGTCGGTCTTGCGGCCGACTGCGACATGGACGAGCAGCGCGCGGTCCTTGCCCTTGTCGGTCGCGGCGACCCGGCGCTTGCGGCCGTAGTCGACCTCGAGGCGCTCGATCAGCTCGAGGAAGTTCGTGCGCGACGCGGTCGCCTGCTCGGCGGGCAGCTCGTGCCACGGCCGATCGGGTGGCGCGTCGGCGAGCAGGTGGCCGATGAACAGCTTGCCCGCGTGGCCCGCGGCGTCGACACCGATCGCGGCCACCGCGTCGAGCCTGAGCAGCGCCAGGTCGGTGAGATCGTCGCGCGTCAGCGGCTCGCCGCGGAGATGCGTGTGGACGAGCCGGAGGCCGCGAAACCGGCCCTGCCCGCCGCGCATACGGCCGACGTCCGGCAGCACGAGCTTCGAGGCGTCGCCGACGATCACGTGCTGGATCGCGCCGCGGCGGTCGATCAGGACGCCGACCTGACGATGCAGCTCGGCGCTCTGTGTGGCGAGCTGGGTCGCCAGCTCCGATGACACGACCTCCGTCGGTGCGACGCGTCGCCGATAGAGCCGTTCCAGTGACTTGATCTCGCTCGTCTTGAGGCCGGCGAGGTTACCCGTGACTTCTTGTTGCATGTCGTGGAGGCGGCTCGTTAGGCGCCAGGTGGGTCCCGGGATGGCCCCGGTGAGGCTCGCAATCTACCCATTGCTCCGGGGTTTGCCACGGATATAGTCACGTGCGTGAGTCGGCGCTTCCGTGCCCTGGTGGCACATCCGCAGGTCGAGGCGCTCGGCGAGCTCGCCGAGTTGCTGGGCGGGCTCGGGCTCGCAGTCGAGACGTCGCGGTCGACGGTCGAGGCGCTCAACAAGCTGCGATCGCAGCCCGCGCACGTGATCGTCAGCTACCACGTCTCCGGCAGCTTCGACGGCGTCGGCTTGCTCGAGTCGAGCATCCTCCATAGCCCCGAGGCGCTGCGCATCGTGCTCGTGACCTCGCCCGACGAGGCCGTCGAGCTCGACTACCGGCCGCACCACGCCGGCATCATCATTCGCCTGGTCGCCAAGCCCAGCGAGCGCAGCCGCCTGGTCGCGCTTGTCGGCGAGGGCGTCAAGCTGCTGAACCTCGTCGAGGAGCAGCGCGAGCTCGTCCGCAAGCTGTCGCTCGATCAGCAAAAGTTGCAGCGCCGCGAGACCCTGCTCGACGTCGTCGTCAAGGAGCGCACGAAGGAGCTCGAGGACAGCTACGTGAAGCTCAAGATCGCGAACCGCCAGGCGCTGTTCGGGCTCGCCGAGGCGATCGAAGCGAAGGATCCGTACACCAAGGGGCACTGCGGCCGGGTCGCCGCCTACTCGCTCGTGCTCGCGCGCGAGGCGGGCTACCCGCTCGAGGGCCTCGAGACGCTCGAGTTCGGCGCGTTCCTCCACGACATCGGCAAGATCGGCATCAAGGATGCCGTGCTGCTGAAGCCCGGCCCCCTCGACGACACCGAGTGGATCCACATGCGCGAGCACCCGGTGAAGGGTTACGACATCGCGTCGAAGATCGAGATGCTCCACCCGATCATGCCGGCCGTGCGCAACCACCACGAGCGGTGGGATGGCTCGGGCTACCCCGACAAGATGAAGTCCGACGACATCCCGCTGGTCGCGCGGATCGTAGCGATCGCCGACGCGTACGACGCGATGTCGACCGATCGGCCGTACAAGGCCGCGCTGCCTCTCGAGGAGTGCGAGGCCGTGCTGATGAAGACCGCCGGCAAGATGTACGACCCGGACCTGATCGACGTGTTCGTCAAGCGCAAGCTCGGCGAGCTCTACCGCGAAGACTACGCCGACCTGCCGTACGACGACGGTCAGGCCGCGTCGTCGAGCTAGCCGCCAAGCGGCTCAGCGCTTCTTCGGTTTCGGCGGCGGCAGATCGCGGCGCGCGAGCTCGGCACCGGTCAGCGTGTACGCGACGCCGCCGCGCATCGGATCCCACGGCAGCACGATCGGATCGAGATCGGGCGCCGGGACCTCGTTCCAGGTCTCGGCGGTCCAGCCGACGGCGGGCTTCGGCTCGACCCACAGCTCGGGCCCCTGCTTGCCCTTGACGAGCTTCCAGCCTGCCTCGAGGACGTTGCCGGCCATCTCCTTGCGCACCTCGATCTGCGCGAGCGGCTGGAGCTGGCCGCTCCACACCGTCCACAGCATCAACAGCTCGCGGCTGCCGCCGTTGCCGCTCTGGCGGACGACCGCCGACACGATCTGGTGGCCGCGCGCGCCGAGCGGGATCAGCGCGACCTGCTTGACGTCGGCCGCGGTCGCCGCCGGCAGCGAGACGAACGCGTACTGATCGGTGAGGATGCCGATCACGGTGCCGCCGGCGACGAGGCGCTCCTTGCCGCGGCGATCGGGATCGAGGTCCGCCATGACGTCGACCTTGATGTCGGCCTTGCGCAGCTTCACGCTCGCGAGGAAGTCGTCGACGAGATCCTTGCGCTCGGAGAGCTCGAGCGGCTGGCGGATCTGGAGTGGCTGGGTATCGCCGCCGGTCGCCGCGTCCGAGTCATGGAACACGAGGTCGAGCTCGAAGGCGACGGTCGCGACCGAGAACCCGGGAATCGCGGACGCCGGGATCGCGAGCTCGATCGAGAAGCCCTTGGGCTGGAGCGAGTCCGCGGCCATCACCTTCGCGGGCTTGGTGATCTTCGAGCGCGCGAGCGCGTTCGCCGGATACACCGCGAGCGAGAGCGGCTTGCCGCCGGCGGCGAGCGCGATCGTCACGTGATCCTCGTGGCCGCCCTTCACGCGGACGACGCGGTCGTCCTTGATGTCGATCGCGAGTGCGAGCGTGCTGCCATCCCAGCCGCAGCGCAGCTCGACCGCGCCATCGCTGGCCGCGCCGACGCGGGCGACCACGTGGGTGTCCTGCCAGTCGTCGACGAGCCCGTCGATCGAGAGGTCGCTCGCGGCGACGGTATCGCAGCGATTGCCGGTGGCCGGTGCGGGGCCGCCGAGCAGGTCGGGCGGCGGCGGTGGATTGCCGACCGGCGCGACGACCGGCGCCTCGGGCCGCGGACTCGCGGGGGGCGCCGGTGCCGGCGAGCTCCCGCCGCAGCCGAGGATGGCGATGAACGCGATCCACTTCATCGCCGAAACCTATCACCGCCGAGCCGCGATCCTGCGGGCCGACATGTGCGGAGTGATTCGCGGAATGGATTCATGACGACCCCGTCCTCGTGGTCTACGAGCGGGCGCGCCAGCGTGCTATAGCGACACGGTGCTGGAGACCCTTGCCAAAGGATTCCGCGCCGCTCGCCAGCGGCTGACCGGTGTAGCCGAGCTCACCGATGACATCATCGAGGACGCCCTCCGCGACGTTCGGCTCTCGCTGCTCGAAGGCGACGTCGAGTTCAGCGTCGTCAAGAAGTTCCTCGAGCGTGTACGGACCGCGGCGCGCGGCAAGGAAGTCGAGCTCAAGGCGAAGTCCAAGGAGTACGGCACGGTCAAGATCACGCCCGAGCAGG
Organism: Deltaproteobacteria bacterium; assembly: GCA_013812655.1. Lineage (GTDB taxonomy): Bacteria > Myxococcota_A > Polyangia > Haliangiales > Haliangiaceae > JABFXX01. Next base: position 1,690 of record JACCTC010000356.1, on the reverse strand, counting down.
CGTTCATCGGGATCTGCCAGGACGAGCTGATCAAGATGATGGGGCCGGTCAACACCGACCTCAACTGGGCGAGCCGCGGCCCGACCGGCATCATGTTCATCGGGCTCCAGGGCTCGGGCAAGACGACGAGTGTCGGCAAGCTCGCACGCTGGCTCGAGAAGACGCACAAGAAGAAGCCGCTCCTCGTCGCCGCCGATATCTACCGGCCCGCCGCCGTCGATCAGCTGAAGACGCTCGGCCGCCAGCTCGACATGCCGGTGTTCAACATCCCCGGCAAGGATCCCGTCACGATCTGCCGCGAGGCCGCGACCGAGGCCGCGAAGCTTGGCTGCGACGTCATCATCTACGACACCGCCGGCCGCCTCGCGATCGACGAGCCCCTGATGCAGGAGCTCGAGGACATCGACAAGGCCGCGAAGCCCGCGAACATCTTCCTCGTCCTCGACGCGATGACCGGTCAGGACGCCGTCAATGTCGCCGACACGTTCAACAAGCGGTTGAACCTCGACGGCATCATCATGACGAAGCTCGACGGTGACGCCCGTGGTGGCGCCGCGCTGTCGGTCAAGGAGTTCACGGGCAAGCCGATCAAGTTCCTCGGCATGGGCGAGTCGCTCGACAAGCTCGAGGAGTTCCGGCCCGAAGGTCTCGCGTCGCGCATCCTCGGGATGGGCGACATCGTCGGCCTCGTCAAAGATTTCGAGCAGGTCGTCGACGCGGAGAAGGCGGAGGAAGACGCCCTCCGCATGCTCAAGGGCAAGTTCGACATGCAGGACTTCCTCGAGCAGATCAAGATGATCCAGAAGATGGGATCATTGAAGGATCTCTTCGAGAAGCTGCCGTTCTTCGGCGGCGGGCTGCCCGAGGGTGTGAACCTCGACGATCGCGAGCTCACGAAGATCGAGGCGATGATCTCGTCGATGACGCACGAGGAGCGATTGAACCCGCAGGTGTTCGTCGCGACGTCGTGGGAGGACATGACGACCACTGCCGGCAAGAGCGCGAAGCGCCGCCGCGCCGACTTCCACCCGAGCCGCGTCATGCGCGTCTCGAAGGGCTCGGGCCGCACCGAGCAAGAGGTCAAGGAGCTGCTGCAGAAGTTCGCGCAGATGCGCCAGATGATGGTGCAGCTCGGCGCGTCGACGGGGCTGATGGGCAAGATCCCGGGCTTCAAGCAGTTCTCGCAGATGAAGAAGCTCGGGAACATGGACATCAATGCGCTGATGGCCGCGGGTGGCGGGATGCCTCCGGGGTTCGGCGGCGAGGGTGGCGGAGCAATGCCAGGGATGCCCGCGCTGCCGGGCATGCCCGGCAACCTGCCCGGCTTGCCCAAGGGCTACACGCCGCCGGGCACGAAGGCGCTCGTCGGCCAGCAGGGCGCGCGCGAGAAGCAGAAGGCACGCGACAAGCGCAAGGCCGAGAAGGCCGCGCGCAAGAAGAACCGGCGCTAGCGCGCTGCGGCCTCGCGTGGCGAAGGGGACGACCAGACCGGCGCAGTTCGACCTCGCGGCCGAGCTCGCGAAGCCGAACTTCACGCCCGGCCAACGCGACGTGGCCGCGCTCGTCGAGCTGATCGTGGTCGGCGACGAACCGGCGGCCGCGCGCGCGGCCCCTGCCCTCGTCCGGCTCGGCGACGCCGGGCACGCGGCGATCGACGCCCGGTTCGCGAGCAGCGATGCCGGTGCACAGG
>JACCTC010000354.1 GCA_013812655.1 Deltaproteobacteria bacterium | reverse complement strand
GACCGACCGGACGCGTCGTCGGCAGCGTCAAGGTCACCGAGGCGGACGGCAAGCCCGCGGTCAACGCGGAGGTCATCGTCTACCTCGTCGGGTTCGCGGAACCGCCTGCCGGCACGCCCACCGTGATCCAGCAGAAGGGCCGCCGGTTCGTGCCCGATCTCGTGGCGATCACCGTCGGTGATTCGGTGAGCTTTCCGAACCGCGACCCGTTCCTGCACAACGTGTTCTCGCAGTCGCCGCCTCGCAAGTTCGATCTCGGATCGTTCAAGAAGGGCGAGTCCAAGGATCGCCAGTTCGCGACGCCCGGCGTCGTCGACGTCTACTGCAACATCCACCCCGAGATGGCCGCGACGGTGCTCGTGTTGCCGAATCGCCGCCACACCCGCGTCGGTGCGGACGGCCGGTTCACCCTCGACGGCGTCCCGCCCGGCACCTGGACCGTGTTCGCGTACACCCGCCGCGCGGCGAAGCCGGCGAGCAGCAAGGTCACGGTGACCGCGGGCGCCGACGCGCCCCTCGAGCTCGCGGTCGTCCGCGGCGGCGAGGTGCCGCACACGAACAAGTACGGCGAGAAGTACCGCCGCGAGCCACCGCCGACGTATCGCTGAATGGGGACAGACACAACTTCCACAAATACTTGGTCCACCCCGTGATCGAGGTGAAGGTGTCGGCCCTCGGCGTCGGCCCTCGGCGTCGGCGCCGCGCTCGAGCTGTGGCAGAGAGAAGCGACGCAGCCAAAACACAGCTGATGGCAATCTTTGCCATCGATGATACGCTAGGCGCAAGGTGCCGACCCGAAACATCAGCTTGACCCAGCAACAAGACGAGTTCGTCGAGAAGATCGTCGAGTCGGGGGAATATCAAAACGCGAGTGAGGCGATCCGGGATGCGCTGCGCGCGCTCCAAAAGAGACGGAGGGAGGACGCGCTGCGACTGAAGGCTCTTCGCGCGATGATCGGCGAGGGCGTCGCTGCGCTGGACCGAGGTGACTACGTGGAGGTCGAGGACTCCGAGCTCGACGGGTTCATGAGATCGCTGACGCCAGCTCGACGCAAGCGACCGCGCTGATCGAGCCCTACGATGGCGCGCTACCGCATCTCCGCGCAGGCGAAAGGCGATCTCTCGCGCATCTTCGAGACGAGCCTGGAACGCTGGGGCGTTGCCGCTATGACGCGCTATCGGGCGTTGCTCACGAAGGCGATCCGAAGGGCGGCAGCCGAACCCGAGCTACCTGCTTCGCGTGCCAGAGCAGAACTTCGGGCTGGAATCCGAAGTCTTCACGTCCGTTGCGCCCAGGGTGTCGGGGACGTCAGGGCACCCGTGCACGTCGTGTACTACCGAGTCGTTCGGCTCGGATGGATCGAAGTCGTGCGCGTCCTCCACGAACGGATGGATGCGCCTCGACATTTCGAAGATGACGACGCCTGATGATCGGATTCCTTGCGGAGCGCCGAACCGCGCGCCCTGATGGCCGCGTCGAGTACCACTTCCGACCCGATCCATCCGGTCGCACGTCGTGGGTCACCGACGGAACCGGCGATGGTACCCGCGGCACCGACGGCGAATAAATACAGATAGCCCGGGAAGTCGTCGATCTTCGGCGCCGTCTGCGCGCCCCAGATGTCCTCGATCGTCAGCGGGTGGATCTTGAACGTCTCGGCCAGACATCTTGTCAGCTTCGCGCTGGTCATTCAGGTCACGCAGGATGCGCTCGCCGCCGCGGGACGAGCTCTCCCGTGGTCGACACGTGCGCCAACTGTCCTCATCTGAGCGCGCCCGAGCTTGGCATCGAAGCTCTCGGACTCCATGACGGCACGATGACGGAGCCCGTCGACGAGGCCGACAGCGCGTCCGCGCGTGGGGACACGCATGTTTCGCAGGGTCGTGCCGAGGCTTGCCGACGTGGTGCCGAGCTCGCCGCGCCGGTTGTGTAATGCTCGCGGTTGATGCGGAACATCACGCTCGTGCTCGCGCTCGTGCTCGCGCTCCTGGCCGCCTGCGACGAGCGGTGCCGCTGGACCCGCGACAATGCGGTCGCGCTCGATGCGACGTGGAGCGCCGATGGCGTCGCCGTGCCGGTCATCGCCGCGCATGCCAGCACGTATGTCTTCGGCGATTCGGAGCTGATCCACCACGACGTCACGGTCGAGCTCGCTCAGCAGCAGTTCACGCTGCGGATCAGACTCCGGATGCTCGTGGAGGGGCGCACCGCGCTCGACGCGTCCAACGCCGAGGTGGTCTCGTACGAGGGAAGCAAAGTGGTGTTCCGCGAACCGGCGACCGGGCACGTGGATCTGCAGCCCCGCTCGGCGAAGCGATGCGAGGGATCCGGCAGCACCGCGAGCTGTGCGATCGACATCGACGGTGCGTTGGACGTCGAGATCGGAACCGGCCCGGTCTATCGGATGACGGCGACGTTCTCCGTCGAGCAGGACCTGATCGAAAGCTGCGCCGAGTGCCCGGGCTTCGAGGGCTGCGATTACTGATGACCTGGTCGATCACGTGCCTTGAGCGCAGCGTGAGCTCGCGTGCGAAGCCGCGCTCGATCCAGAACGGCGCGCGGAATCCGGACTCCTGCCATCTCGCCCTGATGCGCATGCTGCACTGACCGACGCCACCGTGGGGATGCCGTGCGCGAAAGTGCGCGACCGCAGACCAGGCGGCGCGAGCACTCCTCTTCGCGCCATGTCGAGGCCGTGCACCGGTTCGTCGCGCGGATGCGGAGCAGCGACCCGGATGTCGTCGAGGATCTGGTGCAGGCGACGTTCATGACGGCCTTCCCGAACCGCGATCCGTTCCTGCACAACGTGTTCTCGCAAGTCGCCGCCTCGCAAGTTCGATCTCGGATCGTTCAAGAAGGGCGAGTCCAAGGCTCGCCAGTTCGTGGCGGCGGCGTCGGCACGGCGATCGAGTTCTTGGACGGCAGCTACGCGAGCTCGTAGGTCCATCCCGGCTGCCAGCGCCACGGTGTCCTGATGGCCTCCTGCAGTGAAACACCGCGGATCCAGCGGTCGAGCCCGTACTGGGTCGCGCGATGTCCGATGATCATCACGGTCTGCCCGGCTCTCGTCGCCGCCAGCTCGCCCAAAAGAGCAAGCAGTCGCCGCGAGCTGTCCTCGTAGCTCTCGCCATCCGGAAACGGCGTGGCGATCGCCGAGACCCTCAGGGCCTCGACCTCCGAGACGGGCGCACGGTTCAGCTCGCCGTAGTTGCATTCGCGCAGGCGCCGGTCACGCACGACCGGGTAGGCGTCGCCAAACGCGAGCTCCGCGGTTCGATACGATCGCTGCAGATCGGAGCAGTAGATCGCGTCGAACGCGCGCTGGTTGTAGCGCTCCCCGAGCTCGCGCGCCTGTCGCTCGCCGGTGGGCGACAGCGGAACGTCGGCCCAGCCGGACGCGAGCTTCGCCTCGTTGTCCTCGCTGGTGGCGTGGGTCTCGAACACGATGGTCACCACCCGAACATCCTACCGCCGTCGCTGGGCACCAGTCCTCGGCGCGCGCGAGTCGACGATCAGCTCTCGCGGAGGTAGCGGATCACGCTCGCATCGAGCCGGCTCTGGACGAGACGGATCACGCTCTCGATCTGATCGACGGGCAGGGCGAGTCGCTCGGCGAGCCGGCGATGGGTCGCGCTGACGAGCGCGGCGCGCGCGCGGTTGTACCAGCGAGCGGCGGTGGCGCGATGCACGCCGTAGGCGGCGCCGAGCTCGTCGATCGAGAGGCCGTCGACGATCTGCTGCTGCAGCAGCGTGCGGTCCTCGGCGGTGAGGTCGGCGATCGCGTCGCGCAGCGCCGCGGCGAACTCGCTGCGGTACTCGCTCTTGAGCTGCTCGAGGAGCGGATCGCCGCCGCCGCTGCCGATCGCCTTCTCGAGCGAACGTTCGAGGGCGGACGCGTCGGCGTCCTTCGGCATGTCGCGCGCCTGCTTCTTCTTGTGGCGGATCAGCTCGCGCGTCGCGGTGATCCGTAGCCAGCCGCGCAGCGGACCCTTGCCGCGATAGGACGTGATGCCCGCGGGCTGGTCGCCCTTCTTCACGAGGAGCTGGATGCGCAGCAGCTGCTTGACCTCGGCGACGAGATCCTTGGTCGCACCGGTCGTGTGCCCGGCGGCATCGACCTCGGTCAGCACGCTGTCGAAGGCGGCGTGTGCGGTCGGCTCCTGCGCGGCGCATGCGGCGGCGAGCGCGAGGTCGGCGGCGGGTGCGGCGGCGAGCGCGGCGGCGACATCGTCCCCGGCGAGGCGCGGGCCGACAAAGAGCGCGAGCGCTGCTTCGTCGAACACGACGCCGGGCCAGCTCGTGCGGGCGGTCACGACGAAGCCGGTCCACGCGGCCACTGCGGCATCGGGCGAGCCCGCGGGGAGCCCGCTCGCGGCGACGAGCTGCGGTACCGGGTCGAAGGTCACCCGTCGATTGTCGCATGCGCGTCCCCGACGGTGCAGCGTGGTCTTCGCGCACGCGTATACAATGCCGGGCGGTGGAGTGCCTCGACGCCAACGCCGTCCAGGATCTGATGTCGGACGCGCTCGCGGCACCGGCGCGCGCGGCGGTGATGGGCCACCTCGATACCTGCCAGGACTGCCGCGACCTGATCGGCGCCGTCGCACGTGACACGATCCGCGAGTCGAGCCGCGAGCCTGGAGGCGCGGGCACCGACGGTGCGACGCCGCGGCGCAGGATCGACCTCGACGCCACCGCCGTCGCGCAACCGGTCAGCGGGCTCGAGCGCACCCAGGTCAAGAACGACGCGCTCGCCGAGACCGTCGCGGGTGGCACCGACCGCGCGCCGAAGCTCGAAGGCATCGCGATCGGTCGCGAGCTCGGTCGCTACACGCTTCACGAGCAGCTCGGCGCCGGCGCGATGGGCATCGTCTATCGCGCCGATGATCGCGAGCTCGCGCGAAGCGTCGCCGTCAAGATCCTCCACCGCCCGGATCCCGCGCTGACCGAACGGCTCGTCCGCGAGGCGCGCTCGATGGCGCAGGTCAGTCACCCGAACGTCGTCGGCGTCTATGACGTCGGCGTCGCCAAGGACACGACGTACATCGCGATGGAGCTCGTGCAGGGGACCAGCCTGCGGGGCTGGCAGGAGGCGCCGCGGACGACCGCCGAGCTGATCGAGGCCTACGTCGCCGCCGGCCGAGGGCTCGCCGCCGCGCACGCCGCCGGCATCGTCCACCGCGACTTCAAGCCCGACAACGTGCTCGTCGGCAACGACGGCCGCGTGCGAGTCACCGACTTCGGGCTCGCGGCGGCGCGTCCGGGCGAGACGATCGCCAAGCCGCGGCTCGGCGAGCTCGAGCTCACGCACTCGGGCATGGTGCTCGGCACGCCGGCGTACATGGCGCCCGAGCAGTTTCTCGGCGGCAACGTCGACGCGCGCACCGATCAGTTCAGCTTCTGCGTCGCGCTCCACGAGGCGCTCTACCGGCAGCGTCCGTTTCAGGGCAAGAGCTACGAGGACCTCGGCGATCAGGTCTGCGAGGGTCGCGTGCGCCCACCGCCACAGGGTGCGGGCGTATCCAACGAGCTGCGCGCGATCGTGCTGCGCGGCCTCTCGGTGCGGCCTGGCGACCGCTACCCGACGATGGATCACTTGCTCGATGACCTCGCGCGCGATCGGGCCCGGCCGTGGCGACGCGCATCGATCGCCGCCGCGCTGCTCGCGATCGTGCTCGGCTTCGGGCTCGTCGCGGACTGGGCCGTGCGCGATCGAGTCTCAGGACAGATCCGTCAGGCGTTCGCGGCAACCGCGTTCCAGACCGATCGCGCGGTGCGCCTGCTGTCGGGGCAGCTCGATGCGATGGGAAACCAGATCTACGCGCTGCCGGTGATGCGCAAGGTCGCCGCGCATCACGACGAGGCCGACTTCGGGCTCGGCAGCGCCGACGTCGACAGGCAGAACCTCGAGGAGCTGCACGAGGAGCTGGCGTCCACCGACTGGAAGTACGCGCGCGAGATCGCCGGCAAGGAGCGCCCGATCGTGATCGCGGTCGCCGACTACAAGGCGCGGCTGCTCTACACGAGCGCGTCGCCGACGAGCTGGAACACGAGCCTGATCGAGCTGCCGTGGATCAAGCAGGCGCTCGACGCCGGCACCGGCAACTCGATGCGGCTGATGCGATTCGACGATCCGCGCCTGGTCGCCACGCAGATCCTCGGACCGACGCCACCGAGCGGGCTTGCCGTGGTGTTCACCCGCACGCTCTCGCTCGGCGAGTCCGCGAAGAGCCAATTTCTGCAGATCCTCGACGCGTCCTACGTGCTCGACAACATCCGGCTCGACGACGCCACGCTGCTCTCGATCACGACCGCCGACGGCACGAGCTCGGGGACCGTACCGCCGCCGCTCGTCGCGGCATCTGCGGCGACCGATGGCATCCACGAGCAGACGCTCGGGGGCACGACGTACCAGGTTCAGGCCCAGCCGATCTTCGGTCCGGATGGCCAGCTGGTCGGCCGCGTCGTGATGGCGCGCCAGCTCGGCGGCGTGCTCACGCTGTTCGCACACGCGCGCCTCGTGTTCGCACTCGCGGTGCTCGCCGCGATCCTCGTGGCGTTCGGCACGCTGTGGCGCGCGCGCCGCCTCGCGCACGTGTGATCGCGCCATACTCCGCGGATGACCACACGTCGGGATTTCATCGCAGGCGGCGTCGCCGGCGTCGCGCTCGCCTCGTCCTCCGCGTCATCCGTGCTCGCGGCGCCGAAGCCGAAGGCAGCTGCGGCACCGGCGCCGATCAAGCCGGGCGAGCACAAGCTCGTCGAGCTGCCGTTCAAGCCCGAGGCCCTCAAGGGGCTGTCGGCGGCGATGCTGACGTCGCACCACGCGAACAACTACACGGGCGCCGTCAAGAACCTCAACAAGGTCGAGCTCGAGCTCGCGAAGATCGACAAGGACACGCCGGGGTTCCAGGTCGCCGCGCTGCGCGAGCGCGAGCTGACATTCACGAACTCGAAGATCCTGCACGAGTGTTACTTCGGAAACCTCGGCGGCGACGGCAAGCTGACCGGCGCGATCGACAAGCGGCTCGCGACGCAGTTCGGCTCGACCGCACGCTGGGAGGAGCTGTTTCGCGCGACCGCGATGTCGCTCGGCGGCGGTAGCGGCTGGGTGATCCTCGACGCGAACTACGCCACCGGCGATCTCCGGATCTATGGCTCGGGCGGCCACAGCCAGGCGCTCGCGTTCGGCCAGCCGCTGCTCGTGCTTGACATGTACGAGCACGCGTACGCGATCGACTACGGCGCCGGCCACGCGAAGTACATCGACGCGTTCTTCCAGAACGTGCGGTGGTCCGAGGTCGAGCGCCGGCTCGCGCGCTCCGACAAGGCGCAGCAGGCGCTGCGCGGCTAGCGGGTCGCCGCGAACCCGATGCCGAACGACAGTGCCGGGCCGCTCGGGAGATCGAGGTCCGGCGCGGTCAACGACTGCGCGAGGTTGCTCGCCGTGATCTCCTCGACGGTGAGCTGACCGTCCTCGTCGTCGTCGAAGTAGTCGATGAAGAACGCCAGCTCCTCGGGATGAGCGTTGAAGAATGGTGTCAGCGGCCGCGCGAGCGCCTCGAGCGTCGCCTCGGAGTCGAGCGCCATCGTGACCTTGCCCTCGATGCGGTTCGCGTCGAGCTCGCGCAGCTCGATCTTGGCGCGCGCGGCCGCCACCCAGCCGGGATCGACGAACGTGCCGCCCGCATCGAACAGTGTCGAGACCGGCAGCTCGCCCTCGTACCCGGTCGCGACGATCACGCCGTCGCGCATCCGGCCGATCAGCTGCGAGACCGATCCGGTGCTCGAGGTCAGCGAGACCACGGCGCCAGCATCGGGACAGTGCTGTACTGCGATCGTCCAGGTGATGTCGCTCGCAAACCGCGCGCTCGCCGTTCGCGACAGATCGAGGAGCGGCCCGACCTGACCGTGCAGCGTGCTGGAGATCATGCCCACCTGGTTATCGACCATCTCGTCACCATTCAGATCGAGGCCGGTCGCGCGAGCCTCGGCACCGATGTGGGGCATCAGCACGCTCGCCACGCGGTAGGTCGTCGCCGCATCGCAGGTCGCGGGATCGAGTGGTTCCGGTTCGTCGGTGCATCCGGACACCGCGAGCAGGCCGGCGATGACGATCGGGCAGCCAGCGCGACACCAGCGTCCGGAAGTCGACGGATTCGAACGGAAGTTGGCATTAAACCGAGTCATGGCAGGTGGTTCTGCAATGGTCGGGCCACTGGGTCGGTTGGTTGGTTGGTTTGTCTTTTTTCGCGCCGCGCGGTCGCGTCGCCAGACCGCGCGGCTCCCCTCGGCGCTCAGGGCTACTTCGCGAGCGTGGCGAGCTGGGCCTCCGCGATGCCGTACTCTGCCAGCACCTCGCGGGTGTGCTCGCCGAGCCGGGGCGGCGGCCGCGGGCTCGTGGGTCGGCCGACCGGCGTGCGGACCTGCTGGATCGTGCCGACGCCGGGGCCGCCGTCGATCGAGAAGAACACCTCGCGCGCGCGGTGGAGCGGATGGCTTGCGAGCTCGTCGAGCTCGAGCATGATCTCGACGCAGCAGTCGTGCTGCGCGAGCGCCGCGTCCCACTCGGCGGCCGTCCTGGTCGCGAAGATCGCCGCGAGCTCGGCGCGCGTCGTCGCTTGCTGATCGGGTCGCCCGACGATCTCGCCGACGTTGGGAGGCCGCCCGATCGCGGTATTCAGCGCGATCCAGAACTTCGGCTCGAGCGCGCCGACCGCGAGGTAACGATCGTCGGCGGTGCGATACACGCCGTAACAAGCGAGCCCGCCGTTCAGCGACTCTGCACCGCGTGTCGGCTTCGCGCCGCAATCCTGGTTGCCGAGCTCTGCGGCGAGCAGTGCGAGCGCGCCTTCGGTCATCGAGATGTCGAGGTGCGCGCCCTTGCCGGATCGCTCGCGGCCGACAAGCGCCCCGAGGATCGCGGTCGCGCTCCACAGCGCACCGCCGGCGAGGTCGGCGATCTGGACGCCCGGCATCCCGGGTGCGCCGCCCGCGGTGCCACCCATCGCGAGCACGCCGGCGAGGCCGATGTAGTCGAGGTCGTGGCCCGCGCGATGCGCGTACGGCCCGGTCTGGCCGTAGCCGCTGATCGAGCACACGACGATCTTCGGGTTCCGCGCGGCCAGCGTCGCATACCCGACGCCGAGCTTGTCCATCACGCCGGGTCGGAAGCTCTCGACGACAACGTCGGCGCGTTCGACCATCGCGAGGAACGCATCGCGCGCGACCGGGTCCTTGAGATCGAGCGCCGCCGAGCGCTTGCCGCGATTGACCGCGAGGAAACGTCCTGCCATCCCGCCCTTGCTCGGGGGCAGCGCGCGCAGGTAGTCACCGACGCGGGGATCCTCGATCTTGACGACGTCCGCGCCCATGTCGGCGAGGATCATCGTCAGGAAGGGACCGGGCAGCAACCTCGAGAGATCGAGGACGCGAATGCCACGCAGCGCGTCGGCGAGCGGGGAAGTCACCATCCGCTCATCATGCCTGCGATACGAAGCCAGCGCCTCGATCAGCTCATTTCGGTCGAGCGATCTCGAACAGCTGCTGCAGCTTCATCGCGAGCATCGGATCGCCCGAGACGCGCAGCTTGCCCTGGAAGTACAGCTGCATGCCGGCGTTCGGATCCGAGAGCATGGTCTTAAAGTCCTCGTTCGAGACTTCGACCGTGCACTGCGCCTTGCCGCTATCGCCCTTGGTGCAGCTGGGCGGGTTCGCGGTGCAGTCGACGGTCCACTCGCCGCCGCCGTCGCCCGAGACCTTGAAGCAGTAGATTGCATTCAGCTCGCGCGCCTTGTCGGGGTACTGCGCGAGACCTTGCGGCACCAGGTTGTCGAACAGATCCTGGGCGTCCTTGGGCATGCTCATGTGGGTTTCCTCCGCCGGTGGTGTTAGCGCGGAGCAACTTCGACAGTCAACGCTGACTGCGGACCGAAAGTGCGCATCACTTCGGGGACGGGAAGCTGCAGGTCGTCGCCAGGCCCTCGGCGGGAGCGAAGTTCTGCGAGTCCTGGTAGTACGTGCGCTTGAAGCCGGTATCCCAGCACTCCGTGAGACTCACCGTGAGGCTCGCTCCGATGTCGCCACCGGTCGCGGTCGCGTCCGCACGGCCGGTGCCGGTCGCCGCCCACTGCGAGATGATCTCGATCTGCTCGTTCGCCGCGCCGCCGCCGGCGTTGCCATCGACGCTGAACGACATCTCGCCGCTGCCATCGAGCGCCTCGTCGTACGCGTACTCGGCCGAGACCGGGTTGCCTTGCGCGTCGACGCTGACGATGCCGAGGTCGAGGTGGCGTGCCGCGAGGTCATAGCGGACCTCGACCTGACCGCGCTCGTCGCCGGCATCGACCGGGTTGACGCGGCGGCCGGCATCGAAGTCGAGGAGGAACGTGCCGTTGCCCTTGAGCGCGCCAGGGCGCGGATCGGCGACGCCATCGATCACGACCTCGAACGTCGCGTTCGCGAGTGTCTTCGACTTGCCCGAGAGCTGGTACTCGAACGTGCCATCGCCGACGTCGCGGACGTCGAGCTTGTACTCGGCGGGATCGAGCGCGCCCGACCACGGTCCCCACGTGTACGTGTCGCCGTTGACCGAGGTCACCGGGTACTGGACGATCGCGTGGATCAGGACGAGTACCCATGCAGTGCCACCGTTGAACGTGCGCGTCACGTCGCGGGTGACGACGTAGTAGTCCGCGAGCTGGCCGATCGTGCGCGACGCGCCTTCGGGCAGGTTGATCCGCACCTGCTCCGCCGTCGGCAAGGCCTCCTTGAGTCCAGCGGGGGCCTCGTCCTGCTTGACGCACGAGACGAGCGAGACGGCGACGGTGGCGGCGAGAAAGCTCTTGGTGATGATGCTCATGTGATGGCTCCTGAGGAGTCATCGAGCACCTGCCGTACCAGGCCGCGAACCGCGATCTCGGCAGCTTACGGTGTCGGATTTTGCGACGAGCCGCGGCCCGCGCCGGGTGACGTAGGAGGCGCCAACAGCTCGGGCAGGATCGTCAACGTATCGCCGTCGTGGAACACGACGACCGCATCGGGCGCGACCGCGACGCCCACCGGATCGGCGCGTGGAACCTCGGGGAGCGCATACACCCACATCAGCATCGCGTTCGCCGCGTAGCCGACGACGAAGTCGCGCTGGATCGATCGATCCATCCGCACCGCGATCGCGGCATCGCCGGCCGGCGCGATGCCCCAGCCGAGCAGCGAGATGCCAGGCGTCGGGCGTGCGATCGCAGCGCGCAAGGAGCCGGTCGCGTCCATGTCGAGGAGGCGAACCTCGGGGGTCCCGCTGAACGCGCCGAGGTGCACCACACGCAACGCCGGCGATTGCTCGGGGAGCCACACAGGGCCGAGCACGGCGGTGTACGGGTGCTCGGTGCGCCACGCCGGCTTGCCGCTCGCGACGATCCGACCGTCGACCTGACGGATCTCCCAGCGGCGATCACGGTATTCGACGACGATCGGCGGCGGCTCGATCGACGCGGGCCGGGCGATGCCCGTCATCAGATCGATCGTCACCGCGGCCTCGCCGCGTCGCCAGCGGACCGCGTGGTCGCCCGCGCTCCACAGCGACTGCAGGCCGACCGCCGCGAGAAACGGCTCGACCTCGCGGGGCTTGCCGCGGATCGCGATGTACGCCTGGTCGGCGCCGGTCGGCGTGACGACCCGCAGGCAGCCGAGGAGAGCGTCGGTATCCGCGATCGCCGGTGGGCTCAGGCACTCACCGACGAGCACGATGCTGGAGGAGTCTCCCTGCCCATGAGCGAGCAGCGGTGGTGCGACGTGGAGGCCGGCGGGCTTGCTCCACGCGATCGTGCCGCGCCGGTAGTCGACGGCCGCGAATCCGAACTGCGACGACGAGATGATCGCGAGATCGCCCACGATCACCGGGCCGCCGACATCGAACCGCGGCACGTCGGTGCGCGTCGGGATCGCGATCACGCGCGCGGGCTCGGCGTGGGGATAGTCCGCGAGCTGCGGCCATGTGCTCGCATCGGCGGCCTGGGCATCGCGCATGTCGGTGCTCGGCGGCGAGGGCGGCGGGTCGGCGTGCTCGCGCTTGCCTCGGTCCCTGCATGCGGCGAGCGCGATCACGGCTGCGGCGATCGCGACGCGCACGTTTACTTGCGGCCGAGCAGGCGGCGGAGCAGGCCGGGCTTCTTGGCGCCGTCGCTGTCGGTGGCGGTCCCTGCCGGCGTCTCGGGGACGGTATCGGCGCGGACCGGGGCGGTGTCGGCCCGCTCGGCGCGCTCGTCCTGCACGAACCCGGCGATCTGGCCCTTCGAGATCAGCATGATCGTCGGCGAGATCGCACGTCCGCCGCCCTCGTCGTGGCGGTCCGCGACGAGCGCTGCGAACCGTGCGATCTGCGAGGCATCGAGCTGCGCGCTCGTCACGATCAAGAGGCCGCGCGTCGGCACGGCGGCCGCGAGCAGCTCGGCGTCGAGGCGCACGTGGATGCCGCGCATGAAGTCGCGATCGAGGATCTTCTCGGCCGCGTAGAAGCTGCCGCTGATCACGAGCATCTCGAGATCGCCGGCCCGCGCCTCTTCGATGTCGACGTGCTCGGCGGCGAGGTTCGCGATCGCCTCGTCCATCGCGCGGTCGGGCGGCTTGTCGATCGCCTCGCGGCGGATCATCCCGAACGTGTTCTCGCCGTCGATGCCGCACACGATGATCGGGAGCTCGGCAGGCGGGCTATCCGACAGCACCGGCTCCCAGACGATCTCGTCGAGCTCGACGCTGCGACGATCGCGCAGGCTCGGCATCAGCCTGCCGGTGCGGCCATCGATCGGCTCGCGCATCGTCTCCTCGGCCGCGAGCAGCAGCTTGAACAGGCTCTCGTCGGAGCCGTCCTCGATCACGCGCTGCGCCCGGTTCGTCGGGAACATGATCGTCGAGCCGTCGAGCTGGAATCCGAACGGCACGGTCGCGCGATCGCTGTGCATCCAGCCGGTCGCATGCGGATACTTCGCGCGGAGTAGCTCGCCCGCGAGCGCCGCGAGCTCGAGCACGCGCTGCCAGTACGACGGCTCGTCGTCGCGCGCCGGCGGATCCGCGAACGTCTGGTCCTCGAGCATTCGCAGCGCCATCGCGAGATCGCGGCTGCCGACGCGGGTCGCTGCCCGCCGCGCGAGATCGGTGAACGCGCGGTCCGCGATCGTGCCGACGGCCTGGGGCGACAGCTGCCCGAGCTTCTCGAGCTTGCCGCGTCGATCGCCGTTCGTGGTGCGGCGTTCGATGGTGGCGCCGACCGCGCGCAGCGCCTCGCGCAGCGCTGGTGGCGCGTCATCAGGTAACACGTAGTGAACCGCCGCATCGACAAAGCCATCCTCGGCGAGGTGGCCGCGCGCGTTCAGCACCCGCGCCATCGCGAACAGCGTGGACAGCTCGGGCTCCGCCTCGATCTCGTCGCGTGACCGATGATCGGTCTGGATCGCCACCGTCTGCCCGTCGACCTTCGCGGCAAGGTCGATCTTGTCGAGCGAGCAGTACATCCCCTATCGGAGATACCGCGAATCAGCCGCCGATCCAACGACGACGTTAGGGCTCGCCTTCGCCCTTCTTGCGCTTCGCGTTCGCCTCGCGGAAGCGATCGGCCCAGCCCTCGACGTTGACCTGCTTGACGCGGGTGATCGCGAGCGCGCCGCGCGGCACGTCCTTGGTGACCGTGGTCCCGGAGCCAACGTAGGCATCCCGGCCGATCGTGATCGGTGCCACGAGCTGGCTATCCGAACCGATGAATGCGCCGGCCTCGATCGTCGTCTTGTACTTGCCGACGCCGTCGTAGTTGCACGTGATCGTGCCGGCGCCGATGTTCGCCTTGCTGCCGACCGACGCGTCGCCGAGGTAGGCGAGGTGGTTCGCCTTCGAGCCCGCCATGAGGTGCGTCTTCTTGGTCTCGACGAAGTTGCCGAGGTGGACGTCCTCGTCGAGTCGCGACCCGGGCCGGCAGTGCGAGAACGGGCCGACCTGCGCGCGAGGTCCGACCGCGGTCTCGGTGAGGATCGAGTACGGCTTGATGTTCGTGTTCTCGGCGACCTGCACGTCGGTGAGCACGCAGCCGAGATCGACGCGGACGCCGGCACCCAGGCTGGTCTTGCCGCGTAGCGCGACGTTGGGTCCGAGCCAGGTGTCCTTGCCGAGCGGGCCGACGTCAGCATCGATGTACGTGCTCGCGGGATCGACCATCGTCACGCCTGCGCGCATCCACGCCTCGTTGATCCGCCGGCGGGCTTCGACCTCGACACCCGCGAGATCGGTGCGGTCGTTGATGCCCGCGACCTCGGTGAACGGCGCGTCGATCGAGGTCGCGCCGCCACGCTTGTGGGCATGCGCGACCAGATCGGTGAGGTACAGCTCGCCCTTCGCGTTGTCGGCGCGCAGCGCGGCGAGATCCTTGCGGAGGTGACCGAGCCGGATCGCGTAGAACCCGGCGTTGGTGTCGGCGATGCGCTTCTGCTCCTCGGTGGCGTCCGAGTGCTCGACGATGCGCTCGAGGGTGCCGCCCGGATCGCGCACGAGCCGGCCATAGGGCATCGGCCGGGGCGGGATCGTCGATAGCAGGGCGAGTCCGGCGGCTGACGCCTCGCAGGCCGCCGTCAGCTCCGCGATCCGCTCGCTCGCGAGGAGCGGGGCGTCGCCGGTGAGGATCAGCACGATGCGATCGTCGGGCTCGTTCTGGACTGCCGGCAGCGCGCACTGCACGGCGTGACCCGTTCCACGTTGCTCGGGCTGGATCGCGATCTCGACGGAGCCCTTGCCGAAATCGGCGTCGAGCGCCGTCTTCACGACCTCCGCCTTGTGGCCGAGGATCGCGACCACGCGTCCGGCACCGGCGGCGCGTGCCGCGGTCACGACCCAGTGGAGCAACGGCCGGCCTGCGACGCGATGCAGGACCTTCGGCGTGTCGCTCTTCATGCGGGTCCCCAACCCGGCCGCCATGATGAAGACCAGAGGAGCTTGACGACTCATGTGGGTCGGAACGTAGCACTCCGGCGCGCTCCGGCGACCCTGCAGGGCCGCGCGAAGAAGCCGTGGTCCGTGAGGGCCAAGTTGGGTCACAATGTTTGGATGCTGCGGTCGACGCTCTGCTCGCTCCTCGCCGTGATGGTGGGTGGGTGCGGCGTCGAGATCGGCGGCGGTGGCGGTGGCGGCGGCGGTGGCAGCGACAGTGGGATCGATTCGCCCAGACCGGTCGACGCCGGTGTCGACGTCCCGGTCGATGCGCGGCCGTGCGTGGGCGGCGATGCCGCGATGACGAGTGCCGATGGCTCGTGCTTCCTGCTGTTCACGTCGGCGCGCTCGTACGCCGATGCGACCACCGCGTGTCTCGCGATCAACGCCAAGCTCGCGGTGACGAGCACCGCCGATCGCTACGCCGTCGCGAAGACCCTCGCGGGCACACGCGACGTCTTCATCGGGCTCTCCGATGCGGCGACCGAGATGACCTTCGCGTGGATCGACGGGACGCCCCTGGTGTTCACCGCCTGGGATCCCGCCGAGCCGAACAACAGCGCGGGTGGCGGCTACGAGGAAGATTGCGTCGTGATCGCGGGCGGACGCGCCGGTGACTGGGACGATCGGCCGTGCGCCGCCGGCGTCGGTCCGGCGGGTACCGGTCTGTATCCGTATCTCTGCCAGTTCTGAACGTGGACGCGGTCTTCCAGTCCCGCAATCCGGCTCTCGAGGAGGCCATCGTCCGCGATCCGGACGACCTCGCCAGCTACGCCGTCTATGGCGACTGGCTCGGCGAGCAGGGCGATCCGCGCGGCGAGCTGATCGCGACGCAGCTCGCCGCCGCGGCGACCGACGATGCCGAGATGCGGCGGGCGGCGCTGCGCGTGTTCGCGCGCCATCGCGAGGCCTTCCTCGGCGAGCTCGCCGACACCATCGCCGCCGAGGCCTTCACGTGGCGCGCCGGCTTCATCCAGCGCGCGAAGCTCTCGCACGACGCGTTGCTCTTCGTCTCCGGCGTCCGTGTCCCGGTCACGCTCGTCGAGGTCGTCGCCAAGCTGCTCGCGCACCCGTCCGCGCGGTTCCTGACCGAGCTCGAGCTCGGTCCCGCCGATCGCGATCGGTGGAGACGCCCGCTCGGTACCCACCGCGCCGCGATCAAGCGCATCTCTGCCGTCGCGCCGCCGACCCTGCGCCGGCTCGCGCTCGCCGACTCGACCATCACCCCGGCGCTCGTCGAGGTCCTCGCACGGACGCGCTTCCTCGCGCACCTGCACGATCTCGATCTCGCGCGGTGCCAGCTCGGCGGCGGCGCCCTCCGCGCGTTACTCGAGCACGCCGATCACTTCGCGCACCTCGCACGCTTCGCCCTCTCCGCATCGCACCTCGGCCCCGCGGCCCCCGCCCGCCTCGCCAATGCGTTGCCAGGCCTCGTTCTCGAAAAGCTCTGAGCGGACCGCACCTGCCCGATCAGCCGATGCGCGACGACCCCGCGATGCTTCTGTTGTCTCCATGGCTCTCCCGAACCAGATGCTCACCAGCTCGGTCTCCCAGACCGCCCCCACCACCGCGACCCCCGAGCTCGAGACGCTGCTCCTGCGCGCCGCCAAGCTCGCCGCCGATCACGGCGTGCCCGTCGAGGCCTTCGTGCAGGCCGCGTGGTCCGCCTACCTCGACGCGCGCCCGGGCCTCCGCGAGGAGCTCGCCACCAAGGAGCTCGTCGACGAGCTGCGCGAGCTGCGCCGCCGCGGCAAGGTCGGCACCGCCTGAGCCCGAGTTTGTGTAGCCTGGCGCCATGCGCTGGGCCCTCGCGATGGCGGTTGTCGCGGCACTGGTGGTGCCGGCTGCGGCGCATCAGAGCTCGATCAAGTACGTCGACATCACGGTGGATGGGGCCGCGGCGCGGGTGGCGCTCACGGTGGCGCCGCCGGACGTCAACGAGGGGATCGGGCTGGCGGCAGATGCGCAGCCAACCGTGGGCGAGGTGCTCGCGGCGGCGGTGGCAGCACGCACGGCGGCGTATGTGCGGGGCTGGCTGGCGCTGACGGCGGCGGGGCAACCGTGCGTGGCGGGCGAGGCGCGAGCGCGGCCGGACCCCGACGGCAAGTTCGTCGTGGTCGAGTGGACGGCGACGTGCGCGGCCGCGATCGAGGTGCTGCGCGTCGATCTCGGGCGGTTCTTCGCGCTCGATCAGCGTCACGAGGCGATCGTGACGATGCACGCGCCGGGCAAGCATGGCGAGCCATCGATCGCGCGGGTTGCGACGCCGGTACTCGAGCTGCGCGCCGGGGCGGAGGCGTCGTTCGTCGCGTGGATCGGCTACGGGATGGACCACATCTACGGCGGGCTCGATCACGTGTGCTTCGTGCTCGCGCTGCTGCTCGTGGTCGTGCTGGTGCGCACGCCGGAGGGCTGGCAGGTGCGGTCGCTGTGGCCGACGCTGCGGGCGACGGCGGCGATCATCACCGGCTTCACGCTCGCGCACAGCGTCTCGCTGATCGCGGCGTCGCTCGGCTGGATCGCGCTGCCGTCACGACTGGTCGAGTCGCTGATCGCGGCGTCGATCGTGTACACGGCGATCGAGAACACGGTCGTGCCCGATGTCCGCTGGCGGTTCGCGATGACGGTGGGATTCGGCCTCATCCACGGGCTCGGGTTCGCGAGCATGCTGGCCGAGCTGCTACCGGCCGAGGACGTGCTGCTGCCGCTGATCGGCTTCAATGTCGGGGTCGAGGTCGGGCAGCTCACGATCGTCGTGGTCGCCCTGCCGGTGTTCGCGGGCATCGCCCGCTGGCTCGGCGCTTCGCGTTATCGCCGGACCGCCCTCGTGGTGGCCGCGGTCCCCCTGGTCCTCATTGGCCTGAAGTGGCTGGTCGAGCGGGTCTTCGACCTGCCGCCGTTGTTCGGGATGTAGGCAGACCTGCCCCTGCTGCGAGCCCCTTCACACAAACGACACGAAGGCCGATACTGACTGCACATTGGCAGTAATCGACTCCGAACAACCGGGGGTGACGGGGGAGATCACGGACGACGCGGCGAAGCCGATCGTCATCTGCGTGGATGATGATCGGAACAACCTCCAGGCGTTGGGCCGCGTCCTGCGCGCGCGCTGCACGGTGTTGCTCGCCGAGTCGGGCCTCGAAGCGCTCGCGCTGGTCGAGGCAAACCCGGACGTCTCGTGCGTGCTCGCAGATCTGCGAATGCCCGGGCTCGCTGGCGCGGAGCTGTTGGCACGCGTTGCCAAGACTCGTCCGCAGTGCCGGCGCGCCGTGGTGACCGGCTTCCCGGAGTCCGACGATCTGATCGCCGCGATCAATGCAGGCCATCTGCATTACGTGATCACCAAGCCGTGGAAGCTGCAGGACCTGCTTCAGCTCGTCGATCAGCTCGTCCACACCTTCAAGCTCGAGCGCGACAACCAGCGGCTGTTCAGCGAGCTGCAGCAGGCGAACCACCAGCTGCGCGAGCACGAGACGCAACTCCAGACCCAGCTCGATGCCCGCGGCCTCGAGATCTCGGTGAAGACCGAGCAGCTCGCCCAGATGGGCCACCAGCTCGACGCGCTCACGCTGCGCGACGGCTTGACCGGCCTCTACACGCATCGTGCGTTCCAGGAGCGCCTGCGCGAGGAGGTCGCTCGCGCGCTGCGCTACGGCCAGCCGATGTCGATCCTGATCGCCGACATCGACGGCTTCGCGACGGTCAACTACGACCTCGGCTATCAGATCGGTGACGACATCCTGCGCCGCCTCGCGGGCGTGCTGCAGGAGGACGACACGCCGATCCGCACGTCGGATGTTGTCGCGCGCTACTCCGGCGAGGAGTTCGTGCTGCTGCTCCCCGAGACCGGCAAGTCCGGCGCGCTCACCAAGGCCGCGCGGCTGCGCGATGCGGTCGCCGCCGCCGAGATGCCCGGTGGCCGCAAGATGTCGATCTCGATCGGCGTCGCGTGTCTCCCCGAGGACGCCGCCGATCCCGAGGGCCTGCTGACCGCCGCCGAGGCCGCGCTGCGCGGGGCCAAGCGTGGCGGCCCCGGCCGCGTGCACTTCTTCTCTGACGACGATCGCGCCACCGCGGGCACGCAACGCAACCAGACGCGCGCGTTCAGCCGGATCCGCGAGCCCGAGGTCGATCGGTTCCGCCCGTACCAGGAGCGGATGAACGAGGTCACGACGATCCTCACGCGCGATCGCTCGCTCGCGTGCCTGCTCGTCGATCTGTCGCGGTTACATCGCGTCGAGCTCGATCTCGGCGTCGCCCACCATAGTGAGATCTACGATCACGCTGCGGCCGTTCTCGATCGGCTGCGTGGCGCGGTCCTCGATCCATCCGATCTGATCTGCCGGACCGGCGACGGCGACGGTTACTTCGTGATCCTCGCGCCGCGCGACAGCAAGGTCCGCGTCGATCTCGAGCAGCTCGCGGCGACGGTCGAGAAGGCGATCGAGGAGGCGCTCGCGCCGATGGTGACCGAGGTGCTGCGCGAGCAGCCACGGATCACGGTCGGCTCCGCGCGCGTGCTCGGCAACTCGCTGCTCCGGCCGGAACGCCTCACCGCACGGCTCGTCGCCGATGCGATCGCCGCGACCCGCAACCTCCGCGAGCGCAAGGCGCACCGCGATCGCTCGACGCTGCAGGACATCATCCTCGGCGACGGTCTGGCGTCGGTATACCAGCCGATCGTCGATCTCGGCACCGGTGACATCTTCGCGTACGAGGCGTTGACCCGCGGCCCGCGTGGAACGGCGCTCGAGTCGCCCGCGACGCTGTTCGCGATTGCCGACGAGGTCGATCTGACGGTCGAGCTCGACCGCGCATGCTTCCGCGGCGCGCTGCGCAGCGCGAAGACGCTCGAGCCGGTGCATCGGCTGTTCGTGAATCTATTGCCGATGTCGTTCTACGACCAGGCCTTCATCGAGGTCGAGGTCGGCAACCTGCTCGCCGCCGCCGGCTTGACGCCCGCGAACATCGTCTTCGAGATCACCGAGCGCCTCGCGATCGAGAACTTTGCATCGTTCAAGCGAGCGCTCGGCGCGTACACCGCGATGGGCTTCGGCATCGCGATCGATGACGTCGGCACCCGGCACTCGAACCTCGAGACCGTGATGTCGCTGCGTCCTCACTTCATCAAGATCAGCGACGTCCTCGTCCGGGGCATCGCACGCTCGACGGTCAAGCGCGAGATGCTGCGCTCGCTGCGTCACATCGCCGAGACGATCGACGCCGTGATGATCGCCGAGGGCATCGAGCACCTCGAGGACGTGATCGCGCTGCGCGACCTCGGGCTGCGCTACGGTCAGGGCTATTACATGGCGCGGCCGGCGCCGCCATTCGTCAGCCTGCGCGACGACGTCCGCGCCGAGCTGCGCAACATACAGTCACCGAGCTCGCCGTCGCAGCCGCCGCCACCGCAGGACAACGACAACGACGACGAGGACGACGACGATCGCGTGCTCGCGATCCCGCACTCGAAGTCGGCGAACCGGCAAGCGTTCGGTACCGGCTCGCAGGGCGCGATCCCGCAGGGGATCCCGAAGAACGCGTTCGGTCGTCCTGACGACGAGATCACGAGCGACTTCAAGCTGCCGCCCGAAGCGGGCGCCGATCCGCGACGCCCGCGCGCCTCGCAGCCGCCGGCGAAGACCGATGGTGCGCCGCCCCAACCTTGGCAACCACTCAGCGATGACGAGGGCACCGGTGAGGCCTTGATCGAGAGCCTGCGCAAGCCCGCCGAAAACACCCCCGACGGCGAGCGCGGACCAGGGCGACCGGGTTTAAACTGACCCGGCCTTCATGGACCGGAACGCCTTCCACAAGCTCCTCGCCTTCGGCATCGAGCGCGGTGTCTCGGATATCCACTTCGAGGTCGGGTACCCGCCTCACTACCGCCTGCACGGCGAGCTGCTCGGAGCGATCAAGGTCCCACCGCTGAGCGCGCAGGACACCGAGGCGATCGCTCGGATGATCCTCGAGGACCGCAACATCACCGTCGACTTCACGCGCCGGTTCACCGAGATCGACGTTTCCTATTCGCTCGCGCAGCGCGGCCGGTTTCGCGCGTCGATCTTCCGGCAGCGCGGCTCGGTCGGCATCGTGATGCGGCTGATCCCCATCCAGGTGCTCTCGCTCGAGCAGCTCAACCTGCCACCCGTGCTCTCGGAGATCGCCGATGCCCGTCGTGGCCTCGTGCTGATCACCGGCGCGACCGGCAACGGCAAGACCACCACGATGGCCGCGATGCTGCGGTACATCAACGAGACCCGACACGCGCATATCGTCACGATCGAAGATCCGATCGAGTTCATCCACGAGCCGCAGAAGTGCATGATCATCCAGCGCGAGGTCGGCGCGGATACCGAGAGCTTCCGCGACGCGATGACCGCGGCGATGCGTCAGGACCCCGACGTGATCCTGGTCGGCGAGATTCGCGATCGCGAGACCGCCGCCACCGCACTCAAGGCCGCGGAGACCGGGCACCTCGTGCTCTCCGCGATCCACACGCCCGATTCGGTTGCCACGATCCAGCGTTACGTCGGGCTATTCGAGACCGACGCCCAGGACGTCATCCGCGACCGGCTCGGCGACTGCCTCCAGGCGATCGTCTCGCTGCGCCTGCTCGCCAGCAAGGATGGTCGGCGCCGCATCCCGGCCGTCGAGATCCTTCGGGTGACTCGCACGATCCGCGAGTGCGTGCGCGCCGGCCGGCTCGGCGACGTCCCCGAGCTGATCCGCAAGGGTCGCGATCTCTACTCCATGCAGCTCTTCGATCAGCACCTGATCGAGCTCGTGAACAGCGGCCTCATCTCGATGGAGACGGCGATCTACGCGTCGTCGAACCCCGAAGAGTTCGAGCGCGCGCTCCGCGTCGAGTAGGGCCGGAACGTCCTCGAAACGCCAAACGGGCGTCGACCAGGTACATGGATCGACGCCCGTCGTTCACGGCTGTGGTGTGAAAATTACCGGCCGCGCAGACGACCCGGTGCGCGCGTGTCGTCACTCCCGGCGCGCGGCGGCGGCTGGTTCGACGCCGGCGGAGGAGCTGTACGAGCTGGCGGCGGTGCGGTCTGTGCGGGTGGCGGCGGGGCGGTCCGTGCGGGTGGCGGCGATGCGGCCGGCGGCGGCGCCGACGGACGGTTCGGCTGCGGCGTGCTGATCGGTCCTCGCGACGGCGGTCCCGAGGGACGATCGTTGCCATAGACCGGAGGCGGCGACGGCGGCCGCTGCGGGGATGCCGGACGATCGCGCACGTCATTGGGACCACGATGGAGGTCTGGCTGAGTGCGCGGCGGCTGCGGCTGATCGCGCGGAGGCTGGTAACCACCACCCGTGGGAGGCGTGTGCGAGCCACCGCCGGGATGACGCGGACCGACGACGGGCGGCGGCTGCGGCTGATCGCGGGGCGGCTGGTAGCCACCACCCGTGGGAGGCGTGTGCGAGCCACCACCGGGATGACGCGGACCGACGACGGGCGGCGGCTGCGGCTGATCGCGGGGCGGCTGATAGACGCCACCACCACCGACGGGCGGACGATGATCGCCACGCGGCGGCGGGACATAGCCACCGCCATCACGCGGCGGCGGGACATAGCCGCCACCACCGACGGGCGGACGCGCGTCGCCACCACGCGGCGGTGGGAGGTAACCGCCACCATCACCACGCGGCGGCGGCTGGGCGACGCCACCACGATCGCCGGGGCGAACGGGCGGGCGATAGCCACCGCCACCCGACGGCGGCACGACAACGGTCGGTCGACCATCGCGATGATCGCGAACCTGCCAGCCACGCGGCGCGCGATCGCGCGGGACCCAGTAGCCGGGCGTATAGACGTACGAGTTGTTCGAGTAGTCGTAGTACGGCTGGACGTAGACGTAGCCCGACTGCTCGCGCTCCCAGCGACCGCCGACCCACACCCACTCGTAGCCGTTCCAGTGCCAGTAGCCGTCGATCCAGACGTTGCCGTAACCGGGCGACACGCTCATCTGCTCGTAGAGCGGCTCCGGCGGCATGCTGGAGACGTAGTAGGGAGAGGGTTGGCCGACGGAGACACCCGCAGAGGCGTAGCCCTGGTTGTATCCGTACCCGTAACCGCTGTTCACAGGCTGCGTCTCGCGGACGACACACGCTTGCGTGGCAAGGCAGAGGCCTACGACGCCGAGAAACTTCGCAAGGTGTTGCATCCGCATGACTTCCTCCTGATATCGAAGGGTGATCGACAAGTCTTCGACTGTGTAGCCACCCAGGTGATTCACAGTCTAGTTGACGGTTTCGAACGTCACAAGTACACAGAAAGCCGATGAAAACGGTCGAGCAGCAGAGCCAGTCACCGGCGTTCTGTATCGGGACAGGCTGCAAGACCAGGACCGTGGGTCGGCGATGGCACTTGCGCTGACCTCACGGCGGTCGACGATCGCGGCGGTTGCGAGTGCGCTCGCCGCGATGGCACTCGCGGCTGCCGTCGCGGGTCGCAGCTGTCGGGTCTCGCAACCTGGTCCGGAAGCGGCGGTGCGCGGTGTGCTGCAGGCGGCGAAGACCGGCGATCGCGACACCGTGTTCGAGATGCTCACGCCCGCGACCCAGCAACGGCTCGAGGTCGAGGCGCGACGCGCGACCGATCTCGTGGGCGCCGCGATCCGCTACACCGCGAAGGATCTGGTCTCGATCGGTAGCTCGGACGGCGTCGCGGCACCGACTGACATCACCGTCCTCGAGGAGCGCAACGATCGCGCGGTCGTCGAGGTCGTGTCGCCGTCGGGTCGCGCGCGCATGCAGCTGGTGAAGATCGATGGGCGATGGCGTGTCGACCTGCCGCAGTACGGCAGCGTGCACTGAGCCTCCACTCGGCGGAAACCGAAGCCCGTCACCGCCAAGGTTGGTTTCGGCTGGCGTCGCTACGTCGATCAACTCGAGCGGCACGTGTTCCAGAAAGGATGGAACGCCAAGACGCCATGACGCCAAGGTTGGGTTTTATCGCTCGCGGCGCGGGACGGTTCCCGGATTGTGTCGAGCCTGTCCGGCGGGCGACAGCAACCGTGTGCTGTGTGCATGTGCAACCGGGAACCTGGGTGAGCACGTGCAGTCGAATCTCGAAAAAAACCTTGGCGTCTTGGCGTCATGGCGTTCCAACCCTCCGGCCCGGACCAGGCCACAACTCGCATTGTCCAGAGGACATTGTCTTGGCGTTGGTTGGTGCGCCCATCACGCCGCTTCGGGCTTCGCCTTCGGCAGCGTCGCGCGAATCACGAAGCCGAGCAGGAACGCGCCACCGGCGACGGCCCAGAACGCCCACGGCGCGTTCCAGTCCTCGAGGCCGTGGTGGAGGTTCATGCCGAGCAGCGCACCGAGCGCGGAGATCGGCAGGAACGTCGCGGCGATCAGGTTGAGCCGGTGCTGCGACTCGACGACGTGGTGCGAGCTGCGTGCGCTCTCCTCGGAGCTGGCTGCGATCGAGTAGTCGAGGCCTGCGCGAGCATGGCCGTGGATCAGCTCGATCGCGCGCTCGTTCTCCTGCGCGGTGTCGCGGATTGCGATCAGCTCGCGGTCCTGCTTCACGAGGTCGCGAGCTTCCTGGAGTGTCGCGCTCTGGCCGCGCACTGCACGGAGCAACGGCGCCGCGCCGTGCATGATCTCGAACCAGTCCTTCGCGCGCGCCGCCTTCTTGGTCTTCTCCTCGAGGGCGTCGATCGCGACGACATAGTCCTCGACGTGGGCGCGCAGCGCCGCGATCGTGGTGGCCCCGGAGCCACTCGACCTCCACGTGCCATCGGGCTTGCGCCAGTGGAGCCGCGCCTCGCGGTGATCGGGCACGTTCGGATCAGGCACGTCGTGGAGGACGATCAGCACGTGACCGTCGACGGCCATGACGCGCTGGCGACCGGCGCGCGCGCCGAACCGATCGCGAAAGACCTTCGGGACATCCCAGTTGTGCGGGATCGGATTGGCCATGCCCCCAACCTACGCATCCCCCGAGCGCCGCGCGACCGCGGACGCCACAACGTGACGGGGCCGTTTCCGGGCTGTCACAACGCGGGCATGCCCCGATCTTCGCCTTATTCGGCGCGCTCCATTTGACCCCTTCGCCGGCTCGCTTCGCGCCTCCGACACTGCGTGGTAGTACACGCGCATGCGCGTGTTGCTGCTGGTAGCGACCCTTGCCGCGTGCAGCGGAGGCTCGACGACGAGACCGTTGCTGCCCGTCGACCCTCCTCTCCCCCCCGCGAAGGCTGATGTGACGCACGCCCCCGAG
This sequence comes from Deltaproteobacteria bacterium, assembly GCA_013812655.1. GTDB lineage: Bacteria > Myxococcota_A > Polyangia > Haliangiales > Haliangiaceae > JABFXX01. Next base: position 7,504 of record JACCTC010000354.1, on the reverse strand, counting down.
AAGTCCCCGCCGGCGCGGCCGTGGCCGGCGACTCGCACCGACGCGATCGTCGACACCGTGCACGCCATCAAGGTCGCCGATCCCTATCGCTGGCTCGAGGACGAGAAGAGCGACGAGGTGCAGGCGTGGATGGAGGCCCAGGACCAGTACGCGCGCGCGGAGCTCGCGAAGCTGCCGGGTCGCGCCGAGCTCGCGGAGCGGCTGAAGAAGCTCTTCTACTACGACGCGATCAGCGCGCCTGCCCATCGCAAGGGGCGGTTCTTCTACACGCGCAAGCACGCGGACAAGGAGAAGACGATCGTCTACTGGAAGCAGGGCGAGACCGGCGCCGAGCAGGTGCTGTTCGATCCGAACACGTGGAGCAGCGATGGCAGCGTCGGGCTTGGCGGCTGGTGGCCGAGCCACGACGGCAAGTACGTCGCATACGCGAAGAAGCTGAACAACTCCGACGAGACCGTGACGCACGTGCGCGACGTCGCGACGGGCAAGGATCTCGCCGATCAGATCGAGGGCACGAAGTACTCCGGTGCGTCGTGGACGCCGGACAGCAAGAGCTTCTATTACACGTGGGTACCGCCTGTCGGGGGCAAGGTGACGATCGCGGAGCGTCCGGGTTACGCCGAGCTGCGCTACCACGTGCTCGGCACCGATCCGGCACGGGATCCGATCGTTCACGAAGCGACCGGGAATCCGCAGACGTTTCTGGGCGGTGGCATCTCGCGCGATGGCCACTGGTTGCTCGCGACGATCCAGCACGGCTGGAACTCGTCGGACATCTACGTCAAGGACATGCGCCGGAGGAACGACAAGAAGGCGGCGGCCTGGACGCCGCTCGTCGAGAAGGTCGACGCGAACTTCGACGTCACGGTGTGGCGCGATCGGTTCTACATCACGACCAACGACGGCGCGCCGCGCTATCGCGTGTACAAGGTCGACCCCAGGAAGCCACAGCGCGCCGCGTGGCAGGAGATCGTGCCGCAGAGCGACGCGACGCTCGAGAGCACGAACATCGTCGGCGAGCGGCTGATCCTGACGTACCTGCGCAACGCCGCCACCGAGGTCGAGGTTCACGATCTCGACGGCAAGCTCGTGCGCAAGGTCGAGCTGCCGCCACTCGGAACCTCCGGCGGGATCAGCGGGAACCCCGACGAGGACACCGGCTACTTCTCGTACACGTCGTTCACCGAGCCGCAGGTGATCTACAAGACCTCGATCAAGACCGGCACGGTGACCGAGTGGGCGCGCATCAAGCTGCCCGTCGATACCTCCGCGCTGGTGACCGAGCAGGTGTTCTTTCCGTCGAAGGACGGCACCAAGATCTCGATGTTCATCATCCGCCCGAAGACCGCGAAGCGGGACGGCAAGAACCCGACGATCCTCTACGGCTACGGCGGCTTCAACGTGAACATGACGCCGGCGTTCGCGTCGTCGCGTGCGGTGTGGCTCGAGCAGGGCGGCGTCTACGCGATCCCGAACCTGCGCGGTGGCGGCGAGTACGGTGAGGACTGGCATCGCGCCGGCATGCTGCTGAACAAGCAGAACGTGTTCGATGACTTCATCGCGTCCGCCGAGTACCTCGTGAAGGAGGGCTGGACGTCGAGCGCGCACCTCGCGATCTCCGGTGGCTCGAACGGCGGGCTCCTCGTCGGTGCGGCGATGACGCAGCGCCCGGACCTGTTCCGCGCGGTGATCTGCGCGGTCCCGCTGCTCGACATGCTGCGGTTCCACCTCTCGGGCTCGGGCAAGACGTGGGTGCCGGAGTATGGCTCCGCCGACGATCCCGCGCAGTTCAAGGCGCTCCACGCGTACTCGCCGTATCGCCGCGCCGTCGATTCCGGACCGACGAAGTACCCCGCGCTGCTGATGGACACCGCAGATCACGACGATCGCGTCGATCCCGCGCATGCCCGCAAGTTCGCCGCGGCGATCCAGGCGCACACCACGAGCGATGCTCCGGTGCTGCTGCGGATCGAGCGCAACGCGGGCCATGGCGGTGCGGACATGGTGCGGCAGCAGGTCGAGCGCGTGACCGATCAGCTCGCGTTCCTCATGGCGCTGCTGAAGTAGCGTCCGGTTTGCCATCCGGCGCCGTGTCGATCACGCCTCGCGACACGCCGGGGAACATCCGGTCCCGCGTGTCTGGTATCAAGCGCGCATGAGACTCGCTTCGATCGTGTCGGTTCTGACCACGGCCGTGCTCGCGTGCGGCTGCCCCGGCAAGGGAGGCGCGTACAAGCAGCCATCGAACATGCCGACCGCGGAGGATCTCGTCGCGCAGCTCGTCAAGACACGCGAATCCCGCAAGGCGTTCCGCGCCGAGAGCGTGATGGACTACTGGCTCGGCAAGCAGCGCGTGAAGGGCACCGTCTACGTGATGGGGACGTCGCAGCGGCAGGTCCGGTTCAACGCGATCTCGCCGCAGCAGGACGTGCTGGCGGATATGGCGTGCGACGGCGCGAACTTCGCGCTCGTCGACATGCAGAACAACTGCCAGCTCACCGGGCCATGCAACAAGCAATCGATCGCGACGCTGCTGCGCGTCGAGCTCGAGCCCGAAGACGTGCTGCACCTCGCGCTCGGTACGGTTCCGGTGCTCGGTCAGCCGAAGGGCACCGTGACGTGGGACGCGACCAAGGGCTACGAGCGGCTGAAGCTCGAGTCGCCCGAGGGCACCCAGAACATCGTGATCGACGCGCGCGAGGGCCGCTCCGACATCGTGTCGAGCGAGCTCGTCGGTCCCGATGGCAAGGTCGTGTGGTCGGTCGAGAACACCGACTTCGAGGCGGTCAAGGACGAGGCCGGCGGGACGCACCGGCTGCCTGCCAAGACGCGCTTCAAGTCGCCTGCGCAGCAAGCCGACCTGCTCGTCGAGTGGAAGGAGCGCGTCGTCAACCCGGCGCTCGACCCTGCGAAGTTTCGCGTGAACATCCCCGACGGCCTCGCGTCCTGTCGCTGATCGGGCGGCCGCTCCCGTGGAAAAGATCGTCTCGTGCAGTCGCCCTGGTAGAATTGCCGGGCAAGCGTCGGCACGTCATGCGCAAGGACCAAGAGGAGCGGACCGTCGTCGAGCGCATCGACCCGCTGGTCGGTCAGCTCTTCAGCGGACGGTTTCGCATCGTCGAGAAGATCGCCGCCGGTGGGTTCGGTGCGATCTACCGCGCGCAGTACGTCGCGTCCGGCCATGACGTCGCGATCAAGGTGCTGCACACGTCGCTCGCTGCCGATCCGAACGTGATCGCGCGGTTCCGGCGCGAGGGCACGACACTCTCGCAGCTGCGTGCGCCGGCCACGGTGACGACCTACGAGTTCGGCGAGACGCCGGACGGCGTGCTCTACATCGTGATGGAGCTGCTGCGTGGCGTCAGCCTCCAGGAGCGGCTGCGGGAACGTGGTCAGCTCGGCTGGCGCGAGGCCCTCGGGATCGCACGGTCGGTGTGCGAGTCGCTCGCCGAGGCCCACGAGCTCGGCATCATTCATCGCGATCTCAAGCCCGCGAACATCCAGCTCGTGCGACGCGGCGACCTCGAGGACGTCAAGGTGCTCGACTTCGGCATCGCCAAGATCCGGCGCGGCGTCAGCCTCGATGATGGCGCGGACCTGACGAATGCCGGCCAGATGGTCGGCACGATCGATTACATGGCGCCCGAGCAGATCCTCGGCGCCGCGGCCGATGGGCGCTGCGACCTGTTCACGCTCGGCATCGTCATCTTCGAGATGATCGCCGGGCGCCGGCCGTTCGCGGATTCGGTGACGCCGACGAGCATGCTCGCCGCGCTCTTGACCCAGACGCCGCCACGGCTGTCATCACGGGTCCCGGTGCCGCCGGGCCTGGACGAGCTGGTGATCCGATGCCTCGCACGCGAGCCGCAGGATCGGTTCGCCAGCGTGCACGAGCTCGCGGCCGCGCTCGACGCGATTCTCGGCGATGTGCCCGGCGACAGCGAGACGCGGCAGATCGATGTCAGCGCCAGCATCCGGCCGATCATCGTCGACGAGGAAGCCACGATGATCGCGGCGGAGCGCTACCTGCCGCCAAGAGCACGGCCGCAGCGGTCGGCAACGATCGCGTCGTCGTCGCCACCTGCACCGCCCGCGCGGCCTACGCCGCTCACGCTGCCCGCTCCGGCTGCGTCGCCCACTCAGCCCGCGCCTCCCGCACGGCGCACTCGACGCGACTCGACTCCACCACCGCGCCGCGTCGTGCAGCCACCGCCGCAGCCTCGGTTGCCGCCACCGCCAGGCCCGCGCGTGTCCGTGAACCCGCCGCCGATCGTCGCGCCGGTGCGGCCACCGCCGATCAACCCGCGCGCCTCGCAGCCATCTCCGACCTGGCAGCATCACGCGAACACCTCGCCGCTGACGGATGGCCTGGCCGCGCTGCCGCAGGCATCGCCGGTCGCGCCCGCGATCGCGAAGCCCGAGCGGAGCCAGGCGATGCCGGCGAGTCAGCTGTTCGCGCCGACGCCGTTCTTGCCGGCGCAACCGTTTCCGCCGACGCCGGCGCCCAAGATCTACGATCGGAATCGTGACGCCGTGGTCGGCCGGATCGTGTGGGTCGTGGTGCTCGCGATCCTGGCGGCACTCGCGGTCGCCCTCTACACGCTCCAGACGTAGCCGCGTGATAGCGTGCCCGGCGATGTCGTCGATCGCTGGCGTGCTGCTCGGATTGCTCGTGGGCCTGCGTCACGCATTCGAGCCCGATCACCTGACCGCGATGGCGACGCTCGTCGGCGACAGCCGCGATGCACGACGCGGCGCGATGGTCGGTGCGATCTGGGGCGTCGGTCACACGCTCGCGCTCGTCCTCGTCGGCATCGTGTTGCTGATCGCAGGCGAGGCGCTGCCGGTTCGGCTCGCCGCGGCGTTCGAGCTCGCGGTCGCGGGCGTCCTCGTCGTGCTCGGTGTTCGCGGGATCGCGCGCGCATGGGGTGAGGGCCGTCACGGACCGATCCGCGATCACGGTCACGGCGCGCGGCGGCACGTTCACGCTGGCCCGCTCGCGCACGTTCACGTCGGCAAGAAGACGCTCGCGTGGCGTCCGCTCGCGGTCGGGCTCGTGCACGGCCTGGCTGGGAGCGGTGCGCTGACCGCGGTCGTGTTCGCGCAGCTCGCCTCGTCGGGCGAGCGGCTCGCCTACATCAGCTGCTTCGGCATCGGCTCGATTGGTGGGATGGCCGCGGCCTCGGCGATCGCGAGCGCGTCACTGCATGCCGTGCCCGGACGTGCGCAGCGCATGCTGATGCTGGGTGCAGGTGTGTGCTCGATCGTGCTCGGCGTCGCGTGGAGCGTGCCGCTGTACGGGCTGCTGTAGGGCTTGCACGGGCTTGTAGGGCTGCTGGAACCACCCGCAGATCGGGGGGCACCGCCGTGCGTTTGAAGCTCCATCGGCCTGTAAAGCCGTAGGAGACGACGACAAAGATGAGGGCCTGCGGTGGGTTGACCGGCGGCTACGATCCGACACGCGGACGGTCTCGTACATGCCGCGCCCGCGGAGCTCGCAGCGTCATCGAAGACGCCGCAGCCCGTCGCACCGTGCCGCTCCGGCACGGCATCGGTCCTCACGACAGGACGATCGAATCATGCCGACATCTTCAGCCATCGCCGTCACGGAACCGCGAATACCTGGCGCGATGCGAAGGTTCAAACGAGGTACGGCGATGACCACGTGCCCTTGCTGCAGCGCGGACCTCGAGCTCGATGCCACGTTCTGTGGTGCGTGCGGCAGGCGCGCGCGCGTACGGCGGGTGACGCTCGTCGGCACGCAGCTCGGTGACCCCGGGCGGACGCGCTATCGCGTCGACGCGAAGCTCGCCGAGGGCGGGTTCGGTGCGATCTACCGGGCGACCGCGCTGTCGACCGGTCACGAGGTCGCGCTCAAGGTACTGCACGATGATCTCGCGAACGATCCGAGCCTCGCCGCGCGGTTTCGTCGAGAGGGCGCGATGCTCGAGAGCCTGCGCCATCCGCACACCGTGACGACGTACGAGGTCGGCGAGACCAAGGACGGCACGCTGTACATCGCGATGGAGCTGCTGCGCGGCGAGAGCCTGCACGACCGATTTCTCGCGAGCGGGCCGCTGCCGTGGCAGCGCGTCCTCACGATCGTGAAGGCAGTGTGTCAAGCACTCGGCGAGGCTCACGCACTCGGCATCGTCCACCGCGATCTCAAGCCCGCGAACATCCACCTCGAGGATGACGACTTCGTGAAGGTGCTCGACTTCGGCATCGCGAAGCTGATGCAGGGCAGCACGATCGACGACGGCACCGAGTTGACGCGTGTCGGTCAGGCGATCGGCACGCTCGAGTACATGGCTCCCGAGCAGATGATCGGCGGCACCTGCGATGGCCGCACGGACATCTACGCGCTTGGCCTCGTCGCCTACGAGATGCTGACCGGCGAGCGGCCGTTCTCCGACGCGACCGGGCCGACCAGCCTGATCACCGCGCTGATGACGCAGCCGGTGCGGCCGCCATCATCACGGTTCGGCTGCAGCGGCCTCGCTCCCGAGGTCGACGAGCTCGTGCTGCGCTGTCTGCAGCGCGATCCCGCGAATCGGTTTGCGAGCGTCGGCGCGCTGATCGCCGCGATCGACCACGTGCTCGAGCTCGCACCGCTCGCGCGCGGCTCGTGGTCCGCCGAGGTCGACGAGCTCACCGAGGTCGACGAGCTCGCCGAGGACGCCACGTGGATCGACGCGATCCCGCCGATCTCGACGCCGCGGCCCGTGGCGGTTCCCTCGCCGGTTCCGTCGCCACTTCCGCGCGCGGCGGCCGCGCACCTCCAGCTCGCGCACGAGCCCTTGCGCGCGCCGTACGCGTTTCGGCCGCAGTCGCCGAAGACCGATCCGTATCGGGCGCGATTTCGCGAGCCGACGCCGTTCCGGTTCGATGTCGAGGGCAGCCGCGTCGGGGCGGTGCCGACCCCGCCGGGCATGCGCGCGACGATCGAGCCGGTCCCTCCGCCATCGCCGCTGGCGCCGCCGCTCGATCCGGTCACGTCACCCTCGATGCTCGCGCCCGCGGAGCCCGCGGTCGTGACGCCGCCGGGGTCGCGCCGCGTCGTGCGGTTCGCGGTGTGGGCACTCTCGGTGCTCGCCGTCGGCGCTGGACTCGGCCTGACGCTGGCCGCCGTCGCGCCGTGAGCTGACCGACCGACCACGGCGATGATCCGATCGCCCGCCGGAGTCGTACCTCTGGCACATGTCACAGCTCCTCGACGCCCTGCTCGGTACCGCCGTGGCGGTACTCGACGAGAGCGGAGGATCATCGGCGCGCGCGCTCGATCACGCGATCACCGATCGCATCGCGGTGTTCTCGAACGTCACGCCATACGGCTGTGATGCGCGGCTCGAGGATGCGGTCGAGCATCCGGATGTCGCCACGCTATATGGCCGCGACGCGCAGCGCGCGCGCGACACGTACTTCGCCGATCACGCCACGCGCTGCGATCAGCTCGCCGCGCTCGATGCCACACCCGCACGCAGCGCGCCGTCGTGGCTCGTCG
>JACCTC010000346.1 GCA_013812655.1 Deltaproteobacteria bacterium | reverse complement strand
CGACGAGCCGAGCGCGTCGGCGAGGCCGGCGATCGCATCGCGACCGATCGTGAAGCCGGCCGCGGCGGCGTGACCGCCGAATCGCCACTCCGGCGTCGCGCCGGCGCTGCAGTCGCGCCAGGCATCGGCAAGCGCGCGGTAGAGGTCGACGCCGCCGGACGTCCGCGCCGAGCCACGGCCGAGGCCGGTCTCGGGATCGATCCCGATCACGAACGCCGGCCGCTGGTACTTGTCGACGAGCTTCGCCGCGACGATCCCGACGACACCGGACGACCAGCCGACGCCCGCGACCACGATCGCCGCGCCGCTCGTGTCGATCGAGCGTGCGTCGAGCTGATCGAGCGCCTCGGTCATCACCCGATCCTGGATCGTGCGGCGCTCGGCATTCGCGGCCTCGAGTACCTGCGCACGCGCGGCGGCCGTCGCGCTATCGGCAAGCAGCAGCGCGAGCGATGGCTCCGCGGCGCCAAGTCGGCCGGGGGCGTTGATCCGCGGCGCGAGCTTCCACGCGATCGTCCGCGCATCAACCTCGCGCTCGGGATCGACGCCCGCCGCGGCGAGCAGTGCCGCGATGCCGGGCCGGATGCCGCCGGGCTCGGAGCGCTGGAGGCGACGCAGCCCGAGCGCGGTGAGGATGCGGTTCTCCGCGGTCAGCGGGACCAGATCGGCGACGGTGCCGAGCGCGACCAGGTCGAGCAACTCGCGGACGTCGGGCTCGCGGCGGTTCCGGAAGTGGCCGCGATCGCGGAGCTCGGTGCGAACCGCGGCGGCGACGTAGAACGCGAGGCCGACCGACGCCATGCCGCGGAACGGAAACGTCGAGTCGGCGCGGTGCGGGTTGACGAGGGCGAGCGCGGGGTGCGGGGTGTCGGCGGACGGGACGGTGTGGTGGTCGACCACGATCACCGGGACGCCTAGCGCGGCGGCGACCGCGATCGATGCGAGGTCGCTCGTGCCGCAATCTCCGGTGATGATCAGCTGACAGCCCCGCGCGACCAGCTCCTCGGCGGCGCCCGGCGTGAAGCCATAGCCGGCATCGCGGCGCGCGACGGCGACCTCGACGGTGGCGCCCGAGGCGCGCAGGAACGACGTCAGCAGCGCGGCCGTGGTCACGCCGTCGACGTCGTAGTCGCCGAACACGCCGATCCGCTCGCCGTGCTGCACGGCATCGGCGATCCGCTCGACCGCGCGCGCGAGGCCCGCGAGCCCGGTTGGTGGCCGGAGCGCCGCGAGCCTGGGGTCGATGAAGCCCTGCGCATCGCGCGGGTCACTGACGCCGCGAACGGCGAGGCAGCGAGCGGTCGCGGGACGGACGCGCAGCGCGGTCGCCAGGCAACCCACGATCTGCTCGTCGACGGTGCGGAGCCGGTAGTGCACCCGCGCAACCTATGGCGCGGGTCTGACAAATCCCGAGTGATCCCGAGTGATCCCGGGATCGCGAGCTCAGGTACGGAACGACGCGAGCGGCGCGCTTACTCCTCGGGAGGCGCGTCGACCGAGCCCGCCGCAGCCTGCGGCGATGCAGCGGCCATCGCGGCACGCCGGCGCGCCGACGGCGGTCCCGAGTACCACTTCTTCGAGATCCACAGGAACCACGGAACCGCGAGGTAGATCGACGAGAACACGCCGACGATCACGCCCACGTTCATCGCGAACGCGAAGTTCTGCACGAGGCCCGTGCCGAAGATGTTCATGATCAGCGTCGTCGCGAACACGGTCACCGACGTCAGGATCGACCGCACCAGCATCTCGTTGAGCGAGATGTTGACGATCCGGTCGAGCGACTTGTCCTTGAGCTTCGACTGGTTCTCGCGGATGCGGTCGAACACGACCACGGTGTCGTTCACCGAGAACCCCATGACCGTGAGCAGACCGGCGACCGAGGTCAGCGACACCTCCGTCCAGGTGACCGCGAACACGCCGATCACCATGACCGCGTCGTGGATCGTCGCGAACGCCGCGCCCGGCGCGTAGCGGACGTCGAACCGGAACGCGAGGTACAGCATGATCAGGAAGATCGCGTAGACGATCGACTTGACCGCGTCGTTGCGCAGCTTGCTGCCGGCCTTCGCGCCGACGCCGTAGCTCTGCGCGACGTTGACGTCGACGTTCGGGAACGCCTGCTCGAGCAGCGTCTCGTACTGACGATCGATGCCGTAGACGGCGTACCACTGGTTGAACTCGCCGGTGCCCTCATCCGCGTGCGCGTACTGATCGAGCTCCTGATCGGTCCAGTCCTTGAGCTCGAGCTTCTGCGCGGCGAGGACCTGCTTGGCCTCGGCGTGGGTGATGTGCTTCTTCGAGCGGACGCTGAGCCGGTCTCCCGACCACGTCGCCTTCTGGACGTCGCGATCCTTGAACGCCTCGAGGAACGCCGCGCTCGCCTTCTGCGCGTCCGCGCTCGTGAGCGCCGAGAACCGCGGCGAGCGGATCACGGTGCCCTCGACCTTGACGTCGTTACCGGCCGCGTCGCTCGCCGTCCACGAGATGTCGGAGACGTCGAAGCCATCCTCGCCGGACTTCGCGACCGCCTCGCGAACCTTGCCGGTGTCGACGCGGGTATACGCGCCGGACGTCTTGTCCTTGAACGCGAGGATGATCTCGGTCCCGCCCTTGAAGTCGATCGTCCAGTTCATGTAGCTGCCGCGGACTTCCTTGTTCACGAACAAGGCGGCGACGCAGCCGAGCATCAGGATGATCGAGATGATCATCATGGGGCGGAACTTCGAGACGAAGTTGAAGTTGTTGCCGGGGGGCAGCAGGTATCGGAACTTGTGTTCGCTCATGACCGCCTCAGATCGAGATCGTGGACAACTGGCTCTTCTTCTTCGCGATGTACCAATCGAAGAAGATCCGGCTGATCCAGATGTTGGTGAAGAGGGTGGTGAACACGCCGACCAGCAGCATCACGGCGAAGCCCTTGATCGGACCCGAGCCGTACTGCAAGAGGACCCAGCCAGCGGCGGCGGTCGTGAGCTGACCATCGAGGATGGCCGAGAAGGCGCGCGCGAAGCCGAGATCGACGGCACCGCGCACGCTCTTGCCGAGTAACAATTCGTCGCGGATGCGTTCGAAGATCAGGATGTTGCCGTCGACGGTCATGCCGACCGACAGCACGATCGCGGCGATTCCGGGCAACGTCAGCGTCGCCCCGAACAGCGCCATGATCGACATCGTGATCGTCACGAAGAACATGACCATCACGACCGCGATCACACCGGACCACTTGTAGATGCCGATCATGATCAGGATGACGAGCACGCAGCCGAGGGCGAACGAGAACTTGGTCTTCTCGACCGCGTCACGGCCGAGCGTCGGGCCGACGTCGGAGACCGACTCTTCCTTGAGCGGTGCGGGCAGCGAGCCCGTCTTGAGCACGTTGACGAGCTCGTCACGCTCGGCTTCCTGACGCTGCGGGTTGCCGCCGCCCATCGTGATCGACGCGCGACCACCGCGGATGGCGCCGTTGATGATCGGCGCGCTCTTGACCTTGTCGTCGAGGATCGTCGCGAGCTTCTTGCCCGCGATCTCGGCGGTGAGGTCACCGAACACGCGACCACCGTAGCGGTTGAAGTCGAGGAGCACGATCGGGCGGTTCGTGTTCGGGTCGTAGTTGCCGGTCGCGTCGGAGATCGACGTGCCGGTCAGCCGGACCGCGCGATCGAGGTAGTAGGTCCGCCAGAACGGGCGCTTGTCGGTCGCGTCCTCCTGGGGCTCGACGAGCTCGTAGGCGATCTGGCGATCGTCGGGGACCTGGAAGCTCGGATCGGTCTTCGCGAGATCCTCGAGGTACCGCGCGATCACCTGGCGGCCGTTGACGTTGCACATCACGCGGCCGGCCTCGACCTTGACGTCCGGATCGTTCGGGCGGCCGGCGCGGTTCACGCAGTCGATCTTCTTGGCATCCTCGATCGTCAACGACTCGCGGCGGTCACGCGCGATCAGGAAGTAGTCGGTGTGCAGGGTGCCACCATCGTCGGGCCGCCACTGGTCGATCTCGGCGTAGATGTCGTCGCGGATCGCGCGGGCCTCGGTCGGCTTGCCTTCCTTGCCCTCGCTGCCGACGTGCGCGTAGAGCTTGTTCATGAACGCCGACCCGTCGTCGACGACCTTGAACTCGAGCTTCGCGGTGCGGGCGATGATGTCGCGGGTCTGCTGCTTCTTCTCCTCGTCGAGACCGGGCAGCTCGACGATGATCTCGTCACCCTTCTGGACGACGCTGGGCTCCGCGATGCCCTTCTCGTCGATGCGCTCGCGGATCGTGTTCACCGCGTTCGACAGCGCGGCCTTCTTGATGCCATCGGCGTAGCCCGAGGACACCCGGAAGCAATAGGCGTTCGGACCGTCCGCGGCCGGGCAGTCCCGGGTCTCGACGGTCTCGCCGTAGTCGGACTTGACCTGACCCTCGATCGCGCCGCGGCTCGCGGCGTCGGGCATGATCACCGTGACCGCGCCGATCGGCGTGGGCGGCGTCTTGACGACGGGCTTCTGCTTCATCGTCGCGTCGTCGGCGAACCGGCTCTCGAGGTCACGCTTGATCTCGGACGAGCGGTCGTCGACGGCCTTGTCGAGGTCGATGCTGTAGACGATGTGCGTCCCGCCCTGGAGGTCGAGGCCCATGCTCAGCCGCGTGTCTTTGAAGGGAAACCAGCTGGGCAGCTGATCCTTCTCGACGAAGTTCGGCGTGAGGATCCCCACGCATCCGAGGGTGATCACCAGCAGGATGATCGTCCTCCACTTGAGACTACGGTCCATGAATGACCTCGAAAGCCAGAAAACCCTGGAAAACAGGAAAACGGCCGGAAACGAATGACGGTGCGCGGGGGCGCGGTGCTACGCGGCCTTCGACGCCGACTCGGAAACCTTACCCTCCCACTTGCCCTCGACGTACGCGCGCGGAACGCGCACGCGGACCTTCTCCTGGAGCTCGAGGACGAGGATGCCGTCATCCGAGATGCCGGTGATCTTGCCGATCACGCCGCCTCGGGTGATGACCTCATCGCCCTTGGTTAGCTTCGCCAGGGTTGCCTGATGTTCCTTCTGCTTCCTGACCTGGGGGCGGATCAGGATGAAATAGAAGATTCCGAACATCACGAGCATCATCACGATCGGTTGCATCGCTGCCATTTGGGGCGTCCTTCCACACTGGTTCAAACGTCTCTAGACGTCTGAAAAACTTGCGGTTCGTAGCACTTAGAAAAGAGGGGGTCAAGCACGGGTGCCCTCAGCCAGGATGCGGTCGCGCAGCCGGCTCACGTGGCGTGCGTAGAACGTGAGGTTGTGCAGGGTTGCGAGGCGCGCATAGAGGATCTCTTTCGCCTGGTAAAGATGTCGCAGGTACGCGCGGGAGTGCGTGCGACAGGTCGAGCACGGACACTCGGGATCGATCGGCCCGAGGTCGGTCCGGTTCGCGGCGTTCGGGATGTTGACCCTGCCGGTGCTCGCGAACAGGTAGCCGTTGCGTGCGTTGCGGGTCGGCATCACGCAGTCGAACATGTCGATGCCGGCCTGGATACCGCGCTCGAGATCGGCGGGCGTGCCGACGCCCATCAGGTAGCGCGGGCGGTCTGTGGGGAGTGTGTGCGCGACCTCGTCGAGCACGCGATACGTGTCCTCGATGTTCTCGCCGACCGCGAGGCCGCCGAGTGCGTGGCCATCGAAGTCGAGCTTCGTGATCTCCGCCGCGTGACGCTTGCGGCGCGCGCTGTCGATGCCGCCCTGCACGATCCCGAACACGGCCTGCCCGTCCGGTCGGGGCGTCGTCCGGCACCGCTTCGCCCACGCCGTCGTCCTCGCCATTGCCAGCTCCTGGACGTCGTCTCCACAGCGCGCGTCCCCGGGTGGGCATTGATCGAAGACCATGGCGATGTCCGAGCCGAGCACGCTCTGGATGTGCATCGACACCTCCGGCGTCAAGCGGTGTTTCGATCCGTCGATGTGCGAACGGAACGTCACACCGTCGTCATCGATCTCGTTGATCGCGGCGAGCGAGAACACCTGAAAGCCGCCGGAGTCCGTGAGGATGGGACGATCCCACGCGGCGAACTTGTGCAGCCCACCGACGAGGTTCATCACCTCGAGACCTGGCCGAAGGTATAGGTGATAGGTGTTGCCGAGGATGATGCGTGCGTCGATCGGCGGCGCGCGCAGCTCGTCGGCGGTCATGCCCTTGACGGTGCCGGCCGTGCCGACCGGCATGAACACCGGCGTCGCGATGTCGCCGCGCGGCGTGTGCAAGATCCCGGCGCGGGCATGCCCGAGCGTCGCGAGCAGCTCGTAGCTGAAGCCGGGCGTTGGCAGGTCGAAGATCATCGCGGCGCGGCGTTATAGCCGAACCGTTCGCCGCGCGCCCCACATCGGGCCGAGATGGAGCGAGTCAGCGAACGCTGGCGAGCGGGGCCCGGTGCAGCAGCGAGGCGTCGCCGTAGCTGAAGAACCGATAACGGGCCGCGACCGCGTGGCGATACGCGGCGAGCACGCGCTCGGTGCCGGCAAACTCGCAGACCAGCATCAGCAGCGTCGACTCCGGCAAGTGGAAGTTCGTGACCAGGTGCTCGACCACGCGAAACACGTGTCCGGATCCCGGATAGATGAAGATCTCGGTCGCGCCCGGACCCGGGGTGATCGTGCGCGGGGCAGTCGCGGCAGCCTCGAGCGCGCGCAGCGCCGTGGTACCGAGCGCGACGATCGGTCGGCCGCTCGCGACGAGCGCCGCGGTCGCGTCGGGGATCACGTAGCGCTCGCGGTGCATGCGATGCGAGCGGATGTCGGCCGCGCGGATCGGCGCGAACGTGCCCCAGCCGACATGGAGCGTGACGGTCGCGAGCGTGATGTCGCGCGCGGCGAGCGCCTCGGTGACCGCGGCGGTCATGTGGAGGCCCGCGGTCGGTGCGGCGACGGCGCCGGGCACGCGCGCGAACATCGTCTGGTAGCGCTCGCGATCGGCGGCGGTGTCGGGGCGATCGATGTAGTGCGGCAGCGGGAGGTGGCCATGCGCGTCGAGGAAGCCGAGGC
>JACCTC010000343.1 GCA_013812655.1 Deltaproteobacteria bacterium | reverse complement strand
GCGCGCCGGCGACGAAGTAACCAGAGCCAGCGCGGCCGGGCAGCGGCTGGCTCGGCCGGCGCGCCGGCGACGAAGTAGCCAGGGCCAGACGCGGCGGCTCAGCGGCCGGTCGCGGCGGGCTCAGCGGCTGGTCGCGGCGTGCAACCGGTGACGCACGAGCAGGATCGCCTGCTGGAGGATCCACGACAGCGGCTTGTCACAGCCGATCGCGAACGAGTTGAGCTCGGCGCGCATGCGCGCCGGGATCATCATCGTCAGCATCACCTTGTCGCGTGCATCGGCGGGACGGTCGAGCAGCGGCGCATCGGCCGGCAGGACGAGGTTCGACGGTGGCTTGCTCGGCGGCGCGGCCCGGACGCGCGCGGCGGGCGGCAGGCTGCCCTCCGGCGGGAAGTCATCGAACAGCGGAGTCATCCGGTAGAGCTGCACCTTCGCGGCTTCCCACGCGGCCCACGCGAGCGTGCCGACGTTGACGTGCAGCCGGTGCGCGAGCGCGACGAGCTCCTCGCCGAGCCAGCCCGGAAAGTAGAGACTCTCCTCGACGTCGGTCGGCGCCAGCCGGCGGTCCGCGGGTGAGATCACGATCAGCGGGCGCAGCGCGCCGCTGAAGTGGGTCGTGACGCTGTCGGTGCACGAGCCCGGCACGGCAAACCCGATGTCGAGCCGGGACGGCGTGAGGGCGAGATCGCGCTCGAGCCGGTGGCGCGGGACACCGAGCGCGGCGGCGAGCTGACCGAGCGGCGCGGCGTCGCGGATGCGATCGATGGTTGCCGGATCAGCCAGCGTCGGATCACGCTGGATCGCGGGATCGGACGGGCGCGCGGGGTTGGGTTCGGCCGCTGGGTTGGTGTCGCTCGCCGGATCGCCCACCGCGGACTCGCCGAGACCGCGCGGACGCGCGTCGAGCGCGTGGTTGATGCCGGGCTCGCCGAGACCGCGCGGACGCGGGTCGGGCACGATGTCGGACTCGCCGAGACCGTGCCGAGGCTGGTCGTGCGCGAGGTCGATGACGAGCCCGCTGGCGAGGTCGAGCCACGCACATGCCACGGGCGCGCCAGCACTGCCGTCTGCCCCGAAGTGCTGGAGGGTCTCGCGGCCGGCCTGGGCGTCGCAGTAGTAGGCCCAGACGTCGGTGGCCGCGGCGCGTGCGACGTCGGCGCCGAGCACGAGGTGCTCGCGATGGAACGCGGCCTCGTCGCGGGGATCGACGAGGTGGTTGCGGATCGCGACGTGGATGACCGGACAATCGCGGATCGCGGCGAAGCTGACGTGCAGCTTGCGGGTGTCGACATCGCAGGCGCGGAGGCCAGCGGCGAGTGCGCGCCGCACCGGCTCGGCGAGCTGCGGATCGAGAGATCGGACGAAGAAGCCGCCGTGAAAATTGGACATGCGATCAGGTCACGCGCACGAGGCACTTGTCGCGCTTGCCGCTGCCGATGACGAGCATGGTCTCGGACGCGAGATCGCTCTCGGTGACCTTGTGGTCGACGTTCGCGATCTTCACGTTGTTGATCGACGCGCCGCCTTGCGTGATCAGCCGCCGTGCGGCGCCCTTGGAGTCGGCAACGGTGCGCGCGAGCAGATCGACGAGGCCGATGCCGGCGGTGAGCTCGGTGCGCGGGATGTCGACGGTCTTGACGATGCCCGCGAGGACGCCGAGCGAGGCGTCGGTCACGCCCTGCAGCGACTCGCCGAACATCACGCGCTGCGCGGTCTCGGCGTTCGCGACCTCGGCGTCGCCATGCACCCACGCGGTGAGCGCGCGTGCGAGCTCGCGCTGGGCGGTGCGCTTGGCGCGGTCGGCGTCGTGCGCGGCGAGCAAGCTGTCGAGCTCGGCGAGCGGACGCAGCGAGAACATGCGGAGCAG
Organism: Deltaproteobacteria bacterium; assembly: GCA_013812655.1. GTDB lineage: Bacteria > Myxococcota_A > Polyangia > Haliangiales > Haliangiaceae > JABFXX01. The sequence continues at coordinate 91,068 of JACCTC010000343.1, read as the reverse complement.
CCGCGGCACCTCCTCGTCGGGGCGGTTGAACCAGTACTGGTAGAACTCGTAGGGCTTCGTGCGCTCGGGGTCGAGCCAGATGCGCTCGCCCGACGCGGTCTTGCCCATCTTCTGACCGGTCGAGTCGAGCAGCAGCGGCGCGACCAGGCCGTAGAGCTGCGGGCCGCCCATCTTGCGCGAGAGCTCGGTGCCCGCCGTGATGTTGCCGTACTGATCGGAGCCGCCGACCTGCAAGCGGACCGCGTGCGCCTTCGCGAGGTGCACGAAGTCGAACGCCTGCAGCAGCATGTACGAGAACTCGGTGTAGCTGATGCCGCTCTCGCTCTCGAGGCGACTGCGCACCGAGTCCTTCGCGGTCATGTAGTTGATCGTCAGGTGCTTGCCGATGTCGCGGAGAAACTCGAGGAAGCTGATGCCGCGCGTCCAGTCCGCGTTGTTCGTCATCACCGCGCCGGTCGCCGCGTCGTCGAAGTCGAGCAGCCGCGACAGCTGGCCCCGAATGCCGGCGAGGTTGGCGGCGAGCGTGGCGTCGTCGAGCAGGTTGCGCTCGTCGCTCTTGCCCGACGGATCGCCGACCATGCCGGTCGCGCCGCCGACGACGACGATCGGGCGATGCCCCGCCGCCTGGAAGCGCTTGAGGAGGATCGTCGGAACGAGGTTGCCGACGTGGAGGCTCGACGATGTCGGGTCGTAGCCGGCGTACAGCGGGACGACCTGCGAGGCGAGGAGCTTGCCGAGCCCGTCGCGATCGGTGACCTCTTGGATCAAGCCGCGCTCATGAAGGTCGTCGAGGAGAGCCATCGCTGCGTAGGCTACCGCGAGACGGTCAGTGCGGGCAGGGGCTGCTCACGACATCGCGCGTGATCGACAGCGAACGCAGGAGCGGCACCCGCTTGCCGACGGCGCGGTCGATCTCGTCGGTGCGATCGCCGAACGGATACGCGAACGACACGACCTCGTAGCCGTCCGCACGTAGCGCGTCGATCGACGGCTGGACCTCGTTGTCGAGATAGGCGTCGAGGCCATGCTCCTCGACGTAGAATGGGCCGCGCAGGTGGTTGACGGCGTGGGCCTCGACGTCGTGGCCGCCCTCGTCGGCGAACCGTCGGATCTGCGCGCGCTCGCCGTCGGTGAGCCGGGTGTAGCGAGTGACGAAGATGGTGACGCGTGCGCCGTAGTTCTGCAGCAGCGCGCGGCTGTCGAGCCACGGGACGATCCACGTGCCGTCGTACTGGAGCGAGACGCCGCCGACGGGCGGGATGCCACGCGCCATGTCCTCGTATGTGACCCACGCGAGGCCGCGATCGCGCACGCCGGCGAGCAGGCGTTCGAAGTCGGTCCACGGGATCGAGACGCCGGGCTGGTGGATCAGGATCTCGAACACCTCACCGCGGTCGCGCGCGCGGTCGAGCCCGGCCTCGATCGAGACGATGTCGTTGCCGGTCTTGCTGTCGGCCTCGACCGCGCAGTGCACGACCCGGTTGTCCCAGGTGTAGAAGGCGCCATCGACCTCGTCGGTCTGTTTCTGGCAACCCGTCGCGAGGGCGGCGACGGCAAGCAACGCGATCGTGCGTGCTACCGTCGCGCGATGCGGGTGGTGGTTGCGATCGTGACGCTCGTGATGCTCGTCGGCGCGACCTCCGCGCGGGCCGACTCCGACGACATCGTCGCGCGTCCCCTCGTGCTGCGGCCCGGGCAGCTCGAGGCGGTCGTCACGCTCGAGCTCGAGCTCGCGCCCCGCAAGTTCTCCGAGCCGACCTCGGTCGCGCCGGACCTCTGGATCGGCGCCACTCCGCGCTGGACGCTTGGCCTGATCCACAGCAACCCGAGCGTAGATCGGATCGCGGCCGGCGCGAGCTTCTGCGTCAAGCACAGTGACATCGGCTGCCATCGCACCTATCACGGCAGTGGCCTCGACGTGCGGTACGCCGCGCGCGACGGAGCCCTCGCGGTCGCCCCGCGGGCCCGCCTGCTCGTGCGCGAGCTCGAGCCGTTCAAGCCGGCGCTCACCGTCGGGGCGCTCGCGCGCTGGCAGCGGGGGCGGTTCGCGGTGTCCGGCGATCCATACCTCCGGCTAGGCCTCGCGAATCGCGACAAGGGCAATCGCGCGGCGCTCGTGCTGCCGGTGTTCGTCACGATCCAGCCGACCTGCCGGTGGGCCCTGTGGGTCCAGAGCGGCTGGGACAGTGACCTCGCGGTGTGGCGAGACGGCTGGCACGTCCCGCTCGGGTATGGCGTGCGGGTGCGCGTGACCGAGCACCTCGACTTCACCGCGTCGCATGGCTTCCCGAGCGTGTTCGGGCCGCAGGACACCGCGGTCCGGCGCGCGCTGTTCTTCGCGCTCGGCTGGCGAACCTAGAACCGGACGCCGACCTCGGGGCCGACGAGCGGCGGGCCGACGTTGAAGTCGAGGACGCGCAGTGATGCCTGGACGCGGCCGATGCGGACGCCGGCGCGCCCGGCTCGCGCGCGCACGTCATGCCCGAACCGCAGCTCCTGCGCATCGGCGAGGATCGCGAGGCGTGGCGAGAGCTGGTGCTCGATGCGCATGCCGGCGATCGCCCCGGTGATCGACGAATCCGCCATCGGATCGCCACGTGTGCCGACGTGGACGACGCCACCCTCGAGGAAGACCGCGGTCCGCCCGAGGTCGTCGATCCGCACGCTCGCCATCAGCGACGGCATCGACATCGAGAGCTGGCCACCGCCAGGCAGCCGCTCGAAGTAGCGGCTGAGCGCCCCGGTGATGCCGAACCGGCCATCGCGGACCGCGAGCTCGAGCGAGATCGATCCGTCGGAGTCCTGCACCTTCTGCGCGCCGGCGTAGAAGTAGGCGCTCGCGTGGTTCGGGGCAGCCGCGGCGGCGGGGCCGGTCGCGACGATCCCGGCGGCAGCTGCGCGCTCGCGACGGTCCGGGCACCGGATCGGTCGTGCCTCGTCGTCGAAGCAGCGGTGATCATCCTCGACGCTGTCGCGCGTCCGATGGTCCTGCCCCCCACTCGAGCTCGACGACGAGCTGTGCGTCGCGCTGCTGATGCCCGAGCTCACCCGACCGAGCGCGCCACCTCCACCGCCTCCCGAGCCACCGCCGGTCGGGCCGGCGAGCGCGCCTGAGGGATCGAGGACCAAGATCACGAGCAGGGCGAGGAACGTGGCGAGCCGGGAAACCAGGTGGAGGCGCATGGATCGCCTTCGAGCATTTCGTGTGCCGCGCACGCGCGATGAATGATCGCGCGTGACTAGCGTCGAACCCCGGCGCGGCCGATCGATCGGCTCCGTGCGCGCCTGCGGATCCCGCAGAGCACTGTCGCGCGCGCGCCACACTCGGCGCAGGGGCCGGCGCGATCACACCGGGCGTGAGCGGATCAGCTGGCGAGGAAGCCGGCGATCAGCTTGCGGCAGTCGGCGAACACACCGGGCAGCTCGCGATCCTCGTCGAGCGTCTCGACGAGCCAGAGCGCATCGAGTAGCCGCGCCGCGCGAAACCAGCCGTCGGGAAGGGCGCCGTCGGCCTCGCGATAGCCGCGCTCGAAGTCAGCAAGGAACGTCGCGTCGTACCTGGTCGGGTCGCGAAACAGGCTGCCGATATCGACGAGCGGCGAGGCAAGCGCGGCGGCTTCCCAGTCGATCACGCCGCCGATCCGCCAGCGGCCGGCCATTGCGTGCTGGACGATCATGTTGCGGCCGCCGAGGTCGCCGTGGCTCAGGCACGGGGTACCCCAGGCGAGCGCCGGCGCAGCGCCATCGATCGCCGCGCGCAGCGCATCGGCCGCCTGTGGTCCGAGCCGTTCGCGCGCTCGTCCGGCGCCGAGCATCGCGTCGCTCTGCGCGAGGATCGATGCGAGATCCCAGGTGCCGGTCCAGCCGAACGTCGCGAGCCACGCAAGAAACCGGCCCAGTGGTTCGGCAAGCGACGCGAACGCCGCGGGTGGTTCGTTGCGCCGGCATTCGTCCAGCGTGATGCCGGCGATCCAGCGATAGACGATCGCGCGGCGGCGGGCATCGGTGCGCACGACCTCGGGGACCGGCAGGATGCCTGCGAGCTGGGCGATCGTCGCGACCTCGTCGTCGTATGGAGTGTTGCCGCCAGCGTGGTGCTTGATCGCGAACGCTTCGCCGGAGACCAGCGTCACCTTGTGGATCGTGTTCGTGAGTCCGCCGTCGACCGGCTCGACCCGCGCGATCGCGCCACCGGCCAGCTCGGCGAGCTCGCCGTGGCTGATCGCGATCAAGGGGAACACGCGGCCGTCGGTCACGCCCCGCGAGGTTACTCGATCCGATGCACCCGCCATCACGCCGATTCGGCGGCGTGCAGCCGCCCGCGGACGAGCACGAATGCCTTCTGCGCACACCACGACAGCGAGCGGTCGCCGGCGGTCGCGAGTGCCTTTAGCTCTTCGAGCACGCGCGACGGGAGTGCCAGCGTCAGCTTGACCTTATCGGCCGCGGCCGGCGGCGGCGGCGGCGGCAGCGCCTTCATGAACACCGGCACGAGACGCGGCACGACGACCCCCGCGGGCGGCAGCGCCGGCGGTGGGGCCAGGAAGCGGGGAGGGTGCGATGCGGCGGCATCCGGGAGGGCCTCGACGATCGGTACGGCCCGGTAGAGGTCGGGCTTCGACGCTTCCCACGCGGCCCACACGATCGTGCCGGTCTCGGCACCGAGCTTGTTCGCGATCGCCTCGAGCTCCTCGGCCATCCACGACGGGAAGTACAGGCTCTGCGCGGCATCGAGCTCACCGGTCATGTGCGCGCGCGCCGGCGCCTGCCGTGCGGTTCGCAGCGGCGCATCGAGATAGGCGCGGACCGCGTCGGTGCACGGTCCCGATGCGAGCGGGACCCGCACGACCGGCGTGTCGTATGCGAGGTCCATGTCGAGCCAGCCGCGCGGGACGCCGAGCGTGGTTGCGAGGACGCCGAGCGGCGCGGCCGCGAGCATGCGATCGTGGCCGTCGTCGTCGTCGTCGTCGTCGTCGTCGTCGTCGTCGTCGTCGTCGTCGTCGTCGTCGTCGTCGTCGTCGTCGTCGTCGTCGTCGTCGTCGTCGTCGTCGTCGGGGGCGAGATCATCCCAGCTGACGCTGGACGACCCGCGCGTCATCCCGTCGAGGCCGAACGCGTGCACTGACTCGGTGCCGGACTGGTTCTCGTAGTGATAGGCCCAGACGTCGCATCCGATCGCCCTCGCGATGGCGCCGCCGATCGCCGCGTGCTTCAGGTGAAAGAACGCGTAGTCCTTGCCGTCGGCCACGGCGCCGCGGACGGCGACGTGCATGACCGGACAGCCGCGGCGCGCCGCGAACGTCAGCGCGTTGCGCTCGAGATCGATGCCGCGCGTGCGCAGTGCCTCGGCGACCACCTGACGGATCGGCTCGGCCACCACGGCATCGAGCGAGCGGACGAAGAACCCGCCGTGAAAGTCCGACATGACGACGTGCGTACGTCAGCCTGGACCGCAGCGCAAGCCACACGCTCGTCAGCGCGCGTAGTCGGAAGCGCGGGTCTCGCGAACCACGACGACGCGGACCTGGCCGGGATAGGTCGCCTCGTTCTCGATCGCGCGCGCGATCTCCTTCGACATCACGACCGCCTGCGCGTCGTCGACCTGATCGTTCATCACCATCACGCGAATCTCGCGGCCGGCCATCAACGCGTACGCGCGCTCGACGCCGCCGAACCGCTTGCAGATCGCCTCGAGATCGTCGAGCCGCTTGATGTACGACGCGAGTTGCTCGCGCCGCGCACCCGGCCGCGCCGCGCTCAGCGCGTTCGCCGACGCGACGACGTGATCGAGGATCGCCTGGGGCTGCGGACCGCCGCCATCATCGCCGTGGTGCGACGCGATCGCCTGCGCGACCTTCGGCGACTCGCCGTGCTTGCGGACGAGCGCGGCGCCAACCTCGGCGTGCGGTCCCTCGTGCTCGTGATCGACAGCCTTGCCGATGTCGTGCAGCAGCCCGGCGCGGCGCGCGAGCTTGACGTTCGCGCCGAGCTCGGCGGCGATCAGGCCCGCGAGGTAGCCGACCTCGATCGAGTGCAGCAGCACGTTCTGCGCGTACGACTGCCGGAACTTGAGGCGGCCGAGCAGCTTCACGAGCTCGGGGTGCACGCGATGCAAGCCGAGATCGAACACCGCCTGCTCGCCGGCTTCCTTGCAGACCTTGTCGACGTCCTTCTCGGCCTTGCGGACGACTTCCTCGATCCGCGTCGGGTGGATGCGGCCGTCGGCGACGAGCGCGGAGATCGCGAGCCGGGCTGTCTCGCGGCGCACCGGGTTGAAGCACGAGATCGTGATCGACTCCGCGGTGTCGTCGATGATCATGTCGACGCCGGTCGCGGCCTCGAGCGCGCGGATGTTGCGACCCTCGCGGCCGATCAACCGCCCCTTGAGATCATCGGACGGCAGTGGCACCACCGCGACCGTGCGCTCGTGCACGAACTCGCTGGCGAACCGCTGGATCGCGGTCGCGACGATCGTCTTCGCGCGGGAGGTTGCTTCCTTGTGCGCGTCGTCCTCGATCCGCTTGATCTCGACGGCTGCTGACGCGTACGCCTGGCTGCGGACCTCGTCCTCGAGCTTCTTGCGGGCCTGCTCCTCGGTGAGGCTCGCGATCTGCTCGAGCTTCTTGCGCGCCTCGACCTGCGCGGCCTCGGCCTTCTCGACCGCGCTGTCCGCCTGCTTGACCTTGCCGTCGACGGTCTTCTCTTTCTTCTCGACGTCGGCGGCGCGGCGCTCGGCCTCGCGGCGCTGCTTCTCGACCTCGCGCTCCTTGGCGGCGAGCCCTTCCTCGCGCTTCGCGAGCTCGGTGCGCCGGTTGCGCAATTCGTCGTCGAGCTCGGACTTGTGCTTGCGCGCGAGCTCCTTGCCCTCGACCTCGGCGCCCTTCTTGATCTGCTCGATCTCGGACTCCGCAGCACGGCGGATCTTGTCGGCCTCTTCCTCGGCGGCGCGGCGAGCGGCGCTGTTGTCGCCCTTCGCGCGGCCGAGCCGCGTGCCGATGAGCAGGCCACCAACGAGCCCGAGCGCGACAGCCGCGAGGAGATAGAGCGGATCCATGGTGTTCAGGCGACGGTGTACGTCGCCACCTCGGTGATGATCACGTGGAGCAACGCATCGTGCGGATCGCGCGGCACCTGCTCGACGACCTGACACTCGAACGCGAGTCCGACCCGCAGGGTGTCGCGCGCGGCCGCCGCGAGCGTCGCGTCGTAGTGACCGCGCCCCCAGCCGATGCGGCCCCCCTGGCGATCGAACGCGAGTCCGGGGATGACAAACGCTGCGATGTCCGCGACCGCGGTCTCGGGCGCGTCCGCACTCGGCTCGCGCAGCCCGAAGCGCGACGGCACGAGCTCGTCGATTCCCACCGCATGAAACGCGAGGACCCGACCGTCGTCGAGGACGCGTGGATACGCGACGCCATACCCCGCCGCCCGCAGTGCTCCATCAAGCGCGCTGACGTCGACCTCGCTGCCCTTGGCCGCGTAGAGCGCGACCATCGCGCCCGCGGGCAGCCGGCCCGCGAGCCAGACCGCCGCCGATGCACAGACCTCGACGCTGAGCTCCGCGCGTTCACGCTCGGTCAGCGCATCACGTAGCGCGAGGAGCGTGCGCCGGGTGGCAGGCTTGCCACGCGAACCTTGGCCGGTCGGAGGAGGCACGGTCAGAAGCAAGGGGAAGGCTCGGCATCATAGCCGCGCGCCTCCCCCGATCAACCCAGCAAGCCATCGAATCGCCAAAGGAATCAGGAGGGATCAGCGGCGAGCTTCGTGGTGACGCATGATGAAGTTCGCGAGCGATCGGTTCTGGTCGGGATCCTCGACGAACTTGAACGCCATCCCAGCGCGGTCATCGCTGTGCTCGACGCGAACTACCTCGGCAGAAAGCTGAAGCGTCTCCTCGCCGGGGAGGTCGAGCGCGAGCTCTGCGACAGAGCCCGACCGAATCCACTTCGGTGCGCGCAGGAACAGGCCGCTGCGCGAGACGTCCTCGACAAGACCATCGATCACGATGCCCGAGCAGCGGCACTGGGCCCTTGCTCGAACCGGGACTCGAACGGCTTCCCGCTTGTCCATCTACTGAAAGGTACGCTACACACCCACGCAGGAGAAAGCAATTGTTCGTGTCATCTCGGGATGTTCCGTGTGGCATTCGCGCACAGTGGTCCGACCGAGGAGGCCGAGCCATCTTGCATTCGGGAATCGTCTCGTGCAGATTCCTCCCCCTTGAGGGCCCATAGCTCAGTGGTAGAGCACCGGCCTTTTAAGCCGAGGGTCGAAGGTTCGAAACCTTCTGGGCTCACCCCTCGAAGAAGTCGTTCGAGTTACTGACCCCGTCGTCCAGAGGCCTAGGACACCCGCCTTTCACGCAGGTAACACGGGTTCGAATCCCGTCGGGGTCGCTTTTCAACCAAACGTAGCGACTGAAGAAGTTAGCGACTGTAGCAGCCGACCCGATCGCGACCGAGCTGCGGCGGATCGCGGAGGGCTGGTCGCACGAGCACGATGTTCGTGCTCTCCGGCGCGGCCTATTCGCAGTGCTCCAGGCAATGGACGGCGATGATGCCTAGGGAACGCGCGCTGGAAGAGATGCGTGCTCACGTGTTTCCTCATTCTTCGAGCGGAAAGCTCGGCAGTAGATGCGTGAGGTCTTCGCGTTCGTCGATGGGCGCAAGCGGATCGTGGCCGACACGGATCACGTCGTTGTCGTCCACGTACGCAACCTCGCCCTTGAAGGTCTGGCCGAAGTACTCGACGTACTCGTGTTCGTCCATCGGATCCCCGACGGCCTCGAACAGCACCGCGCGCAGCACGGGGACGTTCACTCAAGCCTTCGTTTCGTGATCACCGTCCGAGACTCCGCGATGAGGGCAAGAAGGGCACGCTAGGCATCCACTAAAGGTCGTGGCGAACGTGCTCAGGAGGGACCGCGCTGCAGGGCCCGCTAAGGCTGTCATTTCTCGGCAGACCACTCGCGAGCTAACTCCCCAAGCCGCCGCAACAGCGGTGAGATCTGCCCGCTAGCAAGGACCTCGCTGAGATGGCCTTCTACGAATCGCTCCATACGGACGTGAAGCGTGAGCAGCCGACGGACGTCATCGAGTGACGCGGTCCGAATGCGCTCAGCTTCAGCGAAGCACTGCGCCTCGTCCCGCCACGCCGACCAGTCGAAGTTCATGATCAAGTTGTGTTCGTAGATGGCGCTGATCAGACGTTGCGCCCCAGGCGCGTACACGACAAACGGCGTCTGGATCGATCCGTCCGCTTGCTGGCCGCCGCCCCACTCGACCGGCATCCCTTCGATCCGTTCGATCTCGGCGAGCAGCGCGGCGACAGCGGCGACGTCATCTCGCGTCGGCTCCTGATGGCCGGCTTCGGCGCGCGGCATCGAGGGCCTTCCTTTCTCGAGAATCCTAGCAAGGACACCGACGAGCATCGTCGCCGACTTCCCTGGAATGAGTGGAATCGCCCCAACGCCATCGGCGTCGCGAGCATCGGGCTCGAGGGCCGGGAACTCGCACGCTTCGTTGCCCGGGTAGATCACGCGCGCCGAGCGCACATGGGGAAGCGCGTCCCTGTATGCGTGCATCTTCGCGATGTCGTCGTTCTTGAAGCTCAGCTGGGTGGCCTCAGCGTCGTCGTCCGCGGCTTCGTCGACCTCGCCCGACGGGGGCGCGCCGTCGATCCTCAACTTCGCGTCGAAGGCGTGGAGCTCGCGTTGCCCATCGCGCTTGATGTCAACCACGATGTCCGGCCGCAGCCACAGCGACGCCGAACGGCGCGGCGGCGGCGTCTTCGACGTGAACGACAGGTTGTAGTAGACGCTCGGCCCGTCATTCCACGCGACGCGGAACCCGTACCCGAGGTCGACCTCGTCTTTCACCTTCATCGCGTCGGCGTAGTCGGGACGGCGGCCGATGATCTCGCCAACCGCGTCGACGACGGCGAAGTAGCACCACAGCTCATACAGCGTGGCGACGTCCTTGAGCCCGAGCAGCTTCTCCACGGTGGTCCGGTCGAACGGGATCCTCGCAGCGGCACGGAGCGCCAAGTGGTGGCGGAGAATGTCCTTGTAGCCTCGACGCCGCTGGAGGACGGACGAGCCGATCGGGACATGCCCCATGCGGCCGACGTCATTCCACATGTCATGGCGCTCGAACGGACCGAGCACGCGCCGCATCGTTTCACAGTCGGCCACGGCGCGCGTCCAGAACGAGGCGGGCTTGGCCTTCGATCGGGCGAGGCGCTCGACGCGGTCGATGATCCCGCGAAGCTGCCCGAGGAACTCCAAGACGAAGCGATTCTCCACAGTGTCGAACGTGTTCTCGACCCGAGGCACGTCGACATAGGCGGGCAAGTGGCCACGTAAGGCGTGGGCCAGCGCGGAGTGCGCCGCATGGCCAGTCGCGCGCACGACGCCATCGGCGCCCATCACGACGCGCTCGATCGTCCGCGCGTCGACGCGGCGCGCGGTGACGAGCTCCACGCTCGCCCGCTCTGGGCTGAACCGGCGATGCGGATCGCGAACCACAAGCTCGAGAGCGCGCGGCAATACGCGATTGGCAGCGAGCAGGATGTATCGCGCGTAGACGAACGCATGGAGGAGGACGTCGTCGCGATCGGCGATCGAGCGGTCGTGTGGTAGGCCCGCCGCCTGCGTAGCCGAGAATGGGAGCGCGAGCGCCCGGTTGGTGAGGTCGTCGAGCAAGGCGTCGAACACGTCCTCGCCCCACTTGCCGCACTCCACGCGCACGGCGCCGAGCTGACCGAGAGCGAAGGTGCCGACGACGTTGCCGAACTTCACGATCGCTGCTTGCGCAGACACCTTGACCCCGAGACCGACGACGGCGTCGAGCAGCGCCGCGATCTCGGCCTCGCCGCCCTCGACGATCCACTCGATCTCGCCGCGCAGCACGACACCGTCGGGCACGTCTTTGGCAACGGCCGTTCCGAAGCGCGGTCGAAAAGCGAGGCCAGTGACCGCCATCGCTACTCGATGAAGCTCACGAAGCCGTTCGCACGGAGCCGATACAACATCCGTCCGAGTTTGCGCGCCGTGCGAGGCAGTGCGAGGGCGCCGCCGTCGATCAACGCGCCGTGCGGTGTGAATACCTCGCTCTCGGGCTTTCCACCGGTCGCGATCGACAGCAAGCGCTTGAGCGTCGCCTCGATCTCGGCCTGGGATCCATGGAGCTTCGGCAGGATCTTCGCGAGCACAGCGACATCAAGTGCAGCGCGGACGGTGGCGTCGCTCGTGCCGGCTTGTTCGACCGCGAGGTCGACAAACCTCGCCACCTCGCGAGCGACTCGATAGCCGAAGTGACGGTTCTCGATCGCGAGGGCGTCATGGATCTTACCGAACAACGCGCGCGGCTCTCCGCCCAGGGCCGTCTCGAACCGCTTCCACTCGTCGCTGCTACCGTGGTCGCGGAGCTTGAGTCCCCCCTCCAAGTTCACCAGCGCGAGTGGAGTAGACGCGGAGTCTTCGGACTGTATTGGTCCGGCGAGGCCGCGAAGATCGACATCGTTGAATTCCAGCACGAACGCGCGATCGAGCACCTTCGGGCTGAACATGTACGTGGTCTCGTCGACGTTCACCGTCCCGATAACAAAAACGTTCTTCGGGATCGTGATCCGTCGCGGGATGTCCTCCTCCTCTTCCACCTGAGGATCGTCGTGGAGATGAATAGCCTCGCCAGACTCCATCACCGAAAGAAAGTCCGAGAAGTAATGCTCCACGCGCGCGAGGTTCATTTCATCGAAGATTAGGAAGAATGGTCGGGGTGGCTCGTCGCCGGCGGCTTGGACCTCATCATGAGCGCGCAACAGCAGTCGCAGCGTCGGTGTCGGCAAGTAGCTCTTGGTCAAAGGATTGTAGAACCCGAGCAACGCGCGCGCATCGGTCCAATCGGGCCGGACCGCGATCAGTTCATACGTTGGTGCGATGGGCTGAGGGCGCAGCTCCGTCGGAAGAGTCAACTCGAGCCACTCCTTCTCACCCGAGGTCTTCTTCGCCAACAGGAAGCGACTGCCGAGTTTCATGGTCGCCTGGAACCATTCCTTCACCTCGCCGCTCAACGTCACGAAGAACAAGTTGCCACCGTCGGCCCGCTTGTAGAGCGCCATCGACGACATCGGGATTCCGGGTACCTTCAGGTCGATGCGTTTGATCTCCGGCTTCGTGAGTGCGTCGAACTCCTGAGCGAGCTCAGACGGCACCACAAAGCGCGAACGCTTGAGTTGATCGGGCTTCGCGACGATCTCGATGGCATCTGACTCCGCGCCGCCTGGAGCCTCCACGGTCGGCCCGAAGATCCTCGCGATCTCCTGGGCGAGCCTGGTCTTCCCCGTGCCCGAAATGCCAGTTAACAAGACGAACCGCTTCGCCTGCAGGGCAAGCAAGTAGCTCGCAACAAGTTCAGCGGAGAACGAGAGCGACTCACTGATCGGCAGTCCGTTCGCCGCAACGCCTCATAAACACCGCCGAAACAGCGCGAAAATGCCGCGGCTACGCTCGCACGAACTCGAGCCGCTGCAGAGCGCGCCGAGGCGGCTGGATGATACGCCCCTCTCGCCTTCGGCGCGGTTGCCGCGGAAGTCGAGGGCGGGGTTGTCGAAGATGGCGACGAGGTTCGACAGCCGTTCCACCATGTCCATGCGCATGCGCATGCGCATGCGCTTGCGCTTGCCCTTGCCCTTGCCCTTGCCCTTGCCTGCCCTTGCCCAGCTTGCGGCGTCGTTGCCAGTCGGCAACGTCGATCACGACCTTCAGCTCGTTCTTGTCGGCGAGCTTGGCGATGATTTTGTTCATCTCGTCGCAGATCTCTTTGTCGCCGTTAAGCGCGATCATGTCGGCGAAGCTGCCCGCTTGGGGACGTCGAGCAGGTAGGCATTCTGGCTGGCCGCCTCGCTGAAAATCGGCCCAAAACTCCCGAGGTGCTCCCGGCAACGCGCCGGAGAACTCAATGCCACGTTCTCGCCACAGGCGGCCGGTGGCAACGTTCCCTTCGAGGCACACCATGAAGTTCATCTCGACCACAGAAGCAGCAGAAACCGCCGAAGTTTCACCGGAAACCATTCGTCGATGGATCTCCACCGGCGTGATGGAAGCCGACCGGGTCGCTGGGCGGTGGTTGATCGCGGCGGACGACCTCGAAGCGTTGCTCTGCGACCTCGACGACGAGGACGAGGACGACGACCAAGACGAGGACGACGAGGAGGACGAGGACGACGACGGCTGTGACGAGGAGGACGAGGACGGGTGAGCGGGAGCGCGTTCTTTGATGGTGTTGTGAGCACGGTAATTGAGGGTGTTCCTGTTCCCGTTCCCACGCGCTCCTAGGGAGCGCGGGAATCGGAATCGGGAATCAGCGCGCGACGGCGTAGCCGGCGCGGTCCTTGCGGAGCCTGCCGTCGGCGACGAGCGCGACGAGCGCGGCCTGGAGGGTCGCGTTCCGGATCTGGCAGCGCTTGCGGAGCGCCGTCGCCGAGAGCGGCGCGTCGGCGAGCTCGAGCTCGGCAAGGATGCGCTGGCCGACGGTAGTCTCTGCGGTCGCGTCGGCCACGAGCGCGACGGGCGCGCGATCGATCGCCGTGAGCGCGACAGCGTCGTCGGCGGTGTCGAGGTGGAGTGACAGGCTGCTGATCGCTGCGGCCGCGCGGTGCTCGACGGACAGCGTGAGCTGGTCGCCATGGCGGCGGAGGTAGAGGTCTCGCTGGCTTGAATGGTCAAGTTCTTCGAGGGGCTTCCGCTATTCCCCTCGCGTTGCGTGCTCACCCCGCGCGTGCTTGCCCTCGAATACTGCGCTCCTGCTCACGCTCGATGTGCAGACCGGCGACTCGCAGCTGATCGATGTCGGTCAGTTCGGTGCGGTGTCGATCGCGCCCGATGCGGAGCACGTCGCATATCAGGACGCAGGTCGGATCATGAAGGTCGCCGATCGCGCGCGGAGGGTGACGCCGCTCGATCGCAGTGGCGGTTGCTCGGGCGCTGCCATTTGGCTTTCCAACAGCGCGCTCGTGTATTGCATCTCGAACGCGGGCGACTCGGGCTACATGCTATCGCACGACCGCGAGAGTGCGCCCCGCTTCATCGGTGCCCAGCCTGTGGTGTCGTCGGACGGCTCGCAGGTCAGCTATGTCGACGCGCGCGGCGACCTCGTGGTCGAAGGCATCGATGGTCGCGATCACCGAGTGCTCGTGCCCTCGGTCGACCCGAGTGCGATGTTTCATTTTCGGTATGCACTCGAGTACACGCCGGACGATCGCGCCGTGTTGGTCTACGACAACGCGACGTATCCCGCGAAGCTGCATGTCGTTGCCATCGCAGACGGGGCGAGCATGACCGTGGACGATGTGGCGCCGGCAACGTCTTCGCACGGCCCCAACGTTTTCTATGGTGCGTCGCGCTTCTCGCCGGATGGCTCCGAGATCGTCATGCAGTCGTCGACGGCGCTCGTCGCGGTCCATCTCGTGACCGGTGCGAAGCGAATCCTCGCGGCGTTTGCGGATCGCATGTCGAGTGGAGGCGCGGTGTTTCTCGACGCGAGCCACGTGTTATGGGTGCGTCTCGAGGACCGCAGCGTCGACGACATGGGCAGGTTCGCATCCTCGCTGCATGTTGCTGGCCCAAGTGTCGAGGACGATCGAACGCTCGACGTCTCTCCGGGGGAGAACAACTTCGCCAGGGCCGTTGGCATCTCGCCCCAGGGCTTCGTCGCCTGGTCGGGAGGCGCTGCGGTCATGGTGAAGACGGATGGAACGGTCTTGGTCGAGAACGATCACTCCTCGCTGGCGACCGGGATCGACGAGATCCTCGGCGTGACACCCGACGGACGTGGCATCGTGGCGCTGACCTACGGCAACGTCGTGCGATACATCGGGAGTGATGGTGCGAGTCGCGACCTCGCAGTCGTGGAAAGTGGAGCAGGCACCGTCGTCGGTCCCTACGCGGCGTACGCGCCGTAGCAACGGTCGCAAACCCGTGTCGCTGGTCTCGGCTCACCGCCGAGACCAGTAACCTGGTCTGCGGCTCGTATGCGCGAGTGCAAGAACCACGATCTCATCACCGACGATCTGGTACGGCAACGTGAACGGGAAGCGATCGAGGACTGCCACGCGTCGATCGACTCGCTTCCTCCATTGCGGAGCGGCTTCCGGAAACCGCAGCGCCATCGCGAAGACCGCTTCGATCTCATCTTCAAGCTCGGCGCCCAAGCCGACTTGCCGGGACTCGTAGTAATCGACCTCGTGGTCGATCTCGGCGACCGCGAGCCGATGAATCTGTAGCTTCATCGAACGGCGCGAGCGGCTCGTCGGGCGCGAACATGTGCCCGATATTCGTCGAACGTCATCGTCTCGGCGGTTCCGGCATCTACCTCGGCACCGCGACGTTCGATCTCGGCGTCCCATGCCGCGGATGCACCTGGGTCGGGCTCCCCGTCAAGGCTGCGGAGGAGCTCCCGCGCGAGTCGTGCGCGTTCTTCGGCGGGGAGCCGGAGGATCTCGGTCAGCATGTCCGGGGCGGCCATCACGTCATGATAGCAGACGAGCTCGGACTACGAGGATGTTCATCGGGATGGTCCCGATTACATCTCCTCCGTCGGGGTCGCCGAAAATTACGAGTCCTTCTTCGATCGTCGCTCGCGCTGTCGCCGTCAACAACGAGGAGTCAATCAGCGCGCGATCGCGGGCGCAATGCGCACGCCACCGGCATCGCCGCTACGGGCATGTCGCTTGGCAGCGCAGGACTGGCTTCTCGGCGGGAGGCTTTTTGTGAGGCAAGTTGCTCGCGACGGCGAGCATGCCGGTGGTGCCGCGGAAGTCACCCAACGGCCCGCGCATGGCAATTCGCACGCCCTCACGTCGGAGCGCCGAGCACGTGGGCTCCCAGTCGACGCACGGGACGTCGTCCTCGATCACGACCATCGCGCCGTCCGTGCGCTTGCAGTGTGTGATCGCATCCGCGGTTGACATTGCCTCGCCATCCACGAACGTCCCGCGCTGCGAAATGCGGAGCGTGCAGCGTTTCTCTTCCGCGGACACCGACGAACGGGGCGAAGGTGCTTCGCGATGGCTTGCGCAGCTCACCACGAGAAGGGACGTCACGATTGCACTTCCCCGCATACGGCGAGTGTACCGCCGACCGCGAGCCTGCTCACGCGTCTTCGAGGTCCCGAAGCACGGCGAGCAGCGCCCGCCTCGACGCGCGGGCATCGCGGTCGACCTCCCACGCTCTCGCTAGTCGACGCAATTCATCCGCGATGGGATCCGCTGCACCAATACTTGGTGCAGGGCAGTGCCATTCGGTGCCATCTGGTGCGCTCTCGGACCCGCCAACCAGCGAGGATTCCAAGCATTGAGCGTCACCGCGTGATCCATTTTGTCCCTTCGAATCCCGTCGGGGTCGCCACGCGTTTAGAACCAGAGCCGCCATCGGAAGCCATTTCGGTGGTTGGCTCTGCCCGGACGACATCATTCGCCGGAGGCCCGCCCGGGAGGCCGGGACGCGATGCATTTGGAACCGCTCGCGTCGGTCAGCGATCCGAGATTGATGTCGCCGCTGATCTTCGATCGGAGTCGTACTCCAGAGCGGCGCGCAGGTCGGCCGGACGCAGGTCGGACCTCATCGCATCACGTACAGGTGTCACACGGCGGCTGCCCGCGCAGCGCGAAGTCTGTCGGTTTGCCGCGCGCGTCGACCGCGATCTCGCAGCAGCGCTCGAACAGCTCGCGCAGCTGGGCGCGGCCGCGCTGCACGCGCGACTTCATGCCGGAGACGGAGATGCCGACCATCTCGGCAGCTTCCTTCGCCGTCTTGCCTTCCAGACGACGAGCGTGATTGCTTCGAGATAGGGCGACGGAAGCTGCGCGACGAACAACGACACGCACCCGGCGAGCGCTGTCGCGGCTTCGCGATCGTCGTCGAATGTCGGTTGAGCTGGTGCGTTGTCGAGATCCGGCGTGCCGACGAGCGTGTGATTGTCGGAACGCCACGGGCTCGAGACCGCAGAGATGTTTCGCGCCCTCTGAAGAAGGCGGTCGCCATTTGCGAGCGGCCTTTGTTGTGCGTGCAGACGAACAGAACACGCTGCGAGGTCATAGGTGCTCCGGGGCGATACCCTGAACGTTGAAGTACCGACGCTGCGCCCAGAGCGCCGCGTGAACGAGTGCGAGCATCACCGGAACCTCGACGAGCGGTCCGATCACCGCGGCGAACGCAACGCCACTGTGGATGCCGAAGGTCGCGATCGCGACTGCAATTGCCAGTTCGAAGTTGTTCGAGGCTGCGGTGAACGACAGCGTCGCCGTCTGCTCGTAGTCCGCGCCGAAGCGTTTCGACATAAAGAACGACACCGCGAACATCACGACGAAATAGATGAGTAGCGGGATCGCGATGCGAACTACGTCTAGCCTGACGTCTAGCGGCAGCCGCACGATCGAGTCGCCCTTGAGCGAGAACATCACGACGATCGTGAACAGCAACGCGACGAGCGTGAGCGGACCGATGCGCGGCACGAACTGCGTCCGATACCACGCGTCACCTTTTGCGCGCCGCAGAAGCAAGCGCGTCACGAACCCTGCCGCGAATGGAATGCCGAGGTAGATGCCGACACTCTTCGCGATCTCGAGCATGGAGATATCGACGACCGCACCCTGGAGCCCCAGCCAGCGGGGGAGCACCGTCGCGAACAGGTACGCGTAGACAGGAAAGAATAGGACCTGAAAGAGCGAGTTGAACGCGACGAGACCGGCGCAATAGTCGTTGTCGCCCTTGGCGAGCTCGTTCCAGACGATGACCATCGCGATGCAGCGCGCCAGCCCGATGATGATCAGGCCGAGCATGTAGTCCGGGTGATTTGGCAGAAGCAGTGCCGCGAGCGCGAACATCAGCACGGGACCGATCACCCAGTTCTGCACGAGCGAGAGCAACAAAAGCCGCTTGTGGCGGAAGATCTTGCCCAGCTCCTCGAAGCGAACCTTCGTGAACGGCGGATACATCATGAGGATCAGACCGACCGCGATCGGGATCGATGTCGTGCCGACGCTCAGCCGATCGAGCGCACGGGGAAAGCCCGGCGCGAAGTTACCGAGCGCGACCCCAAGCGCCATCGCCGCAAAGATCCAGACCGTCAGGTAGCGGTCGAGGAACGACAGCTTGCGAGAGATGCCAGTCGACTGCATGGGTCAAGCTCGCGGGCGAACACGACGAGGTTCGGTAGCGACGAGGTAGCCGTATGGATGCTCGGAGATCGTGACCCGCAGAAGCGTGTCGAGCCGGCCCGTCCATCGAGGCACCAGGAACGACGGATCGATCGCTTCCGGCGGAATCATTTGCAGGCGTCGGGCCCGCAGTTCTTCTTGAGGCGCGTGTGGTCCGCGCGTAGGGACTTCTCGGCGCCAAACGTTTTCGCGAGGACGCCGAGCACGTTCGTCACCGACTCGTGCTCTTGCTCGGTGATCCGGTAGTACACCCACGTGCCGTCGCGCCGGCTGTCGAGGATGCCGGCTGACTTGAGGATTCCGAGCTGGCGTGAGCAGTTCGGCTGGCTGAGGTCGAGCGCCTTCTCGAGATGGCACACGCACAACTCGCCGTGCACGAGCAGGGCAACGATGCGCACGCGTGTCTCGTCACCGAGCGCACGAAACACCTTGGTTAACGGTCGAACGTCTTCGAGGTTCGTTGTACTGTCGAGCACGTCATATCGATATCACGATATGCGCATGTCGCAAAGGGGCCGATGAGCTCGAAGAGCATCCTGTTTCTCTGCGTCGAGAACTCGGCCCGCAGCCAGATGGCCGAAGGACTAGCGCGCCATCTGTTCGGGTCGACGACCCGCGTGCAGAGCGCAGGAAGCCGGCCTTGCAAGGTGAATCCCTACGCAATCGAAGCCATGCGAGAGATCGGTATCGACATCACGAGTCAGACCTCGAAGTCCGCCGAGACGATCGACCCCAACACTGTCGACACGGTCATCACACTCTGCGCCGAGGAAGTCTGTCCGGCGCGCCTCGGCAAGGTTCGCCGAATTCACTGGCCGATTCAGGATGCAGCGAGCGACGATCCGACGCTCAGCCGGGAGCAGATGCGGCAGCGGTTTCGGACCGCACGAGACCAGATCCGCGGTCGTCTCGAGGTTCTCGATGCCCTGCAGGATCTTCCGCTGGAGCTGGACCCGATCGAGTTCCATGCGAGCGTCCGCGTCAAGAACCTCGCCGGATCCGCGCGGTTCTATGCGTGGCTACTCGGCACGGAACCGAAGGAGTGGACGCACCGGTACGTAACGTTCGTTCATCCCGGACTCCGCACGAACTTCGTCATCGTCGTGGCGGATGGCAAGGAACTGCATCAGGACACGCTCTACCACCTCGGGATTGCCGTGGCCGACCGAACCTCCGTACTCCGCGCGTTCCAGCTCGCGAAAGCCGCAGGTCTCACGGTCACGAAGCCGCCACGGACGACCTGGCGCGGAACGCCACTCCACGAGCTCTGGCTCGAGGACCCGAGCGGGAACCAGGTCGAGATCTACGCGCGTCTCACGGACGAGGAGCTGGCGACGCGACCGGCCGACCTCGAACCTACTGCGCTGACCTAGTCGCCGCCGACGTCGACGCCGTCGGGGATGACAAAGTCGTTCGCGCGGGGCAGCATCAGCGCGAGCAGTGCGGCAAGAACCGCGAAACCCGCCGACGCTGCGAGGCAGCCCAGCAGTCCGGTGTGTTGGTACAGAATTCCCGAGAGGACCGTTCCGGCTAGGCGACCACCTGCGTTCGCCATGTAGTAGAAGCCCACGTTCATCGTGACCTTGTCGCCGTCGGAGTAGGCGAGGATCAGGTACGAGTGCACGGCGGAGTTGATCGCGAACACGACCCCGAAGATGCCGAGCCCGATGACGAGCAGGACGTCCGCGCGCGCGCCTTGATGCACGCCGACGATGACGCCGACGATGACAAGCGCGAGCAGGAACGCGAGCACCGTTGCCGATCGGCCTTGTGGCGCGTGGCCACCGGTGAAGCGCTTGATCAAGACGGGCGTGATCGACTGGATGATTCCGTAGCCGATGACCCATGCTGCGAGGAAGCCGCCGACTTCGCGGAAGCCCCAAGCGAACTGCGTCGACAGGAACACGGGGACGCCGACGACAAACCAGATGTCACGTGCGCCGAACAGAAAGAACCGCGCAGCCGACAGCACGTTGACCGCGCGATTCTTCGAGAACATTTGGCTGAACTTCGCCTTGCCCTTCGCCTTGCCGATGTCGCGCGGCAGCGAGACGGTCGAGAGCGCGAGCGTCAGGGAGATGCCGGCTGCCATCGCGACGAGCGAGCTACGGAAGCCGAGCCCACCGAGCAGCAGTCCGCCGAGGAAGAAGCCAACGCCCTTGAGCGCGTTCTTCGATCCAGTGAGCGCGGAGACCCACTTGAAGAGCGACGAGTCCGCGCCCTCGGGGACGAGCACTTTGATCGCGCTCTTCGCGCTCATCTTCGTCAGGTCCTTCGCGATGCCGGACAGGGCTTGCGCCCCCATGACGTAGGCCACGGACGCGGCACGGCTCCACCCAGGGTCAAGGAGCGCGAGCATGAGCAGCGCGAACACCTGGAGCGCCAGGCCACCGAGCAGGGTGGCGCGAAGGCCGAGCCGCGCGGCGATGAAGCCTCCGACCAGGTTCGTGACGACGCCAAAGAACTCGTAGAAGACGAACAGGAACGCCAGCTCGACCGGCGTGTAGCCGAGCTTGTGGAAGTGCAGCAGCACGAGCATCCGCAACGCGCCGTCCGTGAGCGTGAACGCCCAGTACGCCGCGGTCACAAGGACGTAGTTGCGGATGCCACTCATCGCGGTCAGCGGAGGCTCGCGCCTACCTTCTGCGCGAGCTCCATCATGCGATGGACGTAGCCGATCTCGTTGTCGTACCAGGCGAGGATCTTCACCTGCGTTCCGTCGATCACCATCGTCGACAGCGCGTCGATGATTGCGGAGTGCGGGTCGCCCTTGAAGTCCACGGAGACGAGCGGGCGCTCCTCGTAGGCCATGATGCCCTTGAGTGGGCCGTCCGCGCCGGCCTTCAGGAGCTGGTTGACCTCTTCGATCGTCGTCGGGCGGTCGACCTCGAACACGCAGTCGGTCAGCGATGCGTTCAACAGCGGCACGCGAACGGCGATGCCGTTGAGCTTACCCTTCAGCTCGGGGTAGATGAGCGCGATCGCAGTCGCCGAGCCGGTGCTCGTCGGAATGAGCGACAGACTGCTCGCGCGCGCGCGGCGCAGATCCTTGTGCGGTGAGTCGATCACGACCTGCGTGTTCGTGATGTCGTGGATCGTCGTGATGACGCCGTGCTTGATGCCCAGGCTCTCGTGGATGACCTTGACGACGGGCGCGAGGCAGTTCGTCGTGCACGATGCCGCGGTCAGCAGGTGGTGCTTGTTGGGCTCGTAGAGGTTGTCGTTCACGCCCACGACGACGTTGAGCGCGCCTTCCTTCACGGGGGCGGCAACGATGACCTTCTTCACACCGCGCTCGAAGTAGGGGTTCAGCAGCGCCGTCGTGCGGAACTTGCCGGAGCACTCGAGCACGAGGTCGACGCCGTAGGCCTGCCAGTCGATGTCACCGGGCGCCTTCTTGTCGCTGAACGTGACCTTCTTGCCGTCGATCGCAATGCTGTCCGCGCTCGGCTTGATGTCGTGCTTCCACCGGCCGTGGACGGAGTCGAATTCCAGGAGGTGCGCCGCCGTTGTGGCACCGCCGTTGATCTCGTTGATGTGCACGAACTCGATGCCGGGCCAGCCCCACGCGGCGCGCAGTGCCAGGCGTCCCATTCGTCCAAAGCCGTTGATGCCGATCCGGATGCTGCTCACGCTAGGCCTCCTGTCGTGGTGCGCGTATCGCTATATTCAGATATCCGAATGTACGCGAGTGGGCAAGCCGGGCGGGATCAGGACGCAAACGGCCAGGAGAATGCCGGGGAACCGCCAGACGCACCGGAGAACCTGGCTGCACGACTGTCTGCACCGAAATCAGCGTGCCCAGCGTGACCGCCCCGCGAGTTCATGAAGAGTATCGGCGAGCTTGAGCTCCGTTGCACGTTTGACACAGAGATGTCGCAGAGCGCAGGCGCATGCGAGCTTATCACCATCCGGACATTCGTATATCGGGATATAGAGATGCAATCCCGATCCTGGAGCTGGGCCGTCATCGCTCGCTCATGCCTTGCGTTCGTATGGCTCCTGTTCGGGTGCAACAAGCAGGAGGAAGTGTCGCCACCGCCGAAGGGGCCGCCCGTCCGCGTTGACGGTTCGAGCACCGTGTAGTTGGTCTCGAAGATCGTCTCCGAAGAGGCGATGAAGCAGGGCCTCGTCACCGCGACCGTGGATGGGTCGGGTACGACCGGCGGCTTCAAGAAGTTCTGCGCGGGCGAAGTCGATATCTCCGGTGCATCGCGACCGATTCAGCAGACCGAGATCGATGCGTGCAAGGCAGCCGGCATCAACTTCATCGAGCTCCCGATCGGCTACGACGGTCTAGCGATCGTCGTCAACGCGAAAAACACCTGGGCTGACAACCTCACCGTTGCAGAGCTCAAGCGCATCTGGGAGCCTGCGGCGAAAGGCACGGTCGCGAACTGGAAGCAGATCCGCGATTCCTTCCCAGATCGGCCGCTTCACCTGTTCGGTCCCGACACCCAGTCGGGGACGTTCGACTACTTCACGCAGGCGATCATCGGCACGCAGCACGCGAGCCGCACCGACTACACGAGCAACGGTGACGATACAGCGCTGGTCCGTGGTGTCGCGACCGACGAGAACGCGCTTGGCTACTTCGGCGTCGCGTACCTTCGCAATCAGCCGAAGCTGCGCGCCGTTCCGATCGACGACGGCGACGCTAGCAACGGGGCTGGTGCGGTGATGCCGTCGCCGGTGACCGTCGCCAACGGCACGTATCAACCGCTATCGCGGCCGATCTTCATTTACGTCAGTCTGAAAGCGATCAGCCGGCCCGAGGTCGATCAGTTCGTCACCTTCTACCTCCAAGCCGCTCGCGAGCTATCAGCCGAGGTTGGCTACGTAGCGCTGCCGCTGCACACCGGGCAACTCGCGGTTGACCGCTACAAGGCCAGGCGCACCGGAACGATGTTCGAGGGCAGGGTGCCGAGCGTCGGCGTGACGATGGAGAAGCTGCTCGAAGCTGGACAGCGCTGAAGGGCCGCCGCCGGCAAGATCGCTGTCGAGACCACCGACGGCGCCGGGTCGGTTGAAGCGTCACGTCGCGTCGCGTCCGATTTCGGCCTCGCTCCGGATCGCTATGCACGTGCGGCCTCCCATACACTCCCCGCATGTCCGTTGCCAAAATTATCGAGATCAGCTCCTCCTCGAAGACCTCGTTCGACGATGCCGTCAAGCAAGGCATCGCCGAGGCCAACAAGACCGTCAAGAACATCGAGGGTGCGTGGGTCCAGGACCAGAAGGTCGCCGTCACGAACGGCGTCGTGACCGAGTACCGCGTGATGCTCAAGGTCACATTCGTCCTCGAGTGACGCTCGACCCAAGAACCGAAGCGGCGCCGCTTGGATAACCTCGAGGACGGCGTCGAGCTCGTCCAGAATCGATTCGCCGTGCCATTCGAGAGCGTTCTAGAGCTCGATCCGCAGCGCGCGCAGGTGCGCTTCGAGCGTGATCAACAGCCAGATCTTCACGCCGCGCCGTGGTCGTAGCCCGAGGTTCTTTCCTGCGAGCAGCTGCTCGAGCATCTCGCGCCGAAAGATCCCGTTTCTCGACAGGCCATCGAGGATGCGCGTGCGTGCCTGGGTGGCGAGCGTGGTCTGGAACCAGCCCTCGACGGGAACGAGCATGCCGCTCTTCGCGCGATCGACGATCGAGTCGGGGAGGAGATCACGCACGGACTCCTTGAGGAGATACTTCTCCGTCGAGCCCGACAGCTTGAGCGTCGATGGGATCGCGAACGCGAGCTCGACGATCGACTTCGCGAACAGCGGCGATCGCGGCAGCATCCCGAACGGCTCCGCGAGCGCATCCACCTTCGGCAGGATGTGATGGCCGCCTTTGAACTGGACGTTGATCGCCATCAACATGCCAACGAAGGTGGGCCACCGCGGATCGTGGAACCACGGTGCGAGCTCCTGCTCGAGCGGGGGCGTACACGCCTCGGCGTAGCTGTCGGACGTCAGCATCGTGCGCAGCTCGTCGAAGCACTTGAGGTGCGCGCGCAGGAAGTTGCGCTCGCGCTCGAACGCGTCCTGCTCGCCGTCGGGGTTGCCGTACAGCTCGGCGAGCAGCATCGGCAGATTCTTGGGCCCGCCGAAGCTCGGGTCACCTCCTTCCCCGTTCAGCGCGATGTCGCCATAGCGGCTCATCTCGCCGAACAGCAGCGCGTTCGGCACCGTCAGCGGATCGCCGTTCGGCTTGTCCATCCGTGCGATCGTGTCGTCGAGGTGCGCGATCACGGTGTCGGCGAGCAGGTGGACGACGTGATGCTCGCTGCCGGTGTGCGCCGCGACCTGCGAGCTATACGCGAGCTCGTTCTTGTACTGATCGCCGAACGTGATCGAGAACGTGCAGACCGGTTGCCGATGCAGCCGGCGCGCGATCGCGACGACCAGGCTCGAGTCGATGCCGCCCGAGAGCGATGCGCAGACGGGACCGTCGGGAAGCGCCGCACCGATCACACGCTCGAGCGCGGCACGCAGGTTGGTTCGCAGCGCAGCTTCCTCGTCGGGCGTCGCTGCAGCGCTCGCGGGCTCGGCGGGCATGGCCCACAGCGTGCGGCGTGACAGCGTGCCGTGCTGCATGCCGACCTGCTCGCCGGGCAGCAGCTCGTACACCCCCTGCACCATCGTGCCGCGGCCCGGGATGTACGCGCACGACAGGAACGCGGCCACCGAGCGCAGATCGAGCCGGCGCGGCAGACCGAATGCGTCGAGCAGCGCCGCGAGGTGTGACGCGAACACGAGCTGACCGTCATGCAAGGCGTAGTAGGCGGTGCGGTGGCCGATCGCGTCGCGTGCGAGATGCAGATCGCCGGCGTGATCGCGCCACGCAACGACGAACGCACCCTCGATCTCGCCGAGTCGGTCCTCGCGGATCACCGCCCCGAGATCGAGCACGCTCGTGATCGGTCGCCCATCGAGCGTGCAGCTGTCGAAGTCCGCGACCAGCACGCCCGGACCAGCGTCGAGGATGCGCGTGCCCTCGCCCAGGCTCGCGCGCAGCAGCGCCTTCGCGTCCTCGCCGAGCTCGTGGCTCGCTCCCGCGATCCGCCCGTGACCTGCCGGGCGCTCGCGTAGGTTGCGGCGTGCGAACGACGGGCCCGCGCGAGGCGTGAGGACGATCGGGACCGCCATCGCCTCACCCGAAGCTATCGTCGCCGCCGTCGGACGCCTGGGAGTCCTTGGAGAACGAATACGAATCGACCCAGTAGTCGCCGCCCGACTCCACGTACGTGCTCGCTTGCTCGAGCGTGGCTTCCGTCGTGATCGCGGTGAACAGCCGCTTGATCACCTGCTCGGGACGGATCGCCGCGAGCTCACACCTGTACTTCTCGAGCCACATCCGTTCGTCGTCGGTGACGTAACGCTTATCCACGGTCCCGCTGGCCGCGGTCCACACGCCCTTGAACTTGCGCGCGTGCGCCGGCCGCATCCCGACCTCGACGACACGCGCACTGCCGCGGAACCATCGCTCGTCACTCGCTAGCCTGTGCGCGAGTCCGCAGCCTTCGGGCGTCGCATCATGCAGCGCGTATACCGAGAGCCGCGGATTATTCTTGAGCATCTCGCGCACGAGCGAGAACGCGTGCTCGGGATACCCGGTGACCGCGAGCACGGCGCAGTTGTTCTCGAAGTGAAAGTTGTTGGCGAGCAACAGGTCGACCGTCTCGGGGCGATCGCAGATCACCGCGCGATCGAACGAGTAATGCTGAACATCGGAATGGCGATATGGCGTGCCGGCGGCCTCGCGGCGCACGATGAGTCCCTTTGGCTGGCCGTTGATCGCGATCCACCGCCGCCACATCGTGTCGAACGTCGAGCGCTCGACGTTTAGCGTCGGGCGGGGCTTCAGCATGGCTCCGATGCCGGCGAACGTCGCCGCTCCGAGCAGCAACAGGGGCGTCGCGACGATCGCGGCGACCACGGCCACGCCGCTGAACGCGAACATGACCGTGCGCGGGACGCCCGAGGCTTTTCTGCGTCGAGCGAGCTCGTAGTAGACGTGGTCAGGCAGGAACCGCACGCTACCGAAGGATGACACGGCATCGAGCGCGGACTGAAAGCCAGCGTCGGAGATGATGTCGCCCGTGCGTGGCTCGAACGCGAACCGGTGCTTGCACGTCGGGCACCGTCCGTCGGAGCGCTGCGGATACGTGCAGTCCGACTGGCACTTGCTGCACTTCATGTCGCACCGCGCCTGTCGATGAATGTGCGCATCCACGCCTCGAGCATCGCGAGCGCCCACAGCCGCTCGCCGATCCGACGCTTGCGGAACTCGCTCGGCACGTCGTGACCGGCGAGCAACGAGCGCACGTATTCGGGACGGAACATGCCGCGCTTCGCGAGAGACTTCTCGCCGAGCAGCTCCTCGAACAGCGGCGCGAGTGGGCCGAGCACGAAGTCGGTGACCGGCACGCTCATGCCGAACTTGCGGCGCCACACGATGTCTTCCGGCAGGCGCTGCTGCACCGCGAGCTTCAGCACGTACTTCTCACACGCACCATGGAGCTTGAGCTCGGGCGGCAACGTGAACGAGACCTCGGCGAGCTTGCGGTCGAACAGCGGGACGCGAACGTCGAGTCCAAATGCGTTCGTCATGCGCTCGGCGCGCGGCAGGATGTTCTGCGAGCCCTTGAGCGAGATGTCGGCGAGACGCACGCGATTGAGAAAGGCGCCCTCGCTGTCCGACCCGAGATACGGCGTAAGGTACGCGCGGCGCTGGCCCGGGCCGCCCACCGAGGCGCGGAACTGCTCGGTGTAGAGCGCGTCCTCGAGCCCGTAAAACCGGTGATACGACTGGAGGTAGGTCTCCTCGCGGCTCTCGGCTTCCTGGTGCTCGTAGAGATGGCCGTACATCTCCGCGGCGATCATCGGCTTGCTGGTCCAGCCACCGAACAGCTGGTCGCCGCCTTCCCCATTGAACACCGCAGTCACGCCCGCGGCACGTGCTGCCTTGGCGAGCAGGTATTGCGGTGCCGTGACTGCGTCACCGAATGGCAGGTCGAGCTTCGCGACGACGTCCCAGAACACGGCTTCGATCTCGGGCCCCGAGACCTTCACGATCTCGAGGGGAATCTCGAGCGTCTTCGCGACCTCGATCGCCTGTTCGCGCTCCACGCTGCGATCGCCGAAGTCGAGGCTGAACGCGCGGACCTTCGCGTCGAGGGCTCGCAGCCAGAGCGCGACGATCGACGAGTCGATGCCGCCCGACAGGAACAGTCCCACCTCGGACTCGCCGTTCAGCCGGCGCCCGACCGCTTGCTTGCCGAGCTCGCGGACCCGATGCACGGCGGTCTTGACGTCGCGCAGCTCCTCGTCAATCGACTCGGTCAGCGTGAAGTACGGCGCGGTCGTGATCGTTCCGGCGCGGTAGCGCAGCAGGTGTCCCGGCAGCACGCGCTTGATGCCGCGCACGGGAACGGCTTCGCCCGGGACGAACGAGAACGTCAGGTACTTGTGGACCGCCGCGGGGTCGATCTCGACCGGCAACGTCGGGATCGCGAGCAGCTGCTTGAGCTCGGTCGCGAAGTAGAACCGGCCTGCGTGCTCCACGTAGTAGAGCGACCGCACTCCGAAGGGATCGCGGCCGAGCACGAGCTCGAGGGTCTCCTCGTCGTAGACCGCGAACGCGAAGGCGCCATCCGCGTCGTCGAGCGCGGCAGGCTCACGCGCCGTGCGCTCGAGGACCGATCGAGCCGGTGACTCGATGGGCGGTGCGAACGTGCCCGCACAGACCGCGGCGCGCGTGCCGTCGCGGGCCACGCCGGGTGACTTGCCGGGACGCCCGGCCCAGAACCGATAGCCGAGACTGGCGCCGCGCAGGTTCTCGCGGACCGAGGTGTCGCCGCGATAGTCGATCGCGCCGAGCATGCGATCGAGCGTGTCACCGTCGTCTGCTTCCCCAACCCAGCCGCAGATGCCACTCATTCATCCACCTGCGTCGCGACGAGATCCGCGAACGTCTCGCGCCGGGTCGTGAGGTGTACGCCGGCACCATCGATCACGACCTCCGCCGGGCGCGGACGATTGAGGAAGTGACTCGACATCGCGTAGCCGTAGGCGCCGACATCGCGCAGGCGCAACACATCGCCCGGTGCGACCTCGGGCAGCTTGAGATTGCGGCCGAGGTAATCGCGCGAGTGCGTGGTGTTGCCGCAGACGTCGGTCGGAACGTCGAGGAGCGGCGCCGCGTCACCGACGAGCTCGACGCGATGGCGCGTGTGATAAACGCTCGGCACGACGATGTTGCCGACAGTGGTGTCGACGCCGACATAGCGCCGGCCACCGTGCGTCTTGACCGAGACGACCGTGGTCAGCAGCGAGCCGGCGGCGCCGACGAGGTATCGACCCGGTTCGACGATCAGCTCGATCGGTCCGCGGACCTTCGAGAGCGTGCGCATTCGCGCCGAGACATCTCGGCCGAGTTGCTCGATCTCGAGCTCGGGCTCGTCATCCTCGTAGGCAACGCCGAAGCCGCCGCCGATATCGATCCAGGCGAGGTCGGGAAGCTGCATCGCCGCATCCACGAGGCGCTCCATGCACTCGATGAAGCGCCGGGCACGCCGCGTGTTCGTCCCCGCGTACATGTGCAGTCCGGTGATCCGCAACCCTGCCGCACGTGCGATCGCGAGTGCCTCGGGCAGCTCACCGAGCGTGATGCCGATCCGGTTCGGGCGGTCCTCGTCATCGATCAAGAAGCGCATCCCGATCTCGGTGCGGTCCTCGGCGCGACCGAAGCGCGCGCGGTCGCGGAGCTGATCGAGCGAGTCGAGGTTCATGCGGATGCCGCGATCGAGCAAGTACCGGAAGTCTTGCTCGTCGAGGTTCGTGCCGCTGTAGACGATGCGGTCGGCGGCGACGCCTGCCGCGAGCGCCGCGAATGCGTCACCGGGCGTGTTCGCGTGGATCCCCGCGCCAAGGCTGGCGAGCAACCGCACGAGGTAGCGGTTCTTGTTGCAGACGATCGCAAAGTGGACGTGCAACGGCTGGTGATCGAACGCGTCGACGAATCGCGCATACCTCGCGCGCACCACGTCAGCGTCATAGACGTAGAGCGGGCTACCGAACCGACGAAGAAGCTCCCCCTGGCTCACCACGCGCGCGAACGATATCAGGCGCAGGTGCCACGTGCGCGAAGGCTGCGGATCGTTGTGTGCGTCGTGAGCTCGAAGACGTGGATCTGCAGGTCAGTCGTGCTTGTGTTGCGTGTGCCCGCACCTCGACGTCGCCGTCGGAGTCTTCGTGCACGTGCAGTCCAAGCACCCGTGATCCGCGCAGGTACCGCATGAACGGACGACCTGCTTGCGCAAGGCTTCACGCGCCCGGAACACGCGGACGCCGGCGTTGCTCGTCGAGATGCCGATCTGTTCGGCGTAGTCCTTCACTGACACACCCTCCACCTCGATACGGTGTAGCGCATCCGCGTACTCGGGCTTGAGGGTCGTCGCGATCTCCGCGATGCACTTGCACACGACTCCATGGAGCTCGTCGTCACGCTCGGCGCCTGCCTCGACATCGGTCGCGAAGCTCTGCATGCTCCGGTCGGCGACGTCCTTGCGGCGTCGGTAGTCGATGATCGCGTTGCGAAGGACCTTGTAAAACCACCCGACCGCGGTGTCGCGGACCGTGTCGAACTTCTCGACGTTCTTCACGAACGCACTCTGCAGGATCTCTTCAGCGAGGTCGCGGCTGCCGACGCGCCGCTCGACGAACTTGAGGAACTCGCGATGATTGGCGACGAGAGCCGCGACCACTTCTTTGGTCGGCGGAACCTCGGGCGTCTCGTCAGCTTCAGATGCTTGCTCAGACATCGGATCGTCCCATTGTACGCGCGAACCGTCGCAGCCGCAGCGAGTTTGCAAGCACAGATACCGAAGACATCGACATCGCGGCGCTCGCAAGGATGGGTGAAAACAGCCAGCCGGTCGCCGGATACAGCGCGCCAGCAGCAATGGGAATGCCGATGACGTTGTAGATGAACGCCCAGAAGAGGTTCTGGCGGATCGTACGGAGCGTCGAGCGCGCCAACCGGAGCGCCTGCGGCAGCGATGCGATGCCACCGCGGAGCAGGGCGATATCCGCCGCAGCGACGGCGATGTCCGTCCCGGTGCCGATCGCGATACCGACGTGAGCCCCCGCCAGCGCAGGTGCGTCGTTGATACCGTCACCGACCATCGCGACGGTGCGACCTCGGGCGCGCTCGTCGGCGACGACCTTCGCCTTCTCCTCCGGGCGGACCTCGGCGAACACGCGCTCGATGCCGAGCTCGTTAGCTACAGCGCGTGCCGTCTCGGCGCGATCGCCCGTCACCATGGCGACGTCGATGCCCATCGCCTTCAGCTCGGCGATCACTCGCTTCGCCTCCACGGTCGGGCGGTCTGCGATCGCGATGATGCCGGCAAGCCGACCGGCGATCGCGACGAACGATGGCGTGCGGCCACGCATGGCGAGCTCGCGCGCTGAGCCGTCGAGTGCGAACGTCGAGATGGCCGCAGCCGACATCCACGCGGTCGTGCCGATGCGGACGTCGAGGCCTCCGACAGTGCCGTGGACACCGGCGCCCGGCTGCATGGCGAACGTCGACGCATCGAGCCTGGAGGCTCCGCGCGCCTCTGCACCGGCGACGATGGCCTGCGCCACCGGATGCTCGCTTTGACGCTCGACCGCCGCGACGAGCGCGAGCAGCTCGCGCTCGCCACGACCGGAGACGTCGACCACGTCGGTGAGCGCGGGCTTGCCCTCGGTGACGGTGCCGGTCTTGTCGAGCAGGACGGTGTCAATGCGACTTGCCGCCTCGAGTACGGCACCACCCTTGACGAGAATGCCGAGCTCGGCGCCTCGCCCAGTGCCGACCGCGACGGCAGCGGGTGTCGCGAGGCCGAGTGCACATGGGCAGGCGATGACGAGAACCGCCACGAAGCGCTCGATGGCGACGGCAAAGCCACCCGACGTCGGGTCGATGGCGAACCAGGCGATGAGCGCGACCGTCGCGAGCCCGATCACGATCGGGACGAAGTAGCTGCTGATCACGTCCGCAAGGCGTGCGATCGGCGCACGCGACCCCTGCGCCTGCTCGACCGCTTCGACGATGCGCGCGAGTGCGGTGTCGCTTCCCGTGCGCGTGATCTCCAACGTGATCGCGCCGCTCTGGTTCAACGTCCCACCGAACACGAGGGAGCCGCTGGCCTTGTCGACGGGAAGAGACTCTCCGGTCAGCATCGACTCGTCGACGGCGGACGCGCCATTGACGACCTTGCCGTCCGTCGCGACGCGCTCGCCGGGACGAACGAGGACGCACTCGCCGACGGAGAGTGCGCTTACCTCCACGTCCGTGGTGGTCCCGTCGGCATTCACACGGCGGGCGGTCTTCGGAACGAGCGCGACGAGGCCGCGGACTGCATCCGAGAGCCGCTTGCGAGCGCGGGTCTCGAGCAGCTTGCCGAGGAGAACGAATGAGATGATGGCGGCGGCAGCCTCGAAGTACAGGTGTGGCAGCGAGCCGTGTCCGGCGTGGGACGAGAAGGCGGAGCTGAAGAGGGTGACCGTCGAATAGCCCCACGCAGCCAGGACGCCGATCGTGATCAATGTGTTCATGTCAGCGCTGCGGTGCCGCAGCGCCGCCCATGCCAGGCGCAGGAAGCGAATACCGGGGCCGAACACGATTGGCGTGGCAAGGGCGAATTGCGTCCAGTGGCCAGACGGTCCAGCGGTACCTGGAATTGCGCCGTGACTCATTCCGATCACGAGGAGAGGCAGCGTGAGGATTGCCGCGATCGCGAAGTCACGCCGGATCGAGCGCTGCTCGAGGGCTTCTGCGGACGCGAGTGCATCTGCACGCGACTCGGACGAAGAGCTGGTCGTCGTCGCTCTTGCGGGCGCGTCGACGACGCCATATCCGGCGTTCTCGATGGCCGCGACGAGCAGCTCGCGCTTCGTCGCGCTCGGATCGAGCTTCACCGACGCTCGCTGCGTCACGAGGTTCACGCTCGCCTCGTTCACACCTGGAACCGCGCGCACCGCCTTCTCGATGCGACGCACACACGCGGCGCACGTCATGCCCGTGATCGACAGTTCGAGGCTCGCGCTAGCTGGAGGCGGCTGCTGGTGCGACAGCAAATTGGTTGCCGAGACGGAGAGCGTCATGACGTCGCCTCCGCGGTGGTCGCGCGGCCCGTAGCCGCGTCGGACTGAATGACGTCGCGGCGAGCACGGCGCCGTGCCTCGTAAGCGGAGACGATTTCCTTGATCAACGTGCAGACGGCTGCCTCGACCAAGGTTCCTTTGGACTTGCACGACATTTCACCCACCTCGACGCAGCCCACCCCGCTGCATTACACCCTGCGGATCCGTAATGAAGTCGGCTGGGCAGCGTCGTGCTGGGCGAACCGGCCGAATGGCCAACTCCAGGGGCAACGACATGAGCAACGAGCAAGACACCATCCTCGAAGTCCAGGGCATGACCTGCCCGTCCTGCATCCGTCACGTCAGCTCGGCACTCACCGACCTCGACGGCGTCGTTAAGGTCGACGTCAAGCTTCGCGACGGCATCGTCATCGTGAAGCACGACACGACTCGCGCTCCGGTGACGCAGCTGATCGAGACGCTGAACGAAGCAGGGTACGCCTCGAAGCAGCAATCTCTGTAATGCCTCGGTAATGCCTCTGTAATGCGACGAGGCACGCCGCGTCGTCACGCGCGAACCCTCTCAAGGAGAACTCGCGTGACGACCTCATCTTACCTTCCTGACCCACGCCGCTGGTGGGCACTCTTCCTCCTCTGTACTGCACAGTTCCTCGTCATCCTCGACACGTCGATCGTCGGCATTGCGTTGCCGGCGCTGCAACGTGCCCTCGGATTCGACGCCGCCGGGCTGCAGTGGATCTTCAACGCGTACGTCGTCGCGTTTGGTGGTCTGCTGCTGCTCGGCGGACGCCTTGCCGACCTCTTCGGTCCTCGGCGTCTCTTCGGCATCGGCTTCGGGATCCTCACCGCCGCCTCGCTCGTCGCAGGCATCGCGACGACAGGCACGGCCCTTCTGATCGCTCGCGCCATTCAGGGTGCGGGCGCGGCGATGATCGCGCCGGCTGCTCTCTCGATGGTGATGGCGCTGTTCGCGGCGCGTCCGGCCGAGCTCCGCAAGGCGCTTGGCTTCTGGGGCGCATCGGCAGCCGCCGGTGGTACCGCGGGCGTGTTCCTCGGTGGCGTGATCACCGAGTGGCTGAGCTGGCGCTGGACGTTCTTGATCAATGTTCCCGTCGGCATTCTCGTGCTGGTCGCGACGAACGCTTGGCTGCCTCGCGGGCAGCGCCAGCGCGGAAGCGTGGACCTTGCGGGCTCAGCCACGGTGACGTCGGCGCTCGGACTCGCGGTCTACGCCATCGTCACGGCCAACGAGCCGGCGAGCGGGCTGCGTACGAGCATCCTGCTCGCGATCAGCGGCGTACTGTTCATCACGTTTGCGACGCTGCAGCGCATTCGCAACGCGCCCCTCGTTCCGCTCTCGATCTTCCGCGCGCCGAACCTCACCGTCGGCAACATCGTGATGGCACTGCTCGGCGCGGCATGGATCCCGATGTGGTTCTTCCTCAACATGTACTTGCAGGAGGTGCTCGGCTACGGCGCGTTCGATAGCGGCCTCGCGCTGCTGCCGATGACGCTCGCGATCATGGTCCTCATGATGATGGCGACGGAGAGGGTCGTCGGACGCATCGGTCCGAAGTCGGCGCTCGTCGTCGGGCTCGGCGTGCTCGGCGTTGCGCTCGTGCTGTTCGCACGCATGCCGGTCGGAGGTACGTTCGCGGCTGATGTGCTCGTGCCGTCGCTGCTCGGCGCGATCGGCATGTCGCTCGCCTACATCCCGGCGATGATCACGTCGACGGCGACCGCGCGCCCCGAAGACGGTGGTCTCGCGTCGGGCCTGATCAACACGACGTACCAGGTTGGCTCCGCGATCGGCCTCGCTGCGATGGTCGCCGTCGCCGGTTCGAAGACGTCGTCGCTGATGGCGTCCGGTGTCGACGCGACTTCGGCCATGAACGACGGCTTCTCGTCGGCGTTCGTTGGCGCGGCAATCATCGCGTTCGTCGCCGCCGGTGTTGCGATGGCGGCCATTCGTGTTCCGCGCGCGAGCCGGCAGCACACGGCACTCGCGGCGATGCTGTTCCTCGGTATCGTTCTCTCCGCGTGTCATGCGCTGTGACGGTCGGCGTCGTCAGGGCCAATCGTCGGAGATGTCACCGATGCCTGAGCTCGTCGACGTTCACGTCACATTGCGCAGGTTGCGCCCCAAGAAGATCATCACGAAGAGCGTTGCACATGCCATTGCGAATCCGAGCAACATCCTCTTCGACACATTCACGTGCCATGCCGCGTCGCGACCTGCGCGTTCTTCTTGGATGTAGGGCGGAACGACTTCAGATGCGTGACGTCGTGCGATGCGCGACGGCGGCCGCCGCGGATTCGCCGATGACGCGTGCGCGTCGGTGCGTCCCGTCCGTGGCGTCCGGCGCCTCCTCGCGTGCCGCGCTTTCGAGCAGGGCCCGCTGCTCGCGGAGCGGGGCGTGCCGATGCGCGGGTGCGTAATCGATGCAGTCGTCGATCAACGCTTTGAGTCTTCGCACGACCTGGCTCGAGCCCGCGCCTGCGTCACGGATTTCGTCGAGTGCCAGGTGCACGAATGCCTCCCAGCCCGGCCGGGGCAGGATCAGGCGAGCCACTCCGGCGTCGTCGACCCGCACCGGATCGGGAAAGTCTCGCCGCGACACCATGCGTAAGAGGTCGTGAATTTCATCGAGGACCTGCACCGCCGTGCTCGGATCGTTGACCCCTGGCGACAGTGCTCGCTGCGCAATGTCGACGAGCTGGCGGATTCCGAACATCGGATCCTGTTCGGTCAGTCGCTCGCGGTCGAGCACGAGTGCACTGAGTGCAGACCCGAGCGCGTCGTGGGTCGCCGGCCAGTAGCGCAGTACCGGCGCATCGCGCGGCACGAAGTCGCCGACCATCGGCATCACCTCGATCAGCCCGTCGTGCTTGCGCGCAAGCTCGAACAGGTGGTTGCTGTTCACGTGTATCAGTGCACCATGCTCCCTCGACCGCACGATCGTGGGGGGCGCGTCGCGCACCTCCACGGCAGACGCAGACTTGTCCTCCTCCTGGGCGCCCTGCGCCACCCGTGGAAACATGCGTTCGAGCGACTGCCGTGTCTCGTGCCCGATCCGCGTGATGATCGTGATTGCCCGGATCGAATGCGAGATGTGATGGATGTAGACGATGAACATGCCGACGCTGACGAGCACGAACATGAAGGCGACGAACACTGATAGCCCCGGGACGAGTCCGTGCGCATCGTCGGTGACTCCCCGAAGCGAGAGCAAGAGTCCGAGCGCGAACACGAACGTCCCCACGAACGTCGCCATCGCTGCCTGCGTGTGACGATCACCGAGCAATGACCGCACCACGCGCGGGGAGAACTGCCCGCTCGCGAGCTGCAGGACGAGCACGGTGATCGAGAACACGACGCCGGTGAACGTGATCATCGCGCTCGCGATCGTCGAGACGAGCTCGCCCGCGGCCGATGACGTGCCCTGGTACAGGAACCAGGCGTCATGATGCTCGATCCATTCGCGATCGACTACCACCAGCACGCGAGCGAGCACGAACGCGAAAATCGTTGCCACGCCCGGGAACAGCCAGAGCTGCACTCTCAGCGCAGCCCACAGCTTCTCTGCTCGAACGACCAACTTCATGGGGACATGGGTTTTGTAGCGCGGTTCTGGTTGCGACCGACGAACCAGCTCGCGATCGACGCTGTGATGTAACCAAACACCGCGAAGCCGTAGAACGCGAGTAGCAGGCTAAGCGCGCGACCTTCGACCGACACCGGCCAACCCTCGGTTCCCATCGTCATGATGAGCATCGCCGTCCACCACAGCGCGAACGGGTAGTTGTCGAACCGCTCCTCGAAGGCGTAGAGGCCCGCTGCCCCGAGCAGGACGACCGCGAGCGTGAGTCCGATGACGTAGCCGAGTGCGTTACGGCTCGCGAGCAATGCGTGGATGCTGCGCTTCGCGCGTCCGAAGGTGGTGACGAGACGGAAGGCCCGGACGCCTCGTACCGCACGAGTCGCCCGCAGGATGCGGAACACGCGTGCGACGCGGAACACGCGGAGCGCCGGCACGAGCAGCGCGATCGCGGTCAGCCAGTTCTTGCGAAGATACGTGCTGCGATCCGGTGCGAGCGAGAGACGAAGTGCGAAGTCGGCAACGAACACCGCCCAGATCGCGGTCCCGACGTGCTCGAGCCACGATGGCAACACGCTCACGAGCTCCGCGACGACAAGCGCGAGCCATACGAGTCCGAGAACGATCATCGGCAGCTCGAGCGCGGTCTCGACGCGGCGGGCGAGGAGCTGCGACTCGGTGCTGTCGGGTGAGGGTGCGGGTGGCGGTGTCAACAGCTCCGCGGACGCGGGCGCGCCAACGTACGGCGACGAGGGTTCACGTCGCAACGGGATCGCTCCTTCGCGCAGGCAGGGTGGGGGGACGACCGTCCGCGATCACCGCGAGCTCGCCAGCGGTTTCCAGCACGACCTGGCGTACGTCGTGAACGTTCGCGATACCGGCTTCGCGAATCGCAGCGCGGACCTCGTCTTGTGTGAGGCGCTCGTCGGTGATGGCATCGGTGATGAACACGCCGTCGCGTAACACGACGCGCGGCTGCGCCTTGACGATACGCTCGGCGATTCGCCAGCGCGCGCACGTCCACGCGACGGCGAACTGCAGGCCGATCAACACACCCAGCGCGACGACCCCTTCGGCGAGCGATATCGTGGAATCGAGGATGATGGTCGACAACGTCGAACCCAGAGCGATGGTCACGACGAAGTCGAAGGAGTTCATCTTCGAAAGCGTTCGCTTCCCGGAGATGCGCAGCATGAGTACGAGCGCGACATAGGCCAAGACGCCCACCACGACGATGCGCCCCAAACTGGGGAGGTCATGGAAGAACACTTGGCCTCGTCTGCCGCATCCGACACACGGACTCGTGCACTCGGCATGCCGTCAGCCACAAGGGCGCCCATGTCACACGCGTGACCTTGTGTTCGGCTGGGCCGGGACGGGCAGGTACGTTACTTGCGGGCTGGTGCCGACTGTTGCGGTCAGAGCGTCATCCTCGACGCTGGTTTGCGCGTGACGACGCTTACGCTGTACGCGCGGGGTGGCCCGCCACGCGGAACACGGACGCACGCGCAGCTGCTCGGCGGTCGCGCGAAGTCAGAGCATCGTGCGAGTTGCGGCCTGAGCGCGCACCGCGCCGATGAGCGCGCCGGATCGCCACTCGCCACTCGCAGGGCATCAAGCACGGCGGCGCACTCGTGTTCGGCGCCTCAGGTCCGCTTGGTCCGTCACCTTCGCGCCGCGGTGCATTCGTGGTCTGCGGCCCACCCGAACACTGCCTGACGCGGCAAACTGCCGCGATGAACCGTGCATGGCTGATCGTTTGCCTGGTTGCGTGCGGTGGCAGGCAAGCCGCGACCACGATCCACACCCCACAGGACTACGAGCAGGTGGTTGTCGACGTGGTGGAGCGCGTGATCGAGATCTTCAGAGACGGCGGCATCAACTGCAACATGATCTCGGGAGACCTACGCTCGTTGAATGGGTCGCAGAAGGTCGCCGCGGCGCGCGCGTGGAAAAAGGATCATCCCGAGTCGCACGAGACGATGAAGGCAGCGATCGCCGCGCGGCGGAGCGAGCTCGATAAGGTGATGGGGCCGGCGGCACGGCAGTGCCCAGGTCCGATCAAGGGACTGGTCGCGGAGCTGACCGAGTAACGAGCTCGCCGAGCAACGCGGCCGGTGCGAGACGCGCGTCGTCGTTCGTGTGCGTCGAGTGCACCACGCGCCGGCCGCCACTCTTGCTGATGAGAGCCAGGACGCTGGGCATCACGAAGAGCTACGCTACGTCGGGGTCGGCGTGTGCAGGTTCATCGAGTACGGGATGAACCCGGGCCCGAGCCGGATGCCGCAGATCCTGCACCCGTCGGAGCCACCGCGCTGCCCGGCGATGTGCCAGTCGAGTCACCCGCGGGGGGGGCTGCGGCGGGAGGGCGTGATGCGGCGGGCAGCGTGCCGCGCACTGCGAGCTGGCCCTGACGTGCGAGATCGATCGTGGTCGCAAGGATGCGCGCAGCCTCGCCGGGCGCGTGGAAGCCCATGCTGTTCTCGGCTTCGATGAAATCGAGGAAGAACTGTGACTGGCGGTGGAGCTCGCGCGCGGTGGCCAGCTCCGCGTCGGTCCTGCCAGCGGCGACCGCGTCTGCGAGATCATCGATCAGCGCGACCACCGCGTCCATCGCTCGGTTGCGGAGCGCGAACGTTCGATCCTGGTCCACACTGACGCGGGCGCGCAGCTCCTCCTCGCCGAACTTGTGGCAAGGCTGACAGGCCCGGTTGATGTTTAGCAGCGGACTGCGGACGTGGTGGTCGCTGATCTTCACCGCGCCGACCCGCATGTACGGCATGTGGCAGTCAGCGCATGCGACGCCAGACCGAGCGTGCACACCCTGGTTCCACAGCTCGAACTCCGGGTGCTGCGCCTTCAGCATCTTGGTGCCGGTGCGTGGATGCGTCCAGTCGACGTGGCCGACCTCGGTGTAGTACGCGTAGATCGCGTCGACGGTGAGGCCCTCGAGCCACGGGTAGGTGAGCCGCTTCGTCGGCCCCTTGAAGTAGTACTCGACGTGACACTGGCCGCAGACGAACGAGCGCTTCTCCTGGTGAGTCGCGTCGCGGTTGACGTCGTAGTCGGCGATGCCTTGCTTCGCCTTGACCGCTCGGATGCCCTCGATGAAGCCGGGCCGGGTCACGCGCAGCTCCATCGTCTTGGGATCGTGGCAGTCGATGCACGCGATCGGATGCTCCACGAGCTTGCGCGCCTCGGCGAACGGCAGTGGATTGACCTTCTCGAACCCGGCGATCAAGTCGCCGCCGCCGGCCTTCTTGTAGACCGTGTACATCGAGCCGTGGCAGTGCAGACACGTGCCAGGCTGCTTGGTCACCTGCTGGCGTTCGGTGAACTCCTGGTCGGCCAGCATGTACGCGTGGCCGCGTTCCTCGCGGAAGTCCTTCGAGAATGCGTAGCCGTCCCAGATCGCCTTGAGCCGTGGATCCTCCTCGAGGCGTGACTGCGCGACGATCGACCGAGGGTCAGCC
Organism: Deltaproteobacteria bacterium; assembly: GCA_013812655.1. Classification (GTDB taxonomy): domain Bacteria; phylum Myxococcota_A; class Polyangia; order Haliangiales; family Haliangiaceae; genus JABFXX01. The sequence goes on along the minus strand of JACCTC010000343.1, from coordinate 51,639 downwards.
TGGGTCGGAGTCCTCGGGACTGCCTCGCTTCCGCCATAGCGCGTGCGGACCTGATCGACCGTGCGCTTGTAGCCGTCGTACTGGAGCGGGAAGTTCTTGCCCCACACCGCCGGATCCACCGTCTCGTCGGTCAGCTCGACGACCCGAAAGTACGGATTCTGTGCCTCGTGCTTTCGGTTGGAGATGTTGACGAGCAAGGCCGCGACGGCGGCGGCGGCGAGCGCGCCGGCGACGGCAGCAGCTCCGATCAAGAGCACCGCACGGCGACCGCGCGGCCGCGGTTCCGAGGACGATTTCGGGTCCGCAGGCTCGGTCATCAGCTCACTCCCTCACGCGATGGCCCACGGAGTCGTGGCAACGGATGCACGACAGGTCAGCGACATGGCCCATGGTCGCGACGAGATCCTGGTGGCACCGGCGACACTGCGCCTCGGTGACCTCGCGGTTGCGCGAGGTGATGCGGATCGGCTCGACGAAGTTGCCCGTCGTGAAGGCGCGCGAATGGTTGTAGCCATTGACCGCCTTGACCCAGTATTTCGACAGCCCACCAGGTGGCGCATGACAGTCGTTGCAGACGGCGACCGCGTGGTGGCTCGACTTGCGCCACGCGTTGTAGTGCTCGTCCATCACGTGGCAGTTCGCGCATGCCGCCGGATCGTTGCCGAGGTAGGAAGCGCCGCCGGCGTAGACGAACGTGAAGAGCGCGAGGCCCGTCGCCGCGCCGATGACGGTCGCCGTCACCACGCCCGCGATCATCAGGCTTCGAGCTTTCACCTACGATGGGTACCCGTGCGCCAGCGGTCTGCATAGTGAGCGCGGGCAGGCAATGGACGAGGGCAGGGGAGGCCGCTGGTCACGCTGTTGCATGAGCAAGTGCGCACCGAGGTCGGTGGTTCCCTTGCAGACTGGTGGCACCCGCGAGGGTCAGCGTGTCGCGGTGAAGATGTCGAAGGAGGTGAGGCGACTGCTCGCGAACCAGATCGTGCTGCCATCCTCGCTCAGCCACGGGTCCTCCTCGGCGCCATCCGTGTTGAGCTCGTCGAGGGGAACTGCCGGACCGAAGGCGTCGGTAACTGTCGGTCGCGTCGCCATCCACAGGTTCGAGCTCGCGAGCGTGTGCGTGCGGCGCGAGCTGAAGTACATCGTCAGCCCGTCCGTCGTGAACGGGGACTCGTCGTCGAAGGCCGAGTTGAGGCCGGGGACCGCGGTGACGGGACCCCAGTCGGATCCCGGCGACTCGCGCGTGGCGACGTAGATGTCGTAGTTGCCGGATCGATTCGAGGCGAAGTAGATCGAAAGCTGATCGCGGGTCATCGAAGCCTCGGCGTCGGGCTCCATCGAGCTCAGCGCGCCGACAGGCATCGGCGTGGTCCACGCCGTGCTCGAGACCAGCTGCCGCGTGGACATCAAAATCTCGTCCGCAACCCCGATGTGCATCACGAGCCCATCGAAGCTCAGCCGCGGAGTGTTTTCGTACGCTGCGGAGTTCAACGCACTGACGAGCAAGGGCGTGCTCCAGAGCTGCCCCGGAGCGGGCCGTGTCGAGCGATAGATATCGCCACTCGCGGAACCCGTACGCACGGAGTTGAAGTACATCTCGAGACCATTCGGCGAGACGGTCGGGTCATCATCGGTGTCGCCCGACGAGATCGCATCGACGCGGGTGACCAACCCGAACTGGACCCGCGGCGCGTCGGGCGATCCGACGTCGACGCCAGCCTCGGCACGCAGCACGCAATCGAGGTCGTCGGTCGCGCGGCACAGCCCGTCGCCGCCGCACACCAGCTCACCGGGGCACGCGGTCGTGCACGCGACCGTGCAGACCCCCTCGGGGGTGGGGCTGTAGCACGCGGCAAGCGCGAGGAGCAGCAGGGCCGGACGCACGAGCTCATTGTGCCCGACCGGGCGTCGCGGTGCGACGAGTGCACCCCGTTTCGTGCAGTCCATCGCCGACTGGGCAGCGAAAGCGGGGGCGTTACACGACCGCGGCGGGCTCGGAGTGCGCACGCACCAGGATCTCGACGGCGCTGCGCGTGAGACCAGCAGCAATGTTGTCCTGGTAGAGGGCATGAACGGCTACGCCTCCCGACTCGAGCTCGGCGATCACCCGGACGCGACCATCCAGAAGAGCCTCCTTGGCGGCCGACCTTGGAACGATCGCGACGCAGGGAGAGCGAACCGAGACCTCGACCAGAAAGAGTGAATCGTCGGATTCGGCAACGATTCGCGGTTGCAGTCCATGCGCATCGAGGAACGTGGAGACTTCCCATCGGTATGCGGACGATGGTCGATAGTGAGCGAACCCGACGTTCTTCCAGTCGGCTGCAGGTTGAACCGCAGGTGGCGCGATCGCGACCAGCTGCGTCCGGTCGACGACCGTTGTCTGGAGCCCGCGCCGCATGCCTTCCGGCGGTTCGATCTCGCAGAGGACGAGGTCGAGCATTCCGGCGCGAAGCTGAACTGCACGCCTCTGAAGCCGAGACCGACGCCGAGATCACCTCATGACGCGATAGCCCGCGCATGCACCGTCGGCGACGTACTCGATCCCGGGCAGGGGGCCGAACGGCATGGGCTCCTTGAAGTCTGCGTGAAAGCAATCGAGCGCGTCGACCCGGACCTTTGCCGGCTTCTTCTTCGACTTCGCCGCCGCGGCATCGCATGCCGGCTCGAGCTCGCGCGTCGCGCGCTTGCAGTCGAGCTTCAGTTTCGCGGTCGGACTCGCCACCTCGATCACCACGCTCGCACTCTCGGTCGCGGTGCCTCGATACGTGGTCAATGCGCCACTCGCCGGCTGCACGTTCAACATCGCGACACCCGACTCGAACCACAGGGTCCAGGTCTCGGTGCGCATCGCGCTCGTGAAGCGAAACGCGTGCGCAGGCGCGGTGAGCGAGACGTCGGGCTGCGCATCGATCGCGACGCGCGCGACAGCCGCATCGGCCGGAGCCGCGGGCGGCATCACCGGTTGCGCGGGTGGCGACGCCGGCGACGAGCAAGCAGCCAGGGCAAACAAGGCGAGCGATCGCATGTCGCGAGAGTACTTGCTCGCCTCGCTGATTCGCCACGAGCTCCCGCGAAGGAACCGACCGCGGTATGCAATCTTTGGATGCCGACCGAGACCCTCTACCGACGACCGCTTCCGGCAGATGCCATCGCGTTCTCATCTCCTGAAGGTCGACAGTTGTTTGCCGAGGCGCTTGCCGCCGGCGGTCTCGATGGCTACTTCCGGCTCGCCGAGCAGTTTCACACGCAAGCGGAACCTGCCTTCTGTGGGCTCGGGTCGCTGGTGGTCGCGCTCAATGCACTCGCCATCGATCCAGGGCGGTTGTGGAAAGGACCGTGGCGCTGGTTCTCCGAGGACCTGCTCGACTGCTGCGTCTCCCTCGAGGAGGTCCGTCGACGCGGCCTCGATCTCGACGAGGTCACGTGTCTCGCTCGCTGTAACGGCGCGGCGGCCGAGCTGGTCCGCACGGACGCCGGCGATCTCGTGGCATGGCGTGCGGCGCTGAGTGCGGCGGCCCGTGGGGAGGTGGTCGTGATCGCCTCGTACGATCGAGCCAGTCTCGCACAGTCGGGCAGTGGCCACTTCTCGCCGATCGGGGGCTACCACGCAGCGCGCGACCTGGTCCTCCTGCTCGACGTCGCGCGGTTCAAGTACCCGCCTCACTGGATCTCCGCCGAGCGCGTCTGGCAGGCGATGCGCGCGATCGATCCGGTGACCGGCAAGTCACGCGGCTGGATCACGCTGCGCCGTCGTGACCACGGCGTGTCGCTCGGCTTCACGCTCACCTGCGAGGGCGACGACCTCAAGGGGTTTGCGCGGCGGCTGTCGGCGGCGGTCGACGAGCTCGGTCCCGGTGCGGGCATCGAGGAGCTCGCGACCGCGCTGCTTCCGATCGCGGGTCATCTCGGCGTCCGGGTCCCCAGCAGCACCGTGCACCAGGCGGGGCTCAGTGCAGCTCGGTCCGCGCTCCGCAAGCTCGCCGTGTACCCACGCGTCGAGCTCGCGGTCGGTGCCGAGCGTGCCGAGGCAGTCACGCTCCTGCTGATCGCGGTCGCCGATCGACTCGCGCCCGCATTGCGTGACGAGCTCACCGAGGTACTGGCCTGCGCCGACGAGTGGCTCGCTGCCGAGCTCGCGAGCTTGCGGGCCCAGCTCGGCGCGCTGTGGACGATCACCGCGGAGACGCGCCCTTCAGAAACGGCGTCGCCGTAGCAATTTCGTCCTTGCATCGTTAGTGTCTCAATGACACGATCGGGGATGCTCGATTGCTCGCTGGTGGAGAGGCTCGGCTCGCCGCGGCGGATCCTGCTTGCCGGGTGCGGTGGTGGTTATGACGTGCTCGGCGCGATCCCGCTCGCGCACGAGCTGCGACGCCGCGGCGTCGAGGTCGAGCTCGCGAGCCTGTCGTTCGCATACCTGAACGGGCTCGAGGCGCGCCAGGATTCCGAGCACCCGAACCTGTACGCGGTCGATGCGCGTGCGGCGACCGAGCGCGCGTACTGCCCGGAGGCGTGGTTGGCGCGGTGGCTCGACGAGACGATCGGCGGCGCGCCGCATGTCGTGTGGAGCTTCGACAAGACGGGCGTGCGTCCGCTCGCGCGGGCATACCGCGCGCTGGTCGAGCGCCTGCGCATCGACGCGATCGTGTTGATCGATGGCGGCATCGACGCGATGCTGCGCGGCGACGAGACCTCGCTCGGCACGCCATCGGAGGATCTCGCGTCGCTCGCGGCGGCCACGTCCGTCGACGTACCGGTCGCGATGGCGTGTGTCGGGATGAACGCCGAGCTTCGCGACGGCATCGCGCACGCACAAGTGTTCGAGCGGATCGCGGAGCTCTCGCGCGTGAACGCGTACTGGGGTGCGAGCGCGCTGGTGGCCGGCACACCCGCGGTCGACGCCTACGTCCGCGCCGTCGAGTACGTGTTCGCGGGGCAGATGCATCAGAAGCGCAGCCACGTCCACAGCGTGATCACGCGCGCGCTTGCCGGGGAGTTCGGCGCGCCGGCACCCCATGTCTGGCTCTCGCCGCTGTCGAGCATGTACTGGTTCTTCGATGCGCGGGCGGTTGCCGCGACGCACCTGTTCCTCGAGGACCTGCGGGCGACCGACTCGATCTGGGAGGTCGCGGCGCGCGTCGAGGCCGCACGCAAGGCCATCGCGATTCGCGAGCGGACCGCGATCCCGATCTGAACAGACGTATGCTCGGGCGTGGCCCTCCGGCTTCGCGACGAGCTCGAGCTGCAGGCGGCGAGCGATGGCAGTGGCGGCACGCTGCTCGATCCGCTGTTCACGCGCACGGTGACGCTCGGGCCGACCGGGGTCGCGGTCGCGCGCAAGCTCGACGGCACTCGCGAGCCGCCCCGGTTGATCGCCGAGCTCGTCGAGGCCGGCTTCGTACGCGCCACGATCGAAGACTCTCTCCGGTGCCTCACGCTGCTCCAGCTGATCGACGGCATCGGCGATGGCGTCCGCGACCGGGTCCGCGCGATCTGGGCGGGCGAGATCGAGCTCGAGCCGCGGACGCTGCCGGACACGCGGTTCGCCTGCCAGGGCTCGGGGATGTGTTGCCGCAGCTACCGCCTCGGTCCGATCACGGCGGACGAGGTGGCCTCGATCTCGGCGCTGCCGCTGCGCGCGAGCTTCGCGGACCTGCCCGACGGTGAGCTGTTCGTGCGCCACGACGACAAGCAGTATCTGCGGCGCGTCGACAGCGGGTGCGTGTTCTTGCAGCCGGACGAGCGCTGCGGTCTGCACGCGCGGTTCGGCGAGGCCGCAAAGCCCAGCGCGTGTCGGAGCTACCCGGTCGCGGCGAAGCTCACGTTCGAGGCCGCGGTCCTCTACAACAACCAGCAATGCGCGAGTCATTTCGTGAGCCAGGACCGCGGCCCAGCATTGATCGAGAGTGCGCACCTGATCCGCACGCGGCTCAGTGGCCCGCTCACGCTATTTCATCCGATCGTCTTCGTCCGCGAGGACACGCCGGTCGACTACGCGCACTTCCTCGTGCTCGAGGGCGCGCTGCGACAGGTCGTGGCGGACGGCGCGCCATTCCGGCAGCTCGCGTACGCGCTCGAGATCTGCGATTCGTTCGTCGCGGCAGCGCGCACGTTCCCGCTCGGCTCCGATCCGGCAGTCGCGTTCGCAGCATGGCGGGCTTCGATCGCGATTGCTGCCGACCCGCCGCCACCACCGTCGCCCGCTGACTGGGACGCCGCGCTGGCCGCGCTCGAGCTGGTCGTCGACGAGCTCGCGAGCTTTCTGGCGAACGTCGAGCACGCAGATCCGGGCGATCGCGACATGGCGCCGTTGATCGTCGAGTTGCTGCCCGGCCTCGAGCTGCTGCGCGAGCGTGCTCGCGAGCGTCCGTCCTCCACGCCTGCATTGCCGGTCGACATCGCTGCCGCACTCCGCACGTCGCTGGTCCAGGGCTTTCAAGGCCAGCTGTCGCTCCCCGAGGATCGTCCGCTCGCCGCGATCGGGCAGGCCGCGCTCGCGATCGCGGCGGGCTTTGCCGGCGCCCAGCGCACCGGCGGGGGGTGGGGCATCGCGGAGCTCGGCCGTGGTCACGCGCTGGCGAACCGGGTCCTGCCGCCGTTCACGTCGCCGATGTTCCGGCAGCACCCGGAGCGCGCGCGCGGTCTGGTCGCCGCGCTCGCAGCGCTCTGCGGGTCCTGAGCCGGGTCAGATTGCAGCAACCAGCTGTTTGTCGTTGCCGCGGGCTCGTGCAAACGTCCCGCTCATGGCGAGGAAGCTGGTGGGACCCACGGCGGGTATGACGCCCGCGAAGAGCACGATCGATCTGCCGGGATTCATCCGGACGCTGACCGCGAACACGGATGCCTCGCGGATGTCGAAGGTGACGAAGATGCTGCGAGCCGATCGGTTCCAGCTGTTCTCGTCGGTGACCGACGATCACGTGACCGGCGTGGTGAAGAGCCAGACCGATCACAGCCTCCTCTATGCGTGCCGGCTCGGCACCAAGGGCGAGTTCTTCTGCTGCACGCAGAACCTCAACCACTGCGGCGGCCTGCGCGGTGCGCTCTGCAAGCACATCCTCGTGCTCGCGATCGGCCTCGCGCAATCCGGGGAGCTCGATCCGACCATCGCGAACGCGTGGGCCAAGGCGAGTCGCCAGGCGAAGCCCGCGCTCGACAAGGATGCGGCGACCGCGACCTTCGTGCGCTACAAGGGCGCCGAGGCCGGCGAGCTCGACTGGCGACCGACCGAGACCATTCCGGAAGACTATTACGCGCTGTGATGCAGGGCGCCGCCGCTGGTTCTCACACCGAGGTCACCGCGGCGCTGTTCGCGCTGCAGCAGGCCCTCGAGAACCTGTTCGTTCGCGGCATCAAGGCGGCGGCCAGCGATGACGTGCAGCGGCTGTCGGCGCACGGTGAGGAGCTCCGCCGCGCCGGCGCTGCCTACCTCGCCGGCGAGGTCGAGGCGCTGATCCGTCACGTCCGTGCAGCCGACGCCGAGGCGGCACGCGTCCTCTTGCGCACGCAGACGGCGCTGCGCGTGTTCGAGCGCGTGCTGTCGCTCGATGTCGCGGTTGCTGCGCTCGCGCCCGGGCAGCCCAGCGGTGGCACGCCGGCGACGCCGCCCACCGCGCGCACCGCGACGCCGGAGAACCGCAGCGCGCTCGTGCCGGTGCTCGAGGAGCTGGCCCGCACGGTCGAGGGGCTCGTCGGATCGGGGTTGACCACGGCGTCGACCGCCACGCGCCAGAAGCTCGATGCCAGCTTCAAGGAAGCGTCCCGCTTGAAGCTGATGCGACTCGCGACGTCGCTGCGCTATGTCGGCGACGAGCTCGATCGATTCCTCGGTGACAGCGATCAGTTCTCGGCACGCCGCTTCGTGTTCTTCCTGACCCGCACGTGGCTGATCGGCCGCGGGCTGCTCGAGGCGATCCGCGAGGACGATCAGGTCGCGCTCGGGCGGTTGCTGCTGTCGTCGCCGGCGATGCCGGTGCGCGCGCTCCGGCTCGCGGTGATCGGGGTCCACAAGCGTGCGCTGCTCGACGGCTCCGCCGCGTTCGAGTTCCGGATGATCACGCTCGACGAGCAGGGCAGCGTGCCTCGCGGGGCGCGGCTCGCGTGGTCGTGCGTGTTCGGCAAGAAGCCGGGTGTGCCGGCGGAGGCGTTCCTCCACCTGCCGCAGGCGCAGAAATTCACGCCGAAGCTCCTGCTCGACCGCACCGAGATCCTCGTCACCGACGCCGCGGTCAGCCTCGACGAGCACGGCTCCGGTCGCCTGATGCTGGGCCCGAAGTCGACCGTCAAGCCGGGCAAGAAGCTCGTCGACTGGGACGGGCTCGTCCACTGGGATCGCGAACGGGTCGCGGCACGGTGGCGCGGTCATCCGATCAGCCCGCTCGATCTCGAGATCGAGCTGCAGGACGAGGTGATCGTCACCGACTATCACCTCGGCGCGCCGGTGCCGAACCCGTACCGGCCCGAACAACAGGTGTTTCCGCTCGCGGCCGCGGGGCTCGAGCTCGACGCGGTGTGCTCGACGGGTCCCGACGGAGGTGAGCTGATGACGACGTTGAAGGCGTTCGCGAAGCCCAAGGCCGCACGGCCGCCGCTGTACGGGCTGATGCACGTCGAGATGGGCCGGCTCGTGTTCCAGCCGCTGACCGTGTTCGGCGACGATGGCCCCGAGTACCTCATGATCTCCGGCGAGAAGATCGATCTCGCCTCGCTGATGAAGACGATGGATTTCTCGCACTGATGGAGCGCGCATGGCCAAGGACAGCAAAGACACCGACACTGACGCCGGCATCCTGCGCGAGCCCGCGGAGCTGCAATTCCGCGCCCAGCTCGATGCGCTGAAGCAGCACGATGCGGACACGCCGCCGAGCGCGTGGAAGCTGTCGCCGCGGTCGGTGCTCGCCTACATCACGGGCACCGCGAAGCCGCTCGATCTGACGATCAACGGCAAGAAGACGCAGGTCGCGATCACGCGCAAGTTCTTCGGCGACGACACGATCGTCGAACGTGCGATCGTGACACTCGCGAGCGAGCGGGCGCTGCTGCTCGTCGGCGAGCCGGGCACCGGCAAGAGCTGGCTCTCGGAGCACCTCGCGGCGGCGATCAGCGGGTGCTCGACGCTTACCATCCAGGGCACCGCCGGCACGACCGAGGACCAGATCAAGTACTCGTGGAACGTCGCGCGCGTGATCGCCGAGGGTCCGAAGCCCGAGAACATGATCCCTTCGCCGACGATGATCGCGATGAAGACCGGCGCGCTGCTGCGGTTCGAGGAGATCACGCGCTGCGTGCCCGACGTCCAGGACGCGCTCGTCTCGATCCTGTCGGACAAGAACATGGTCGTGCCCGAGCTGCCCGACGCGAACATGGTGTTCGCGCGCCCGGGCTTCAACGTGATCGCGACCGCGAACTCGCGCGATCAGGGCGTCAACGAGCTGTCCGCCGCGCTCAAGCGCCGGTTCAACTACGTGCATATCCCGATCGTCGCGGACCAGAAGACCGAGATCGCGATCGTGCGCGACCGCTCGAAGGAGCTCCTCGAGCGCTACAAGATCCCGGCGAAGATCGAGGAGCCGGTGATCGCGATGCTGGCGACGGTGTTCCGCGAGATGCGCGCGGGTACGACCGCCGATGGCATCAGCTTCCAGAAGGTATCGACCACGCTGTCGACGGCGGAGGCGATCGGGGTCGCGCTCGACTCGGCGATCCGCGCGCGCTACTTCGGCAACGGCGCCGTCTCGATCGAGGAGATCGCCCGGAACCTGGTGGGCTCGGTCGTCAAGGAGGACCTCGATGACCTCAAGGTGCTGAAGGAGTACCTCGCGGTCGTCGCCAAGAAGCGCGGCGCGAAGGACGCGAGCTGGAAGACGTTCCACGACGCGGCGCTCAAGGCGGTGACGAGCGCGTCATGACCGCGCCGGGAGATCAGCAGCCCGACGGCGGTCTCGACATCGAGCGCGTGCGGGCCGAGGCCGACCGCGTGCTCGCGGAGCCGCTGTACTGGTTTCCGGTCCGCCATCACTCGCCGATGGTCGCGCGCCACCTGCGGGCAGCGATCCGCGCGCGCAAGCCGAAGCTCGTCCTGATCGAAGGACCCGCGGGCGCGACCGAGATGATCCGGCACATCGTCGACACCAAGACCAAGCCGCCGATCGCGCTGTACGCGAGCTACCGCGACGACGGAAACATCCTCGGACTCGCGGGGAAAGCGAGCGCGGCGCCGGACATCCCGCCACGGTTCCCGGTCTGGTACCCGCTGCTCGGCTACTCGCCGGAGTACGTCGCGATGAAGGAGGCGGTCGCGATCGGCGCCGAGGCCGTGTTCATCGACTTGCCAAACCACGCGCTGATCGATCCGGCGGACTGGGAGCACACCGCGTTCGACGACGAGGACAACGATCCCGATGACGACGGCGATCACGATGACATCGACGACGATGCCGACGACGACGGTGACGAGGTAGCCGACGCCAGCGAACCGGCACCGGGCACCGCCGTGCCGAGCTGGGAGGCGGCCGTGGTCGAGAGCAGCTTCTACCAGACGCTCGCCAGGGTCGCCGGCTATCGCTCGTGGGACGAGGCGTGGGACTCGCTGTTCGAGATCGGCCACCGCCACGGCACGTACGACGAGTTTCGCCGCGACATGGCGTACTTCTGCGCCGCGGTCCGCGCGACCTCGAATCCGGCGCGGCTCGCGCGCGACGGCACGTTGCCTCGCGAGCGCCACATGCTCGCCACGATCAAGGCGGAGCTCGCGAAGCGTGGACTCGCACCCGAGCAGGCGATGGTCGTGTGCGGCGGCTTCCACCTGTTCCTCGACCGCGCCGACCCCGAGCCGCCGCCAACGCCGCCCGCGGGGACGTGGCTGACCACCGTCGTGCCGTACTCGTACTTTCGCGTCAGCGAGCTGTCGGGCTATGGCGCCGCGAATCGTGCGCCGCGGTTCTACCAGGCGGTGTGGGAGCACCTCGACGACAAGGACGAGGAGCCGTGGATCGCCGCGATGGTCGAGCACGTCGTCAGCGTCCTCGCGCGTGGCCGCAAGGATGGCGAAATGCTGTCGAGTGCGGATGCGATCTCGGTGACCCAGCACGCCCGGATGCTCGCGGTGCTGCGCGGCCGGCCGATGCCGATCCTCGACGACATCCGCGACGCGCTGATCTCGTGTTGCTGCAAGGGCCGCCCCGACGAGGAGGGGCGCCACCTGCTGCTCGCGATGACGGGCGCGGAGATCGGTAACGCGATCGGTCGTGTCACCCCGGCACTCGGCAAGTTGCCGATCGTCCATGACTTCTACGCGCAGCTCGACACCCTCGAGCTCGGTGACGTGATGGGGCGCGACAAGCGGATGACGCTTACGCTCGATCTGCGCGAGGACCAGGACTCGAAGCGCTCGGCATTCCTCCACCGGCTCGCGAAGCTCGACATCTCGCTCGCGCAGCGCGAGGGCGGGGCCACCGGCGACGGCTCGACGCTATTTCGCGAGAAGTGGCAGCTGCTGTGGTCGCCGAAGACCGAGGCGCAGCTGATCGACAAGAACCTCTACGGCGACACCATCGAGTCCGCGGCGATCGCACAGCTCGAGGAGGATGTCGCGAAGGAGCAACGTCACGCCGGTGCGACCTGCCAGCGCCTGCTCGATGCGGTGTCGATGCAGCTGCCGCACCTCGTGCAGCGGCTCGAGGCGGCCGCGGGCGCCGCGATCGACGAGGATCGCCACTTCGCTTCCCAGTGCGAGGCGCTCGTCCACCTGCTCGTGCTCGATCGGCTCGCGATCCAGCGCGACCTCGGCCGCGACGCGATCGAAAAGCTCGCGAGCCGTAGCTACGCGCGTGCCTGTCTCGCGATCACCGACCTCGGCGCCGTGCCGATCGAACAGCAGGAGTTGACGATCGCGCACCTCAAGTCGCTCGCCGAGGCCGTGCTCGGCGGGGACCTCGAGCTCGATCGCACGCTGTTCGCCGACCAGGTCAAGCAGGCCGCGATCTCGACGGAGATTCCGTTCATGCAGGGCGCTTTCGCCGGGATCCTGACCGAGCTGCGCGAGATCGACCCGAACGATCTCGCGGCACGCGTCGCCGCGTTCGCCCGGTCGCAGCCCGCGAAGATGGTGCTCGCAGGCGAGTTCCTCGACGGTGCGTTCGCGGTATCGAAGACCTCGATGCTGCTCGGAGCAGAGGCACTGATCGGTGCGATCGATCAGCTGCTGAGGGCCGCGCCGTGGGACGACTTCATGGTGCTGCTCCCCAAGGTCCGCCACGCGTTCGAGCGGCTCCACGAACGGCAGCGGCTCGCGTTCGCGGACCGGGTCGCGGCGCGCTACGGCCTCGCCGACGCGGAGCAGATCGCGGAGCTGCCGGCGACCTCGACCGAGGCAGGCGCGTACCTCGCGACGATCGACGCGAGGGTCGCCGCGATCATGAAGGAGTGGACGTTCTGATGGCGGGCCCACGCAAGCGAGCGGCGCCCGTCAAGGCCGCACCACCTCCTCCAGCGGTCAACCTGTCACCCGAGGACCAGAGCTGGGTCAGCCGCTGGCGCCTGGTGATCGGCAAGACCGCCGAGCAGGTCGGTCTCGGTGTCGGCGCGGACGAGCGCGCGGCATCGGCGGCGGCGGCGCTCGACTTCGTGTTCGAGGGCGATGACCGCGGGGCAGGGCGCGGCTCCTCGGCGCTGACGGTGCCGACCTGGATCGACGCGGTGACCGAGCTGTTCCCGCGCCAGGCGAAGGAGGTGCTCGAGCGCGAGCTGATCTCGCGGCGCGGCATCGCCGAGCTCCTCGATCACCCGAAGCTGCTCGAGAAGATCGAGCCGAACATCGAGCTCGTGAAGACGCTGATGACGCACAAGGATCTGCTCGATCCCCGCGCGCGCATCCTCGCCCGCAAGATCATCGATCAGGTCGTCCAGCAGCTGAAGCAGCAGCTCGAGATCCGCGTCGAGGCCGCGATCACGGGCGCGCTCCGCAAGGACCGCCACTCGCCGCGCAAGGTGTTCAAGAACCTCGACCTCAAGAAGACGCTGCGCAAGAACCTCCACAACTGGGACGACGAGCGGCGGCGGCTGCTCGTCGATCAGCTGTTCTATTTCGCGGCCGAGCGGAACAAGCGGCCGTGGCACATCATCGTCTGCGTCGATCAGTCGGGCTCGATGCTCGACTCGGCGATCTTCTCGGCTGTGATGGCGTCGATCTTCGCGGAGCTGCCGGCGGTCAGGACGTCGCTCGTGCTGTTCGATACGACCGTCGTCGATCTCTCCGCCGAGGTTGGCTCCCCCGTCGACGTGCTGCTCAAGGTCCAGCTCGGCGGTGGCACGGACATCACCCAGGCGCTCGTCTACTCGGCGGGTCTCGTCGCCGAGCCGGCGCGGTCGATCGTCGTGCTGATCACCGACTTCTTCGAGGGCCGCGACGAGCGCGACCTGATCGACCAGGTGCGGGTCATGGCCGACTCCGGCGTGCGGATGATCGGCCTCGGCGCGCTCGGCTACGACGCCCGCCCCGAGTACAACAAGGCGACCGCGCGCAAGTGCCGCAAGGTCGGGATGGACATCCTGGTGTGCACGCCCGAGCGGCTCGCCGAGGCGATGGCCGAGATCATCCGAGGTTGACGATGGCAAAGCCAGCACGCGCGATCGCGGCCACGAGCCCGAAGCCGACGAAGCCGACGAAGCCGGCGAAGCCCGCGAAGCCCACGAAGCCGATGCCGGCGACGAAGCCGCCGAGCGCCACGAAGCCAGTGGCCAGGCCGGCGCCCGCGTCGAAGCCCAGACCGAAGCGCACCCCATCGTCTGCCGAGCGGCCGCAACCCTACGCGGGAAAGCGGTTCGCCTTCTTCGGCGAGTTCGCGGTGTGGCCGACCTACCACCGCTCGATTCCGGCCGGCGTCGCCGCTCGCCTCGGCGCGCGGATCGTCGAGTCGCTCGATGAGGGTGTCGACGTCGTCGTGTTCGGCGAGCTGCGGGGCCCGGGCCGCTCCGAGGCGAAGAAGCTCGCGGACAAGCTCGTCGCCAGGCCGGACGCGCGGCTCGAGGTGCTCGACGAGGCCACGTTTCGCGAGCGCGTCCGGATCGACCTCATGGGCAAGCGGTTCGCGTTCATCGGCGGGTTCGACTGCAGCCCCGCGGGCCTCGACGACGGCCTGCTCGCGCGCATGGTCGAGACTGCCGGCGGCGTCGTCATCGCCGTGCTCGACCCGACGATCGACTACCTGGTCGTCGGCAATCGCCGCGGGCCCTCGAAGATCGCGCTGTCGAACAAGGCCGACAAGCTGAACGAGGCGGGTGCGACCATCAAGAAGCTCGACGAGCGCGCGTTCCTCGAGCTCGTCCGCGTCGACAGGCCGAGCACGGGTGGCGAGCTCGACTTCGCAGGATTTCTGAGCCAGCTCTACGGCAGCGTCGACGAGGGCAAGCTCGGCCGCGCGCTCGACATGCTGCGCAAGGATCGTTTCAAGCTCTACACGCGGGTCGACGATGCCCACCTCGTCGGCGTGGTCCGCAGCCAGAGTGGATCGGGCAGCGTCTACGCGAGCTGGCTGACCCCCGAGGGCAACTTCGGCTGTGCCCAGCCCGATCTGTCGGAGTGCATGGGCCTCCAGGGCACGATCTGCAAGCATCTGCTCGTCCTCGTCTGTGGCCTCGCGCGCAGCAGTCAGCTCCCACTCGATCGCGCGCTCGCCTGGGTCCGTGCAGCCAACCACAAGGCGCCGACCGGCAACCACACGCTGTGTGCGGAGACGTTCATCCAGTACAAGGGCGCGGAGGCCGGCGAGCTCGACTGGCGCCCGACCGAGACCATCCCCGAGGACTTCTACGCGCTGTGATCGCGACGCGGTGCGTTGCGACAATCGGTCCGCGACAGGTCTTCGCAAGGTTTGCATCAAGCCGGATGATTGCGGTTGAGCCCGTCGAGCACTCCATGCGATGGATTTGCGCGTGGGAATGGTGACGAAGCACAAGATCCTGGTGGTCGACGATTATCCCGACGCCGCGGAGAGCGCCTGCGCATGGTTCGTCATGCACGGTCATGAGTGCCGCATCGCATACAGCGTGCGTGAAGCACTCGCGCAGCTCGCGACCTTTCATCCAGACATCGCGCTCGTCGACATCGGGCTGCCGGATCGCAGCGGTCTCGAGCTCGCACGCGAGCTGCGCGTCCGGTTCGGGAGATCGATCTACGTGGCGGCGATGACGGGCTGGGCAGAGGTCGACATCGGTCATCGTGCGATCACATCGGGCTGCGACCAGTACATGATCAAGCCGGCGACCGGGAACAAGCTGCACTTCATGCTGTCCGAGGCGTCGCGCACGGCGATGCGCGACGTCGAGCTGACGCACGTCGCCTGACGCCGAGCGAGACCGGCACGTGACGAGCGGCCACGATCGAGCGTCGCATTTGGGGCGAGACGATCGCCGCGACGGCTTGCTCATCGGGGTCGCGGACGGACGCTCACCGGGCGAGGCGAATTCGTGCGGCTGGCACCGGTTCCGGCCGTGGTGTTCCCGGTCGTCGATTCGAGGTTGGGCACCTGCTCCGCGCCTCCGTCGCGGTGGATACGGTCCGGGTTCGGCCCGATCGGCGTGCCGCCACCGATCGCCGGCCCGTTCACATTCGGCCGTCTCTGCGGCTCCTCGAGGTCTTCGTAGACGCGATCGGCGTGGACGGCCTCGCGATAATACCTCTCGCCGCGGTCCTCGCAGGCAGAGAGAACCGCAGCTACTGCGATGCAAAGGGTGATGGCTTGCATGCACGCTATTGCTGCAGCATCCGTGCGCGTCGTGCGACCGTCCTCGGACGCGCGTGAGCGTCGGGCTCGCGCTCTGAACGCGGAGGATGCAAGCCGGCCGTTCACGCGCCGATCGCGTGCTGAGAAACACGATCAGCGGCTCGCCACCGGGGTGGATGGCGCCACCAGCGCTGCAGCCGCGACGGGTCTATCCCAGATCACGGCCGTCGCCTCGGGTAGCGCACGTTCGATGATCTCGTAGAGGGGCTCCCGCACCAGCACCACCCCGACCCGCCGCTCGCGCGCATAGCTGTCGCTGTCCGCGCCGTCTTCGCCGTAGATTCCGAGAACAATGCGATCCCGAGCCACGCCAAGCTCCAGGAGCTGATCGCGTACCGCCTCGGCGCGACGTGCCGACAGCGCAACGTTGTACGGTGAAGCGCCGCGAGGATCAGCATGTCCTCGCAGCACCAACCTGGCGTCGGGCGCCGCGCGTGCGCGCCGTGCAGCCTCCTCGAGCTTCGCTGCCGCGGCTGGACGGAGCTCGGACGAATCGAAGTCGAAATAGACCTTGGCGATCGCGGGCTGTTGTCGTGCTTGATCGTCGGCCGCACTCGTAGCAGCAGTAAATGTCGTGAGCGCAGCGACGATGAACGTTGCGATGAATCGCATGGTGCCTCCTTGGAGTGACAGATGTGCAATGTGAGGTCCAGGCGCGCTCCCCTAGCATTTACGCATGTGTCGATTCGCTCCTCGGACAAACGAGGCGTATCTTCGCGCACCTCAGGAGAGGAGGCAGCGTGGTAGCGGCCGTGATCCGAGTTCAAGTCATCGATGACATGCCATTGCTGCGCATCGGCGTTGCGACGGTGATCGAGCACACGCCGACGATGCGGCTCATTCGAGCGAGCACGTCCGCGGAGCTGGATGCGCACCGCGGCGAGGAGGTCGATGTCGTCGTCGTCGGAGTGTGCGCTGCGCCGCTCGGCACGCTCGGCGTGGTTCGTCTCGTGCGCGGAGAGCTCCGCCCACCCGCGCTGCTCGCCCTGTGCGTGCAGCCGGACGCGATCTGCGCCTCCGTGTATCTGCGCGCCGGTGCGACCGGCTGCGGCCTGGTCTCGCAAAGCGAGGCAGAGCTCGTCGAGTCGATCACGCGAGTCGCACAGGGCGTTCGTTGTCTGCCGGCAGGAGTCGACCTCGATGACGTAGAAGAGCTGTTGCGGACGACCTCGCGCTGGGGTCTCGATCAGCTCACCGCGCGCGAGTGCGAGATCTTCGGGCTGCTGATTCGCGGCGTGACGAACGAGGACGCGGCGGCCCAGCTCGGCATCTCGTGTCGGACGGTCGAGACGCATCGCCGCAGTATCATGCACAAGCTCGCGGCACGTTCGATCGTCGACATCCTCCACGCTGCCGCACGCTACGGCATCCTCGTGAGCCCTCCACGTACGTTGCCCACGCGAGGGCCACGGTGACGCACTGCGCACTGCCGGCCGAGCGCCGCTGATCATTTCGCGCGCTCGCAACCGGTCCGTTGGATTCGCAGCGTACGGACTACGTATTCGCTGCGAGTGCGGCCGAGGGACCGTGTGCGAACGCAGGCGCACGCCCGATCAGACCTGCGTCCGGCTGTCCTCCACTGGCATCAGCGGATCGCGCAGGTACGGGTTCTGCGAGCGACGCTCGTGCAGGATCCGGTACGCGGTATCCGGGGTGCGGTCGCTCTGCACGACGACGATCGTGCGACCCTTGCCGAACTCGGCGTCGTAGTACGCCGCTTCCTCGTCGCTGACGCCGAGACCCATGAAGGCGCCGACGACGAGGCCCGCTGCGGCTCCGGCGCCGGCACTCGCAGCAAGGGCGGCGAGGATGCCGCCGGCAATGACTGGACCGATCGCGGGAAGCAGACCCGCAGCGATGCCGATGGCCCAGAGCGCGCCTCCGCCGGCACCTGCCGCGGCACCGATGGCAGCGCCGGTGCCGGCCTTGTTGCCCTCGAGATCCTTGAACGTCGTCACCTCTGCGTTTCCCTGCCGGTCGTGGCTGAGAAGCCCGATCTCCTTGTCGGAGTATCCTGCGTCTCGTAGCTCGCGGATTGCGGTCCGAGCGTCGTCCGCTTCGTCGAACACGCCGACCTGGACCGTCTTCTTTTTCGTACCCATGAGAAACCTCCTATTGTTTGTGACCAAAAGGAGCATCAGGCGTGCCAGTAGCTAGCACGCGCGTCGACGCGCGAGGCCGCCTCGCATGAACCACGTAGTCACGCGTGCCCATGCAGCGATTGGCCTGCAGAGCTCTCGTGTTCGGTCTTCGCACCCTTGCGCTTGCCCTCCGGGCTGTAGTGTTCCACCAGCGCATTGATCTCTGACCCGAGCAGGAGCACCAGGCCCGCGATGTAGAGCCAGAGCATCAGGACGATCACGGCGCCGATACTTCCGTAGGTCGCGTCGAAGTTGCCGAAGTTCCGCGTGTAGAACGCGAAGCCCAGCGATGCGGCGATCAACAGGATCACGCCGAGCACCGCGCCGGGCGTGATGAACGCGAACTTCTGCTCGACGTTCGGCCCGTATCGGTAGATCAGTGCAAATCCCAACAGCAGTGCCAGGACGATGACCACCCAGCGGAACACGGCAAAGAAGGTCAACAGAGGAGCGCCGAACCCGAAGCTCGCCCCGATCCAATCCTGGATGACGCCGCCGAGGACAATCAGCGAGAACGCCCCGATCACGAGCACGCCAAACCCGATGCTGAGACCGATCGCGGTCACACGTCCGCGGATGAAGCCGCGGGCTTCCTTGACGTCGTAGGTGATGTTGAGCTGCCGCATGATCGCGTACATCCCGGACGATGCAGCCCAGAGCGTCGCGAGCATGCTGAACGACAGCAACCCTCCGCGCCGCTCGCTCGTCACGTCGCTGACCACGCCGGCGACCAGCGTGGACGCCTGCGCGGGTAGCGCCTGCTGCAGTAGATCCATGATCGCTTGATCGACGCGGTCGATCGGCAGGTAGGGGACGATGGTGATCGTCAAGATGATCGCCGGAAACACTGCAAGCGTCAGGTAGAACCCGAGTGCCGCGGCACCGCTGAAGACGTTGTCCTCACTGACCTCGCGACGGAGGTCGCGGAAGAACTGCTTCCATGGAATGCCTGGAATGCCGTGCAGCATGGGCTCTGTCCTGCACGAAGCACGCAACAGTCGTTCCACTCGCGGCGCGCGTGCATCGGACCGGATGCAGCATCTGATCAACGAGCTCGCAGATGGTGCCAGCAGTGGATTCCGGTCAGATCGCACTCGATCGCAAGTCATGCAGCGCTGCAGACTGCTCGCTACATCCATGGAGCGTCTTCTCGAGTCGCAACGAAGGCTCGGCCCGCTTCGAAGTCGCTGATACCAGATCCGGTATCGCTGCGGACCAGCAGCCACGACTGTTCGACCGCTACTCGCAAGGAAGTGCACGCAAGGAGCAGGGAAGCATTGGCTCGGGCCTCTACATCTGTAAGCAAATCGTGAACGCGCACGGCGGCGAGCTCGGCGTGGTCAGCGAGGTGGGACGCGGGAGCACGTTCTGGTTCCAGCTTCCCTGCTGACGACGGCGCACGCAGTGGCATCTGTGTCACAGGCGTACTCCTTGCAGCCACGGTTGCAATGTCGTCCGAAGATCCGGTCGAGCTGTTCGGGGTACGGCTGGTTGGAATCACCGCGGAGAGCGGACACAAGCTGCTGCTGTCGGTGGCGCTGATCGTCGCGGTCGTCCTGCTGCAGCGGATCTTGAGGGTCGTTGTTCGGGTGAGCTTGCGTGGCGAGCGTCTGGCGCGATTGCGGTTCTGGATCCGGCAGGTGATCGGGCTCGTCGGCGTGCTCGTGGCCTTGATCGGGCTCGTGTCGCTGTGGTTCGATGATCCGTCGCGGCTCACGACCGCGCTCGGGCTCTTCTCGGCTGGACTCGCATTCGCCTTGCAGAAGGTGGTCACGGCGCTCGCCGGTTACGTCGTGATCATGCGTGGCAAGACGTTCAGCGTCGGTGACCGGATCGTGATGGGTGGCGTGCGTGGCGATGTGATGAGTCTCGGCTTCATGCAGACGAGCATCATGGAGATGGGGCAGCCACCGCCGGTGCAGAAGGCTGAACCGGCGGTGTGGGTGCAGAGTCGCCAGTACACTGGCCGCATTGTTACGGTGTCGAACGCACGCGTGTTTGACGAGCCCGTCTACAACTACACGCGCGAGTTCTCGTATCTCTGGGAAGAGCTGGTGATTCCAATCGGCCACAAGTCCGATCACGTCCGCGTCGAGCGGCTACTCCTGGACGTGGCGCAGCGCCATACGTCCGAGCTTCAGAACATGAGCGACGCGGATCGCTCCGAGCTGGCGCGCCGGTATCTGGTGAAGTCGACCGACGTCAGTCCGCGCGTGTTCTATCGGATCACCGACAACTGGCTGGAGCTCACCGTGCGATTCATCGCGCCGATACATGGGACTCGTGAGCTGAAGGACGCAATGAGCCGTGACCTGCTGCGAGGACTCGACAAGCTTGGGGTGGGCATCGCATCGACAACGTTCGAGGTCGTCGGGCTTCCGTCGGTGCGCGTCCAGGCCAGTACCCTCGGCGATGGCGCACGCATCGATGCGAGTGCGGATGAGGCTCGCACGCGGCAGTGACTTGTTGAAGGATCAGGCGGGCAACTCGAGGAGCGTCATCGTTCCAGCCCGGCAATCAACGATCCAGTGGAGGAAGCTTCTGACGTCGATCGGAGTCCCCAGTGCAGCCTGGGCCAGCGACGGCCGGTTGTGGTGTCCGACCGCGATCCCGACATCGTGCTCGGCGAGCTCGGCGAACATGTCCTCGTCGGTGAGGTCATCGCCGATCGCGATCATTCTGCTGTCTGGAAGGCGCTCGCGCATCCGGCGGACGGCGATGCCCTTGTTGATGCTGTGGCGGCGGACCTCGAGAGAGTCGATCCCAGGGAGCCGCTCGTAGTGGAGATGCGCTTGCATCCACGCATCGCAGGCACGCTCGGCCGCCTCGATCATGCCGGCTCGGTCGTCGGGTTCGACCGATCGCCAGTGCAGGCAGATGGAGAGCGTCTTGCGCTCGATTCGTGCGCCAGGAACGTCGGCGATGGTGCTCAGAGTCGCCGCGAGGTCATCGAGCTCGTCGCCGGTTCCTTGCGGACCCGTCCATGAGGTCCCGTCGTGGTGCCAGGCGCCGTGCTCCGCATACGACCAGATCTTGCGCTGAAGCATCTCGACAAGCGGTTCGAGCGCGCTGCGAGGACGCCCCGAGACGATCGCCACGTGAACACCTACGTCGATCACATGTCGGAGTGCCCGTAGTGTGTCCTCGTCCAGGACGGCTTCCTCGGGCGTCGCCGCGAACCCGACCAACGTGCCGTCGACATCGAGCAGCAATGCGAGCGAGGGGCAGGAGGCCAGCTCGCGCCAGCGATCGGGCTGCGGTAACGAAACAGCGAGCTTCAAGGCATCCATTCGGAACTCCTGCGTGGTTGGCGTGGCCCGACCAATCTCTCAAATCAGTTTGAGCTCAAACGATATCAGTGTCGTCGAGGCACTACAATTGCTGCGTGAGTCCGCGACCACCGCAGTCGCGACGCAAGTAACACCGGCTCGTACATCCACGCGAGTTGCTCGGCTGGATGCTGGTCGCCGCCACGGCCTGCGACACGATCGGCGGCGTGGCGAGCGGCCCCGTGACGACCGCGGCGATCTCGCAGCTGCGCTGAGCTTCAGAGCTCGCCGCAGTCGCCGACGGCGAGCTGCTGCTCGAGGAGCCAGGTTGCTGCCTGCTGTGCGGGCTTGCCATCGCGATCGACGAGCGCGTTGGCGCGGCGCATCTGATCGACATCGACGCGGAGCGAGCCGAGCACGCAGCTCACGCGGCGATCCGCGGCGACCCGTGCGCCGAGCATGATCATCGCGTCGTAGGGCGGTAGCGCGCCCGCCGGATCCTCGAGCACGACGAGATCGAACGCGGCGATCCGGCCATCACTCGAGAACGCGGTGATCACGTCCACCTCGCCGCGAGCCAGCGCCTCGTACAATAGCGTCGGATCGAAGGTCGCGTCGCGGCCGAACCGCAAGCCATACGTGCGCTTGACGGATGCCCACTCGGGTCGGCTGAAGAACTCGTAGTCGCCGCCGATCGCGAGCTCGGGATGCCGCGCGAGGTCGGCCAGCGTGCGCAAGCCGAGCCGCGTGGCGGTCTCGCGGCGGACCGCGAACCCATAGGTGTTCTCGAAGCCGAGCGCGCCGAGGCTGCGGACGCGGTGCTCGCGTGCGAGCCAGCCTTCGAGCTCGGCGAGGAGCTGCCAGCGCGGAAGCCCGGCGTCGCGCTTCATCGCGTTGGTCCACAGCGTGCCCGAGTAGTCGACGTAGACGTCGATGTCGCCGTTCACGATCGCGTCGAAGGCCACCGTGGAGCCCAGGCTCTGCGTGAGGTCGGCCGCGATGCCATGCTGCTCGAGGCGCGCCCGGATGAGCTCGACGAGCACGTACTGCTCGGTGAACGTCTTGCCGCCGATCCGCACCCGCGTGATCGCCGTCGGCGAGACCACCGTCGTCGACGTCGCGGTCGCGATGCGCGCCTCCGGCACCACCAGCCGTGGGAGCACGCCGTTGATGATCACGACGAGTGCCGCGAGCAGCCCGAGCGGGATCAGCGCGCGACGGCGCCGCCGGCCCGCGAGGGCGTGCTCGGTCGCCCCGAGCAACGCATCGAGGATCACCGCGAGAGTTGCGGCGACCGCGACACCGACCAGCAGCATCGAAAAGTTCCGGGTCTGCAGGCCGGCAAAGATGTAGTTGCCGAGGCACGGCTGGCCAACCGGGGTCGCCAGCGTCGCGGCGCCGACCGTCCACACCGTCGCCGTGCGGATTCCCGCCGCGATCACGGGCGCCGCGAGCGGCAACTGGACGACCCGCATGATCTGCCACGGCGAGAGGCCCATGCCCCGTGCGGCCTCGACCGTGGCCGGATCGACCCCGCGCAGGCCGGTGACCGCGTTGCGAAGAATCGGCAGGATCGCGTACAGGGTCAGCCCGATGACCGCTGGGGGGAACCCGAACGGCGAGAGCAAGCCGGTCGTCGCGAGCACGGGCACCATCAGCGCGAGTAGCGCGAGGCCAGGCACGGTCTGGATCACGCCGGCGGTCGTGACGATCACGAACGCGAGGCGAGGCCGCGCGGCGACCACGACGGCGAGCGGCAGGCTGATCGATGCGGCGAGCGCGAGCGCGATCAGCACGAGCTCGAGGTGGCTCGCGAGCAGCGGCGGGATGCCGCGCAGGAGCTCGGTCATCCGGCGCCGCCGAGTGCACGCAGTTGCTCGCCCTGGGTGCGGGCCATCCCGACGAGCCTTGCCACATACTCGTCGGCTGGCGCGGCGAACAGCTCGGCCGGCGTCGCGAGCTGGCGCAGCTCGCCACGCAACATCACGGCGATGCGGTCGGCCATCACGAGCGCCTCGACCATGTCGTGGGTCACCAGGATCGAGGTCAGCCCGAGCTCGAGGTGGATGCGCCGGAGCTTGTCTTGAAGTCCCACGCGAGTGATCGGATCGAGCGCACCGAACGGCTCGTCGAGCAGCAACACGCGCGGCCGGGCGGCGAGTGCGCGCGCGACGCCGACGCGCTGGCGCTGGCCGCCCGAGAGCTGATCGGGGTAGCGAGCGCGGTACGTGGTCGCCGGCAGCTCGACCAGCTCGAGCAGCTCGTCGACACGGGCCTGGATGTCGGCCGCGGACCATCCGAGCAGGCGAGGCACCATCGCGACGTTGTCGCTGACGGTGAGGTGCGGCAGCAGGCCGACCTGCTGGATCACGTAGCCGATCGTCCGCCGCAGGGCGACCGGATCGGCGTCGCGCACGTCGCGACCGTCGATCTTGACCGTGCCCTCGTCAGGATCGATCAGTCGATTGATCATCTTGACGAGCGTGGTCTTGCCGCTGCCCGATTCACCGAGCACGGCGACGAGCTCGCCGCGCGCGATCGGCATCGTCACGTGCCGTACGACCCAGGTCGCTCCGTACCGCTTGCCCACGTCGTGCAGCTCGATCACACGCCCAGCATCGGTCAGATCAGGAGCGAGCGCGAGCGCTCGGACGTCGTCGTCGACACCCGTCGAGATCGCCTCCCGTTCTTGCAGGTGTAATGGCGGAGCACCCACGGCGTCGTGTCAGCGAGGCCCCGATGAGCACGCCACAGCATCACCACCCGCATTCCTCGCAGCCGCACGCTCACCCCGAGCTCGCCGCGACCGAGCCGGCGTCAGCAAAGGATCCGGTCTGCGGGATGATCGTCAAGCCGACCACCGCCCACCACCTGGTGCACGGCGGCCACGATGTGCTGTTCTGCAGCGCTCGCTGCAAGGACCGGTTCGCGGCGGATCCGGCGAAGTACACCGAGCCCGCACCGGTTGCGCAGGTGGCCGCGGCGCCCGCACCGGTTGCGCCGGGGACGACCTACACGTGTCCGATGCACCCGGAGATCCTCCGCGATGTGCCGGGCAGCTGTCCGATCTGCGGCATGGCACTCGAGCCGACGCTGCCGACCCTCGACGCCGGTCCCGATCACGAGCTCGTCGACATGACGCGCCGGTTCTGGATCGCGGCGGCGTTCACGATCCCGCTGTTCGCGATCGCGATGGGTGAGATGGTCGGTCTCGCGATCGTCACCGGGCGCGCGCGGGTGTGGACCGAGCTCGCGCTCGCGCTGCCGATCTGTACGTGGGCCGCGTGGCCGTTCTACGTGCGGTTCGCCGCATCGTTGCGGAATCGCCACCTCAACATGTTCACGCTGATCGGGCTCGGCGTCGCCACGGCGTTCGGCTACAGCGTGGTCGCCGCGCTGGTCCCCGACTGGTTTCCGCCTGCGTTCCGCATGCACGACGGCACGGTCGGCACGTACTTCGAGGCAGCGGGCGTGATCGTCACGCTGATCCTGCTCGGCCAGGTGCTCGAGCTGCGCGCACGAAGCTCGACCGGCGCGGCGATCCGCAAGCTGCTCGGCATGGCGGCGACGTCGGCGCGCCGGATCGGCGAGGACGGCAGCGAGGCCGACGCCCCGCTCGATGCGATCCGCGTCGGCGATCGGCTGCGCGTGCGTCCCGGCGAGAAGGTGCCGGTCGATGGCGTCGTGCTCGAGGGCGCGTCGGCCGTCGACGAGTCGATGGTGACCGGCGAGTCGATCCCCGTCGAGAAGCGTCCCGGCGAGCGCGTGATCGGCGCGACGGTCAACGGCACCGGCGCGCTCGTCATGCGTGCGGACAAGGTCGGCGCGGAGACGCTGCTCGCGCGCATCGTCGCGATGGTCGCGGACGCCCAGCGCAGCCGCGCGCCGATCCAGAAGCTCGCCGATCAGGTCGCCGGCTGGTTCGTGCCCGCGGTGATCGTGATCGCGATCGCGACGTTCGTGGCGTGGTCGATCTGGGGCCGCGATCCGGCGATGGCGCACGCGCTCGTCAACGCGGTGTCGGTGCTGATCATCGCGTGTCCGTGTGCGCTCGGGCTGGCGACGCCGATGTCGATCATGGTCGCGACCGGGCGGGGCGCCTCGCTGGGCGTGCTGTTCCGCAACGCCGAGGCGATCGAGGTGATGCGGGCGGTCGACACGCTCGTCGTCGACAAGACCGGGACGCTGATCGAGGGCAAGCCGCGGCTGGTGTCCACGATCGCTGCCGACGGTCACACCGAGGCCGCGCTGCTGCGCTACGCGGGAAGCCTCGAACGCGCCAGCGAGCACCCGCTCGCCGCGGCGATCGTGGCCGGCGCGCGCGATCGCGGGATCGCGCTCGGCGAGGCGACCAACTTCGTGTCGGTGACCGGCCAGGGCGTCCGCGGTGACGTCGACGGCAAGCCGGTTGCGCTCGGCAACCGCGCGATGATGGACACCGACGGGATCGACGCGAGCACGCTCGCGGCACGCGCCGAGGCCCTGCGCGGCGAGGGCCAGACCGTGATGTTCGTCGCCGTCGACGGTCAGCTCGCCGGCATCGTCGGGGTCGCCGATCCGATCAAGGAGACCACGGCCGAGGCGATCCGCGCGCTGCGCGCCGAGGGGCTGCGCATCGTGATGATGACCGGCGACAGCAAGACCACGGCGCAGGCCGTCGCGACCAAGCTCGGGCTCGACGAGGTCGTTGCCGAGGTACTGCCCGATCAGAAGGCCGAGCACGTGCGGCGCTTCCAGGCGCAGGGCCGCAAGGTCGCGATGGCCGGCGACGGGATCAACGACGCCCCGGCGCTCGCACTCGCGGACGTCGGCATCGCGATGGGCACCGGCACCGACGTCGCGATGGAGAGCGCGCACGTCACGCTCGTGAAGGGCGACCTCCGCGGCATCGTGCGAGCGCGGGCGCTGTCGCGCGCGACGATGACGAACATCAAGCAGAACCTCTTCTTCGCGTTCGTCTACAACGCCGCCGGCATCCCGATCGCGGCGGGCGTGCTGTACCCGTTCACCGGCTGGCTGCTGTCACCGATGCTCGCGGCACTCGCGATGAGCCTGTCGTCGGTGTCGGTGATCGGCAACGCGCTACGGCTGCGCCAGCACGCGGCAGCGCACGCCCGGGTGATCTAGACGCCCGTGACGCACGCGTTATACGTTCGCCGCATGCGAATGGTCGTAGCGGTCATGGTCACGGCGGCGCTGGCGAGCTGCGGCAAGAGCGGATCTGCAGAAGATGACAGCAAGGCGCGCGTCGCGGCGGAGAAGCAGACGCTCGCGCCGATCATCGAGAAGCACCGCGCGATCGCAGGCAAGAAGTTCGAGGCGCTGCAGAAAGTCGACGCCGAGGCGATCGCGGCACCGAACGTCACGACGCCCGAGCCGATCGCCGAAAAGCTCAGGTCGTCGCAGACCCGGCCATCACAGATGGACCTCGAGCAGGACGGCATCCTGATCGCGAGCCCCGGCTGGCTCGCGGGACCGAGCTCCGAGCGCGTCAAGCTCGCGTTGTGGCCAACCCTCGTGGACGGCCCCAAGCTCAAGCAACTGTTCGCCGAGGGCTACTGGGATACGAGCGGCTACGCGACCACCGCAGCCGTCGAAGGTTCGCTCGACAGGCTCTCGAAGGTGAACCACATCATCTTCGTGCGGACTCGCGCGTATACGGAGCCAACAGTCGACGACAGCACGAAGTCCTTCACACCACCGAGCGCAGCCGGAGACGTGCTCGTGTACTCGATCCCGGACGGCAAGCGGGTCGCCGCATCCCCGTTCGAGCACACGCTCGCGCGCGACAAGATCACGACGAAGTTGACCGGACTCGAGGCGGTGAACCTGAGCTTCAAGACCGAGGTCCTGCGCCAAGTGATCGATCAGGTTGTCGAGTAGGCATTCGGTCCGCGAGCACTTCGACATGACGTCGTATCCGTTCGGCGGACATCATGCGATGGAGATCAGCGGCGAGATCCGTGAAGTGATCGGGCTCACAGAGAAGAAACCGACGATGCCCGCGGACGACAAGGGCGCAGTGCAAGGCGACGAGCTCGCGGCGATCAAGGCGTGGGCGGATGCCTTCGATGCCGCGCACGCGGGCGGCGCGCACGAGGGCCATGGCGACGCCGGCGGGGGCCACAAGCACTAAGCCAGGGCGCCCGGACGTTCGGGTTGGCGTGCCAGCCCAAGGCTGGGTATACCTGCGACGTCATGAAGCTCATCACCTCGATCATCACGCTCGGCTTCGCGCTCGGCCTCGCGGCGTGTAGCAACGAGAGCACCTCGACTCCTCAGACCACCGCGCCCACCGGGCAGACCTCGTCCTCCGCACCGATCGCGCTGCCAGCGGGCATGACGCGGGTCGCCGATCCGACGCAGGTCTGCATGGTCAACAACCAGAACATGAACAAGCCGCAGATCCCGATCGAGGTCGCCGGCCGCACCTATTACGGCTGCTGTGCGATGTGCAAGGACCGACTCGGCAACGATCCGTCGAGCCGCGTCGCGCGCGATCCGGTGACCGGCGAACAGGTCGACAAGTCGATGGCCGTGATCATCCAGGACACGACCGGCAAGGTGCTGTACTTCGCGAGCGAAGACACGCTGCGCCGGTTTCGCGGGTAGCGGCTAGGCGCGGCGGCGGCGCACGAGCAAGAGCGCCACCACGAGCCACAGGGCCGCGCTGCCACCGGATCCGGTGCTGCAGCCACAGCCGGCCGGGTCCTCGGCATCGGGATCGGGATCGGGCAGGTCAGGGTCCTTCTCGACGCCGAAGTGAACGAGCGCGGCCTCGACCAGCGCGCGCCGTGCCTCGGCGCCCTGCACGAGCTCGAGCGGGAAGCCGATCACGATGCCGCCGTCGAAGGCGACCGCGGCAACGCCACCGTCGGCGCTACCGTAGGCGAGGAGTGCGGTCGCGCCCGGACCGGGCACGAGCACGTCGGCGAACTCCGCGTCGTAGCCACCGGGCGCGGTGTCACGGAACGAGATCGGTGCGAGCGCCGCGAATGGACCGGCGAGCGAGACGACGTCGTAGGTGCCGGCGTCGTCGGTGCCGAGCGAGACGTGCAGCATCTCGCGGACGAACGTCTGATCCTCGGGCGTGCCCTGGGTGTCGAGCGCCCAGACCAGCTCGGACCCGCTGAGCAAGAGCTTGCCGCCGGCGGTGCGGAAGCGCTCGAGCTCGGTGCGCGTGGTGGCGGGCAGGGCGGTGGCGTTTGCCTGCTCACCCGCGAACCAGTCGATCGCCCGGTACGCGGCGAGGTCGACGTCACGCTCGGCGACCGCTTCGTCGGTGGCGCCATCGAACGCGAAGCCCGCCTCGGCGAGCGCGCGGCCGTGGCGTGCGGCGTAGCTGCCGTCGTTCATGCGGTCGAGACGCGAGCGATCGATCGCGCCGACGAGCGGTGCGGTCTCGCGGAGCATCGAGTTCTTGTCGAGGCGATCGAAGCCACCGACGACAAGCACGGGTGCCGCGCCACTCGCTGCGAGCCGCGCGCCGACGACCTCGGTCGGCAACGACTCGCCACCGTCGTTGACAGCCGCGACGCGGACGAAGCGCAGCGCCGCGCGGGGCAGGTTGTCGAGCGTTACCGTCTCGCCCTCGACGATGACGCCGTCGTCGAAACCGTACCCGTGGTCGCCGACGTAGACGCGATACTTCGTCGGTGCCCCGCCGCCGGCGGCTTCGGCCGCGGGAGCCCGCCACGAGATCTTCAGCTTGCCGGGGCCTGAATTCTCGACGCGCAATGCGGTCGGCGGCTCCGGCGGCAGCACGAGGGTGCGGCCATCCTTTGCGGCGAAGTACTTCGCGATGCCCTGCGCCATCGCGCGCGCGGAGATCTTGCGGAACCGCGGATCGCGCAGCGCCTCGGCGTCGGCCGCGGTGTCGTGGAACGCGAGCTCGACGAGGATCGCCGGCATCTCGCCGTTGTGCGCGGGGTTCAGCTCGCCGAGCGCAGCGGTGACCTTGCCGGCGTTGCGCCAGGTCGGCTCGTACGCGCTGCGCAGATCGGCCATGAGCTCGTCGTGGACGGCGTCGAGCAGCTGGAGCGATCCGGCGGTCCCGGCGAAGTCGTCATAACCGCGGCAGCACGGATAGGTGTTGCCGAACGCGATCGACATCGTGCCGCGACTCGGGCTCGGTGCGTTGGTGTGATACGCGACGTACACGGCATCCTCGCCGGCCTCGTGCTCCCACGCGGCGAACCGCGGGCGCGCGACGACGTCATCGCTGCCGTCGCTCGTCGTGAAGTAGTCGTAGACGTTGCGCGGCGCGCCGAGCAGCTGCGTCGAGGACGTGGCGGCAGACTCGAAGGCCGGACGACCCGTGGTGGCGCCGCCTCGCAGGTGCTGGGCCTTCCCGCCGCCGAACCGCACGGCATCGAACGAGATCTTGCCGCCGGCAGTGGCGCTGTCGTTGGCGACCGCGACCGCCGCGTGCTCGGGCAGCGCGTCCTTGTCGAAGTACCACCGACCGAGCAACACCCACGTCGAGCCGTGCCGTCGCTGATCGACCCGCACGTGTGACTCGCCGCCGGCATGCCGGACGATGAAGTGCGCGTCGGCGACGCGATCTGGACCCTGGACGTACGAGACGTAGACGTTGTAGTGGCCGGCCTCGGGGATCGTCGCCGCGAACACGGCACGCCCGGTCTCTGCGGCAGTCGCGGTCATCAGCCGCGCGCCACCCGCGGCGAAGGGCTGCAGGTCGACGCTCTCGAACGGCGTCGTGAACGCACCCCAGCCGCGATCCTGAGTCGCGACCTCGGCGACCTCGCCCTCGATCGTCAGCGCGTCGTCGTCGACGACCACCATGTTCGGGTTGAGATCGGCCTCGCGGATCGGCACTACGTAGGCGCCCATCGCGTGCAGGTAACCGATCAGGTACTCGTTGACGCCCTCGATCGTGATGAAGTCCTCGACGAGATCGTGGGTGTTGCCGCGCTGGGTCCGCCACGCGCCGGCGGTGTAGTTCCAGCCGTGTCCCGCCGACAGGTACACGGTCTTGCCGGCGAGCGTGCCGCCGGCCGGTCGACCCTGAACCATCCGCGAGACCGCGGGGCCGTCGACGCGCGCGCCGAGCTTGCCGGGCTTCTCGGGCACCGCCCGCTGTACGGGACCCCAGGTGGCCGGTCCTTCGCCGGCGGCCGGGCTCGCCGCGAGGCGCGTGACCAGAACCGGAATCATCAGCAGCGCGCAGGCAGCGCTGGTCAACCTCTTCATCGTGGGGGCATGCACGCAAGCACGAGACCACCACACGTCATCGTGGTTGTCACGAGTTGCCTTGTTCACGAAGGCGATTCGGCCCGGCCGTGTTCAACCTGGAGGTTGCAGTCGCTCGACGGCACGTCCGTTGCTGTGCGCTCCCTCGCCGGAGTCGAGGTTCAGAACGCGACGCGCAGCCCCAGCTTGACGCCGGCCTCGGGCTTCCACACCATGACCTCGCTGGTAGTGGCGCCGTCGTACTCCATGGCCATGTGCTCGTAGACGACGTTCTTGGCCCGGATGCCGGCGAGGAACGTGAAGCGTTTGTGGGTGAACACCACGGCCGGCTCGACGACGATCGCGACCGCGGTCAACAGCTCGCGATCGCCAGGCCGCCTGACAATTCGTCCGTCTCGGAGATTGTCTCGGTGATGGATTCGATGGCATTGCGCGACGCTCAACGCGCGGCCGGCGCCACGACGTCGATCATCGTCATCATCCCGGCCTCGGCGTGCTCGAGGATGTGGCAGTGCATCATCCAGCTGCCGACGTCGAGCGGGACCAGGCCGATGTCGACGGTCTCGCGGCCGTGCACGAGCACGGTGTCGCGAAAGAACGGCTCGTCCACGGCGATCTCGTTACGTGCGATCACCTTGAAGAACATGCCGTGCAGGTGGATCGGATGGAGCCGGGCGCTGACGTTGGTGAACCGCAGGCGGGCCCACGTGTCGCGGGTCAGCACGAGCGACGGGTGATGGTGCTCGTGCCCCGAAAAGGCCTGACCGTTGAACGTCCACTCGATCCCTAGGGCACCGCCACGCCGCGCATCGAGCCGGACCTCCTGCGTGATCGGCGCGGCCAGACCGGTGCTCCACGCCGGTACGCGCGCGCGCGCAGGTGACGCGAAGCGCGGAGGGTTCGAGCCGCCGTCGACCGCGATCTCGGCGAGCCGGTTCGGCCGGTTCGTGAACCGATCGACGACGACGACGCGCCGGCTCGCGTTGCCGGTCGACACGATGTCGAGATCGAGGCGGTTGCCAGGCGCGAGCTCGAACCGCTCGAGCGGGATCGGCGCGCGCAGGTACATGCCGTCGACCGCGATCACGGTGGCGTCGAGGTCCCCGAAGTCGGGCGCGTAGATCCGGCCGTTCGACGCGTTGAGCAGCCGCAGCCGGATCCGCTCGTCGGTCGCGAGCTGGAGCGCGGTATCGGTGCGCGCGTTGACCGCGATCACGTTGCCCCAGCGGCCATCGTGCGACAGATCGTGGGGTGTATTGAACTGGCCGACGATCTGGCCGTCGGCGCCGAGCAGCCAGTCGTCGAGGATCCACACGACGTCCTGGGTGTATGGCGGCGGCACCTTGTCCTCGACGATCAACATGCCGTAGAGCCCACGCTCGACCTGCTCGCTCGAGCGGATGTGCGGATGAAACCAGAACGTGCCGGCATCCTTCGGCGCGAACTCGTAGACGAAGGTGCCGCCGGGCTCGATCGGCGGCTGGCTCGAGTGAGGCACACCATCCATCCGGTTCGGGACTCGCACGCCGTGCCAGTGGATCGTCGTCGCCTGTGGCAAGCGGTTCGTGAACTGGACGCGCACGGTGTCACCGAGCCGGACGCGCAACGTGGGACCGGGGACCTGGCCGTTGTAGGCCCACACCTTCCGGCGGGTGCCATCGATCAGTGGCAGCTCCGCCTCGGCAGCGGTGATCTCGAACGTCTTGACCACGCCAGTCGGCGACGCCTCGGCGGGGTACGCATCGTCGAGCGCGAGCGGATCGGGAGCGGACGTGGTGCTCCGACACGCCACCGCGATCACGAGCCACAGCGCGATCCGCAGCACGGTTACGTGAAGTTCTTGCGGCGCCGCTCGTCGTAGCGCGCGAGCAGGGACGTCACGAGCGTGGCACCGGCGAGCCACAGCAACAGCTGGGTCTTCCAGCCCTCCTGACCGAGCAGCGGCGTCTTCGCGTAGCACTGCTTCGTCGAGCGCGTGAACTTCGCCCAGAAGCCCTGCGCTTCGGCGACGCGCTGGGTATCGGCGTCGGCAGGCGTGGCGTCAGTCGGTTGCATCTCGCTGATCGGGGTCTCGCGGAACGCGGTCCAGCTGCAGCTCACGACCGGCGCCATCAGCCACAAAAACATCACGACCGTCCCGAGCAGGCACCATCGCGAGATTCGCTTCCAGTAGAAGTCGAAGCGTCCAGGAGGGGGCACGACCCCAGTCTCCCATAGCTGCGACGACGGTACGACCAGGCCGCTGCCCGGTGTGCGAATCCGCCCATAGAGACGTCGCGTAAGCCAATAAAGTCACAGAGTTATTTCGCCGGGCCGGGTTGTGGCGATCGCAGTCGTCCTTACGTTGGGGCATCACGCGAGCGGGGCGTGAAGCGACGGAGGTCCGCCGACCACACCGAACGAAACCAGGAGCCTCGAATGAGATCGACGACCACGCTGCATCGCACCTTCGCCATGACCTTCGCACTGGGCGCTGCCGCCTGGCTCGGCGCGGGCTGCGGGGACTCGTCCTCGTCCTCGGTCGACGCGACGACGCCCGACGGCAAGTACAACCCACCAAACCCGGCAGGCCTCGGCCCGGCGCCGATCGAGCTCGGCTCGACCAGTGATCTCGCAGCCGCAGGGAGCTACGTCATCCTCGCGAAGACCGGCGTCACGAACGTCACGGGCTCGTTGATCACCGGCGGCCACGTCGGGCTGAGCCCGGCGGCGGCGACGTTCATCACCGGCTTCGGGCCGAGCATGGATGCCTCGAACATGTTCTCGACGTCGGCGTCGGTCGCGTCACCGGGCAAGATCTACGCGAGCAACTACGCGAGCCCGACGCCCGCGAACCTGACCGTCGCGGTGCTCGCGATGCAGACCGCTTACTCGGATGCCGCGTCACGCAGTGACCCGGACTTCCTGAACCTAAGCAGCGGCAACCTCGGCGGGCTGACGCTCGAGCCCGGCCTCTACCACTGGGGCACGACCGTGACGATCCCGACGGACGTAACGATCTCGGGCGGCGCGAACGACGTGTGGATCTTCCAGATCACGAACGACCTCGATGTCACGGCGGCGCAGAACATCATCCTCGCCGGCGGCGCGCAGGCGAAGAACATCTTCTGGCAGGTCGCAGGGCAGGCGACGATCCACGAGAACGCGCACTTCGAGGGCGTCATCATCTCGAAGACCGCGATCACGTTGCAGACGACCGCGACGTTGCGCGGCCGACTGCTGGCGCAGTCCCTGGTGGCGATCGACAACAACGCGATCACCGCGCCGTAGCATCAGCGCGCGCTGGCGTTCACAGCTTCGCGGTCCACTCGCGAATCGCGGACTCTGCGTCGGTCAGGCAGGTGCGAATGATCGCGGTGGCGCGCGGCAACGCGATCGCGTGCTGCTTCTCGAGGTTGTGGATCAGGCGGCCGATGTCGCGGAGCGGCGGCGTCTGGCGCAGGAGCTGGTGGTCGTCACGGCCATGGACGAACGGGATGTCCGTCACGCGGATCCACGAGACCTGCCCCCGATGACAGAACATGAAGCCCCACTCCTCGGCGTAGACCTCGATCATGAACCGGGTCGCGCATGCCTGGTCGAGCTCTCGGCCGGCCGCCGCATCCGCATCGAGCACGATCTCGACGAACCAGCGCGACTCCGTGGGATAGCCCCCGCGCGCCATCAACCACGCCGCCGACGCGAGCGGCCCGGTGTTCGGCGACACGCCCCCGTTGGGCGTTCCGATCGGATGCACGTTGCCCTGATCGCGATCACGGCGGATCTCGACCGGTCGGATGTTCCGACGCGAGCGTGCGATGAGCCGGGACATGGGATCGAGGTTAATCAGCTGCCCTTGGATCGCAAAGCGCTTGTTTGGCGTGCTCCCACGCTCGCTGCGACACTGGCGCGCAGTGTCCTTCTACGACGCGACCAGCCACGTCATCACGCGCCATAATGCGCGGAGATCACATGGGCCTCCGGATCGAAGATTACGCGCTGATCGGCGATACCCGTACCGCCGCGCTGGTCGGCCGGGATGGCTCGATCGACTGGCTGTGTCTGCCGCGCTTCGACTCCGGCGCGTGCTTCGCCGCGTTGCTCGGATCCCGCGAGCATGGTCGCTGGCAGATCGCCCCGGTCGGCGACGTGCGCTCCACGCGCCGGCGCTATCGCGAGGGGACCTTGGTCCTCGAGACCGAATTCACGACCGACACCGGCGTGGTGAGGATCGTCGATGCGATGCCACCCGACGAGGCGACGCCGAACCTCGTGCGCCAGGTCGAGTGCGTGTCGGGCCAGGTCACGATGCGGATGGATCTCGTGATCCGCTTCGACTACGGATGGATCGTGCCGTGGGTCCGCAAGGCCGATGGCGCGCTGCTCGCAGTCGGTGGGCCGGACGCACTCGAGCTGCAGGCGCCGGTCGCGCTGCGCGGCGAGGGGCTCGCGACGGTCGCCGACTTCACCATGACGGCCGGCGACCGCGTGCCGTTCGCGCTGAGCTGGTATCCGTCGCACGAGGCGCCGCCGCCGCCGATCGACGTCCCTGCCGAGATCGCGCGTGCCGAGGCGTGGTGGCGTGCGTGGTCGGCGCGCTGCGTGTATCAGGGGCCGTGGCGCGAGGCCGTGGTCGGCTCGCTGATCACGTTGAAGGCGCTGACCTACCGGCCGACCGGCGGCATCGTCGCCGCCCCGACGACGTCGCTGCCCGAGGCGATCGGTGGCGTCCGCAACTGGGACTATCGCTACTGCTGGCTGCGCGACGCGACGTTCACGCTCTACGCGCTGCGCCTCGGCGGCTACGAGGAGGAAGCTCACGCGTGGCGTGACTGGCTACTGCGCGCGGCGGCCGGATCACCGGACCAGCTGCACGTCCTCTACGGCGTCGCCGGCGAGCGCCGGTTGCCGGAGCTCACGCTGCCCTGGCTGCCCGGCTACGAGGGCTCGGCACCGGTGCGCATCGGCAATGACGCGGCAACCCAGCTGCAGCTCGACATCTATGGCGAGGTGATCGACGCGCTGTTCCAGGGCCGCAAGCTCGGGATCGCGCCCGATGCGACGGCCTGGGCGGTGCAGCGGCGGATGCTCGAGTTCCTCGAGGGCGCGTGGCAGCAGCCCGACGAGGGGATCTGGGAGGTGCGCGGGCCGCGCCAGCACTTCACGCACTCCAAGATCATGACGTGGGTCGCGTTCGATCGTGCCGTCAAGACCGTCGAGGCCTCGCAGATCGATGGTCCGGTCGATCGCTGGCGCGCGATCCGCGATGCGATCCACGCCGACGTCTGCGCGAAGGGGTTCGACACCACGCAGGATGCGTTCACCCAGGCCTACGGGTCGTCGACGCTCGACGCGAGCTTGCTGCTGACCGCGCTCGTCGGGTTCTTGCCGGCGTCGGACCCGCGCATCGGCGGCACGGTCCGCGCGATCGAGCGCGAGCTCCTGCAGGACGGGCTCGTGATGCGCTATCGCAGCGACATCACCGACGATGGCTTGCCCCCAGGCGAGGGCGCGTTCCTCGCGTGCAGCTTCTGGCTCGCCGATAACTACGCGCTGCTCGGCAGGCGGGACGACGCGCTCGCGCTGTTCGAGCACCTGCTGTCGCTGCGCAACGACGTCGGGCTGCTCGCCGAGGAATACGATCCGGTCGCCCGTCGTCTGCTCGGCAACTTCCCGCAGGCGTTCTCGCACGTCGGCCTCGTCAACACCGCGTGCAACCTGACGCCGCAGCAGGTCGGGCCCGCCGACGAGCGCAAGAAGCGCTGAACACCGCGCAGACGGTGTACGGTCCGGCTCGATGGGCCAGCTCGATCAGCCGACGTTCGAACGGATGGTGAATGCGGGATGCTCCGCGTGCGGACATCCGACGGTCGAGATCCAGAGCTACATCGATCGCACGGTGGTCGTGATGGCCGCCGAACCCAACGATGCCGGCAAGTGGGCGCACGATGGCGAGAAGTTCGTCGACGGCACGTACCGGATCGCCTGCGCGAGCTGCGCGCACGTCGTGTTCACGAACTCCGACTGTCCGCGCTGTCACGCGACCGGCGGGCTGACCAGGGCCCTCGCGGAAACGAACCGGATGGCCGTGCCGAAGCGGTGCCCGAAGTGCAGCGAGCTCGAGCTGCTCGCGATCGCATTCGTGCCGGCGTCGGCGCGCTACGGCGGCGGCGAGACCCCGAAACCAAAGCCGCTCGCCGAGCTCGGGGACCCCGGCTATCACGTCATCGCGTACGCGTGCGACGGCTGCGATCGCGCGATCGTCGCGGAGGGGTGCCCGCTGTGTGCGGCGCCCGGCCCGCTGCGCGAGCGCCCGTAGTGCGTCACCTGCTCGCACTCGCGCTGGTGTTGCTCGGCTGCCGCGAACAGGATGCAGAGCTCGACGACGCGCGCCCCGACAGCGACGGCTATCCATATCCACCGCCGCGCACCGACGTGTTCCCCGCGATCGGCTCGGCCGACACGCTCGAGATCGCGACGTGGAACATCGAGAACTTCCCGCTGATGTCGATCTCGCCGGCGCGCACGGCTGATCTGATCACGAGCCTCGATCTCGACGTGATCGTGGTCGAGGAGATCGCGAGTGACACCGCGTGGCGCGAGCTACTCGATCGGTTGCGCGAGCACGATGGCGTGCTCTCCGATCACCGCTACAGCCCGACCGAGTACCAGAAGATCGGAGTGATCTACCGCGCGACGATGGTGATCCCGGGGCCCATCCGGCTGCTGTTCCCGACCGAGAGCTTCGTGTTCCCGCGCCCGCCGGTGTCAGTCGAGCTCGCAATCGACGACGGCGTGCACCGCACGCTCGCGCTCGAGGTGATCGGCCTTCACCTCAAGGCCGGCGGGACGACCGAGGACGGCGAGCGTCGACGCGCCGCGATCGAGCAGCTCGACGCCCACATCCGTGCGCAGGTCGACGGCGGCGGCGAGGACGAGATCGTGATCGCCGGTGATTTCAACGAGGTGCTGACGACGGTGCAGGGGCAGACGAACTTCGCGGCGTTCCTCGGCGCGCCCGATCGCTACACGATCCGTACCCAAGCCGCGGCCGAGGCAGGGCAGATCACGTTCGTGCCATCGCAGCGGTTCATCGATCACATCGCGACGACGGCTGGCCTCGAGGACGAGCTCGGAGGATCCACGATCGTGATCCCGCGGCTGCACACGCTGCCGGGCTACGTGCCCGAGGTGAGCGATCACCTCCCTGTCGTGCTCGTCGTGCCGCAGCTCGCGCGTTAAGCACTCTTAAGACAACTACACGAAAAATTGATCGTGTTAGCGTGCGCGCGTTCTCGGGAGGAATTTTCATGCGCGCCACTTCATCGTTCTGCTTGTTGCTCGGGGTTCTGGTGGCGTGTGGTGACAATTCTTTCTCGATTCCCGATGCGTCGGGTCCGCCGTGCTCCGACGGCGTCGACAACGACGGCGACGGCACGATCGATTTTCCCGATGATCTCGGCTGCGAGAACGAGGTGGACGAGAGCGAAGACAGCCTCGCGGCTGCCGCGTGCCAGGATAATCGCGACAACGACGGCGACGGGCTGAAGGACTACCCGAACGATCCGGGCTGTCCGATCCCGCTGGCCGACAGCGAAGAAGACGACTGCCCGAACGGCCCGGCGTGTCCGCAGTGTGCCGACGGTATGGATAACGACAACAACGGGATGATGGACTACCCGAACGACCCTGGCTGCATCGCAGCGGGTGACGGCATCGAGTTCATCGACAACCCGGTCGCGTGCGGCGCGGGCCTGACCGTGAAGATGTTGCCGGGCGCCGGCACCGACATGGGCACGCTCGCCGCGACCAGCACGTCGTCGTTGACCACGACCTGTGGCGGCGGCGCCGGCGCGCACGCGATCGCGTACGTGTTCCACCTCTCCGAGCCCAAGGTCGTCGTCGCTTCGACCGATGACCCGATGACGAACTTCGACAGTGTGCTCGATCTGCGCTCGGCCGCCTGCGTCACGCCGGCCGCGCACCTCGTCTGCAACGACGACATCAGCGCGACCAACGAAAAGTCGCGGCTCACCCGCTCGCTGCCGATCGGCACCTACTACCTCATCGTCGAGGGCCGCACCGTCGGCGATACCGGCACCTACGGCCTCAAGGTCGAGTTCTTCTCGGGCGAGGGCACGACGTGCAACCTGACCGCCGACTGCGGCCCGGGACTGCTCTGCCGGATCCCGGCGGGCTCGACCGCGAAGGTCTGCACGCAGCCGGTCTGCAACGACACGCTCGACGACGACGGCGACGGCAAGATCGACTTCCCGGCGGATCCGGGCTGCACGAGCGCGACCGACGACACCGAGAACGACATCTGCGGAACCGATCCGACCAACGTGCTGTGTCCGAAGTGCAGCAACGGTATCGATGACGACGCGGACGGCGATATCGATTATCCCGCGGACCTCAGCTGCGTCGCGGCCTCGACGAACACCGAGTCGTGCCCGCAGAGCGAGCCGCTGATGATCGCGACGACGCCGCAGACGGTGGGCACCACGGTCGGCGCGGTCAACGACTACACGCCGCCGCCTGGCAGCTTCAACGGCCACGCGTGCTCGACCACGAGCACGACTTCGAACACGGCACCCGATGTCGCGATCCAGCTCGACGTCCCGGCGATGACGACCCTGAGCCTGCGGCTCAGCCCGGTCGGCTTCAACAGCTCGCACATCCTGCTCGACGCGAGCTGCAGCGGCACGCCGATCGATTGCCACGACAACCCCAACAACATGGTGCTGTCGAACGTCGCCGCCGGCCGGTACTACCTGATCGTCGATGGATTCAGCACCGCCAGTGGCACGTTCACGCTGAACACCACCGGCACGATCGTGAACGGTGAGAGCTGCGAGTCGGCGCTCGCGCAGTCCGGCGCGATCACGTGCGGTGTCGGTTACGCATGCAGCGGCACGGCCGGCACGCGGACCTGCCAGCCCGCGCAGTGCAACGACGGCCTCGACAACAACAGCGACGGCCTCATCGACTACCCGGCCGATCCCGGCTGCTCGAGCTCGAGCGACGGCACCGAGGACACCGTCTGCCCGGGTGCGAGCTGCCCGATCTGCTCCGACGGCCTCGACAACGACGGCGACCTGCTTATCGACTACCCGGCAGACACCGGTTGCCTCGCGGCGTCCGCGAACAACGAGGGCTGTGCCGAGACCGACGCGATCGTCGCGATCACCACGCCGACCACCAACGGCACCCTCGTCGGTGCGACCGACGATCACGATCCGCGCTGCGTCACCACCAACCTGCCCGACAAGATCTTCACGCTCGACATCCCGACCACCTTGCAGTCGCTCGACATCGACACCGAAGGCTCCGTGGTCGACACCGTGCTCTCGTTCATGAACTCGTCGTGCGCCGAGCCGAGCATCGCGTGTGACGACGATGGTGGCGTGGGCGTGGGCGATTCGCTGATCAGCCGCAACAACGTGGCGGCCGGCAGCTACACCATCGCGGTCGATTCGGATAGCACGACCCTGGGCACCTTCATCGTCAACGTCGTCGGCGTGATCATCCCGGGCGGCAGCTGCGAGGGCTCGCTGTTCCAGGCAGGCGTCCTCGTGTGCCCGACCGGGTTTGGTTGCAACGGTGCATCTGGCTCGCGCAAGTGCACCGCCGCGCAGTGCCAGGACGGCATCGACAACAACGGCGATGGCCGCGTCGACTTCCCGAACGATCCGAGCTGCGACTCTACGTCCGATAACACCGAGGTCACGGTCTGCCCGGGCGCCACGTGCCCGGTCTGCTCCGATACCGTCGACAACGACAACGATGGCCGGACCGATTACCCAGCGGATTCGGGTTGCTCGTCCGCGGCTGGCGCGACCGAAGGCTGCGTCGATCTCGACGCGATCGCCGCGGTCACGACGCCGCTGACGACCGGGACGCTGGTCGGTGCGTCCGACGATCACGATCCGAGCTGCGTCACGAGTAACGGCCCCGACCGGATCTACACGCTCGAGGTCCCGATGCTGCAGTCGCTGACCATCGATACCGAGGGCTCCGTGGTCAACACCGTGCTCTCGCTCATGAACTCCGACTGCCAGGAGCCGGCCCAGGCGTGCGATGACGATGGCGGTGTCGGGACCGGCGACTCGCTGATCCAGCGCGGCTTCCTGAACGCGGGCGTCTACACGATCGCGGTCGATGGCACCTCGGCGACGGGCAACACCTACAACCTCAACGTCTCCGGCGTGATCATTCCCGGCGGCAGCTGCGAGAGCCCGCTGGTGCAGTCCGGCGTGCTGACTTGCTCGCTCGGCTTCGCATGTAGCGGACCATCCGGCTCGCGCAGCTGCCAGGTGGCGGAGTGCCTCGACGGTCTCGATAACAACGCCGACGGCCGCACGGACTTCCCGGCCGACCCCGGTTGCGACTCGTTCTCCGACGACACCGAGGCCACGGTGTGCCCGGGAGCCGGATGCCCGATCTGCAGCGACGGCGTTGATAATGATGGCGACGGCGCGACCGACTACCCGGCCGACCAGAGCTGCCTCGCGGCGTCCTCGACGAACGAGGCCTGCACGCAGAGCGAGCCGATCGGCGTCATCACCCAGGGCGTCACGACGGGCAACACCGCCGGCCAGGTCAACGACTACGCGCCGACCTGCGGCAGCTCGACGACCCACACCGCACCTGACCTCGCATACCAGCTCGATCTGCCCGCGATGGCGACGCTCACCCTCAACGTCACCGGCTTCGACAGCACGCACTCGCTGCTGGATGCGACGTGTGGCGGAACGCCAGTCGCGTGCAGCGATCCGGCTCTGATGACCCGCACGAACGTGCCCGCTGGCACCTACTACCTCGTCATCGACGGCTTCAGCTCGGGCAATGGTGCGTTCACGCTCACCACGAGCGGCACGGTCGCGGTCGGCGGCAGCTGCGAAGGTGCGCTGTTCCAGTCCGGTGCCTTCACGTGCACGAGCGGTCATGCCTGCGCAGGCGCCTCGGGCTCGCGGACCTGCGTGCTCGCGCTCTGCAACGACGGCCTCGACAACGACAGCGACAACCTCGTCGACTTCCCGAACGATCCGGGCTGCGCGTCGGCGAGCGATCACGACGAGGCCGATGACTGTTCGCCGACGATCGGCGCCAGTTGCCCGGTCTGCTCGAACGCGCTCGACGACGATAGCGATTCGGCGTCCGACTTCCCGGCGGACTTCGGCTGCGCCTCCGCGGGCGGCACGACCGAGGTGTTCTGCGCCATCGAGACCACCCCGAGCACCGTGATCAGCACGCCGCAGACCACCGGCTCGCTGGCCGCTCCGGCGACCGACAACTACGAGCAGACGTGCCAGACCTCGACCGGCAACGATCGCGCCTTTGGCCTGCAGCTGCCGGTACCGGTGGCGACGCTGACCATCGACACGATCGGTTCGACGATCGCGGACACGGTCCTGTCGCTGTGGGATGCCAACTGCGCCTCGCAGATCACCTGCGACGACGACAGCGCTCCGGGCACCGACAACCGCTCGCTGATCACGCAGACCAACGTCCCGGCCGGCAACTACGCCATCCAGGTCGACGGCTTCGGCAGCTCGAACAACGGTTCGTTCCTGTTGAACGTGCGCGGCACCGTCGCCACGGGCACCGACTGCACGTCGCCGATGTTCACGGCGGGTGTGCTCGTCTGCCCGACCGGCACGACCTGTACCGCTGGTACCTGTCAGTAACCTGGCGGCGCATCGCAGAAGCTCGACGAGCTCGAGCGGGCTGAGCGCACGCAGATGGGGCGCCGGCGCGCGAGGACACGGGCCACCGGCGCTGGCATACGCGGTAGCTTCGCGGCGTGGGAATCTTCTCCGCGCGCCCCCAGATCGAGGTGTTCGCGCCGACCACGATCGTCGTCGGCAGGCCGGCGCTGATCCAGGTCGTGGTCACCGCCGCCGAGGAGACCAAGATCGAGCACATCGCGCTGCACGCGCGCGGCAAGCAGGGCTGGGTGGTCGGCTCGGGCAAGAGCCGCGTCGCGCATGACACGCAGTTTCCGGCGCTGGTCGCGCGGCTGATGGAGGCCGGCGTGCTGGCCGAAGGCGCGACGCGGTTCAGCACGTCGATCACGGTGCCGGCGGGCACCGCGCCGACCCACGCGATGGATCCGGCGCACGCGACGTTCGAGCTGTTCGTCCACGTCTCGATCCCGTGGCGGCTCGACGCACGGCGTACGTTCCTCGTGCCGGTCCGGGTCGCCGCGCCGGGCGAGGTGACGCGTACGCCGGTGGTCCTGCGCAGCACGTCCGGCACCGACAAGCCGCGGCTCGAGGTCAGCCTCGCATCACGGCGGCTGATCGCCGGCGAGACCGTGGTCGGCTCGTGCGCGGTGTTTCACCTCGACGACAGCAAGCCGCGCGAGATCGATCTGTCGCTGGTGCCGACCCTGAAGCTGCACGGTCGCGGCCGGGTACGCGAGCGGCGCGGGCGGACGTACGACGTCACGGTGACGCTGCCGGCGGGTAGCGCGGGGACCAGCGTGCCGTTCCACTTCCGCCTCGCGCCCGACATGACGCCGACGTTCACGACGGTGTCGCACGAGCTCGCGTGGGCGCTGGTCGCGCGTTCGGGCTCGTTCTTCAGCACCAAGGTCGACGTCACGATTCCGCTCGAGCTCGTCGATAGCAGCGCCGCCGCGACCACCGCGCAGCTCACCGCAGCACCCGAGCTCGCGGACGAGCGCGTCACCGCCGTCTTCGAAGCGTTCGCGGCGAAGCACGGCTGGCAGGTCGTCACCGGCGATGCGGCCAGCGGCGGCCAGCCGCAGCTCGTGCGTGCGCTCGACGATAGCGAGCTGCGAATCGCCTACGCCTATCGCGGCGAGGAGGGCACGTTCCTCGTCGCGCGCGTCGCACATCCCGCGCTCGGCCTCGATCTCACCGTGACGCCGAGCTCGTCGCTGCGTCACGTATTCTTCCGCGATCTCGAGATCGACATCACCGCCTGGGATCGCGCGCATCACGTCGGCGCGCGGTCGCCCGAGCAGGCGATCCCGTTCCTGCGCGCCGCGGTGCCGGCCGTGCTCGCCGCGACGCGGGTCCTCGGCCCGGTCGTCCGCTGGGATGACGACGCGGTCGTCTGCGAGCAGGCCGTGGTCTGGCCCGAGCCCGCGAAGCTCGCCGAGCTCGACCTCGCGCTACAGGCGCTCGCCCACGCGATCGACGGCGCGCGCCCGACCATCACGATGCCCCCGGGGATCACCGCAGGCCTGGCCGACTGGCAGCAGCTCGCGCACGACCTGCGCGGCCGGCTCACCGTCGGCGAGCTCGCGATCGATGGCCGCCTCGACAACCAGCCGGTCTCGGTGGGCCTCGTCTGGGATGGCGACGGCAAGCCCTACGGCCTGCGCGCCCACGTCGGCGATCCCGTCGACGCGAGCGGCGAGGTGCGCGCCATCGCCGTCGCGCTCTCACGCCCGGCCGCGGACGCGCTCGCCGCCTCGACGCCCGAGGCACTGGTGGCGCAGCTCGTCGCGTGGCCCGCGGACATCGTCGACCTCCAGATCGCCGATGGCGTCGCGAGCGCGTGGCGTCCGATCACCGGCGGCAGCGCGGAGGCCGATGCCGCGAGCGAGCTCGTCCGCCTCCTGCGTGCGCTACTCGCCGCGCTCGAGCCCGCGGCCGGTCCGTATCGCTAACGCAGCAATCGCAGGTCATGCGAAGGTCCCTGGCAGAACTTGATGCGGATCCAGATCACGGGAGCGAGCGTTCGACCTGTGAATGCCGCTGACAACCTGGGTGCCCGAACTTGTTTCGAACCAATGCCGTCGCTTTCCTGATGGGGCTCGCGTCCGGATCGTCGTGGAGTGATGCAGATGACCGCTCTGGGAGAACTCGACGTGTCGTATGGACAGGTGTCCGTCGTCCAGTCTCAATTGCGGAACCCGTTCAATAATTAGCCGTTCCAGGTCTCGCGGGTGTCGGGATCGATCCCGAGGTCTGCGGTGTGGAGCGTGATCATCGCCCGGCCACGATCCGGGGACACTCATCGGCTCGGGCACCTCGGACATCGGCCGTCCCGCCTGGTCGAACACCACGACGTCGCCCTCCGGCGTCAGCTCGATTTGGTATCCGTACTCGTGGACGAAGCGATGGTGGTCGCAACAGACGATCAGATTCGATAGCTTCGTCTCTCCGCCGTTGGCCCAGTGCCGCATGTGGTGACCTTCGAGGAAGACGCGGGTCCGGCATCCCGGGAACCGACACGTTTGATCGCGTCGGAACAGCGCTCGCTTCATCGCCCCGGGGATCGTGCGCGTCTTGCGACCTACGGAGATCGCCGTGCCATTCGCATCCTCGAGAAACGTGACCACGGAGGCGTCACAAGCGAGCCGCCGCACGGCATCCGCGGAGATGCAGGTGCCGTCGCCGCAGCACGCCACGCTCGCAGGATCGGGATCGGCATCTCGCTGCAACGTGGAGGCAGCGACGCTGATCATGAGCTGATACGGCGAGCGGTCCGGGTGCTCGCCACGGATCACGGCCTGCGCCATCGCGACCAGCGCGCTGGCGCGATCGAAGGCGGGCGTCTTCCGGCCCCCCTGATCGCGGGTC
The DNA here is from genome assembly GCA_013812655.1 of Deltaproteobacteria bacterium. Lineage (GTDB taxonomy): Bacteria > Myxococcota_A > Polyangia > Haliangiales > Haliangiaceae > JABFXX01. The sequence continues at coordinate 6,691 of JACCTC010000343.1, read as the reverse complement.
GTCCGCGCGGGAAGGTCGCGCCCTTGGTCGCCGGACGTTCCCGCGGGAACGTCGAGCCGGTGGTCGCCGGACGTTCCTGCGGGAACGTCGAGCGCCTGGTCGAGCTCGCGGTCTCCGGACGTTCCCGCGGGAACGTCTAGCGTGTCGTCGAACTGGTGGTTGCCGGACGTTCCCACGGGAACGTCGAGCGTGTCGTCGAGCCCGTGGTCGCCGAACGTTCCCGCGGGAACGTTTTCTTCGCCAAGTTGCGTTGATTCCACGGACTCGGCCGCCAAGGTGGCGTCAATCTCCCGCTCGCGACACTTCTCAGCAGCGACCCGCTCGAGTGCGGCCCACACCATGGCCGCTTCCTCGGGGTGGAGGACCGCCTCGATCCGGACCGTGCCGCTGCACGGTCGCGTACTTGCGGCAGATGGTTTCGAGTTGCTGGCCGGTCGTCAGCAGCGCGTCCTCGAGCAGCACGCCCTCGATCGGCGGCGTCGCCACGCGCGTGATCGCACAGACCTTCGAGTACGACAGCTTGCCGACGCGGAGCGCCTCATCGATCTGTGGGAGCTCGACGAGGCGCCGCGCGACGCGCACGTGCTCGCGTGCCGTCCCAAGGTTCCAGCCGACCCGCCACGACAGCCAGTCTGCGCACGACCGGAAGCCCTGACGATACCAACCGCCTCCCTCGTCGAACGTGCGGATCTTCTCGAGCACGGCGTGGAGCACAGCGTCGAGATGCGCGATGTCCGCCGCGATCTCCTCGCCGAGTAACTCGATCTGCTTGTGCATGTAAACTTCTACATTGTGACTATGACATTATAGATCTCACTGCGATCGATCTGCGTGTCACTCCCGAATGATCCGAATCGATCGATCCGCGTGCGCACGCATCGCTGCGATGCCGGTTCTCGACGCTGGGACAGCGAGCGGGTGCGTGCCCGTGGCGCCGCTCACGAAACCGCGACGTGGTGGTTTTGGCGAAGCTTGGCTCAGCGCCGATACATGCACTCCGAAATCAAAACATGAAATGATCGAAAGCGGAGCGCTGGTCCGAGGGAAGCGTCGTGGGGGCAGGCGCGGGCGTGTCACCCAGGACGCCGCTCGGCGCCTGTCCATCACGAGTCACGGCGCCGCCGCGCGCTCTGAACCGGTGGAGCCTGGGCAACGATCGATGACCGCGTATCTGCCCCGAGAACGGCAACTCGTTCGCCGCCGCGTTCGACCCAAACGGTTCCGCCACGGTCGGGGATCACGCCCGAAGCGCCAGCCACCTCCGGACTCCACGTTTGCCCGGGTGTGACGTCAGCCTTGCGCGAGGCGCCGAGCAGCCACCGACACGGTCCGGACCACGTCGTCCGCATCGCAAGCGTACAGATCAGCACCACTGAACGGGTTCAGCTCAAGGAGCCGGAGCTCGCCACCGGACTCGCACACGTCGAGGACGTACACGCTCTCCGGCGGCTCCAGGTCGGACGCAACGGCCTTGGCAAACGCCCATGGACGTCCGGTCGGGTCGTCGGGAAGCGCGCGACGTCCATCCGCTTCGTATGCGCTCCCGGCCACGACCTCGCCATCTACAACCACGTACCGCCACTCTCGCTGGACCTGCCGCGCTGGAGCGACGACCACCGGCAACGCTGGATCATCGAAGTAGAATCCGAAATCGAGCGCGGCGAGGCTGATGCGACTGCGTTCGAGCACGCGCCCGGAGAACGGCTTGAGGGGGCTGTCCGGACGGACGAAGACGGCGTCGTGATCGGGCGGCTCGGCCACGAGCTGGTGGGCAGGCATGATTTCCCACTCCGAATTCAGCAGCCATGGCCGAGCACGGTCGTACCAGGCGGAGCATCGGAATGCGTCCGTGTCGCAGAAGCTCCCGGGTCGCCAGGAAAGCTCGCGCCGGATCCTCGCCGCATTTCCAAGACTGCCGTGGAAGATCACCGGCTCCTCGCCGAGCCGAGGCCAGCCTGCCGTGTCCCACCATTCGTCCTGCCAGGAAATCGCGTGGTGTCCTGCACGCTCGATGGCGGCCGTCAGGTCAACCCCACTTCCAAACACGCCACGTTCGACCAGCCAGTGCATCTGGGAGCTCCCTCTGGCAATCACGATACCGCGTCGCGCGGCTGCGACATCAGTGCGCGCGGAGGTCCTCGACGATGGTGCCGTAGGAGACGACCTCGGCCTCGTGCGGCAGATCGCGCCAGGTCTCGGCGAGCGCGTCGGCGTACCAGCGCTGCATCGATGGCAGTGCGAGCAGCCGGCCGGCGTAGGCGGCGGAGCGCGGATCGAGGGCGACGCCGTAGGTCTGGATGCGGAACGCGACCGGCGCGAAGAAGGCGTCGACGGCGCTGAATGCGGAACCGGCGAGGAACGGACCGCTGAAGCGGTCGAGGCCGGCGCGCCACAGCTCGTCGATGCGCGCGAGATCGCGGAGGAGCGCGGGAGGCTGCTCGTGGAGGCGAACGCGGAGGCCGCAGGTCATGCTGCAGCGCTCGCGCAGGGCGGTGAAGCCCGAGTGCATCTCGGCGGCGGCGCAGCGGGCCCACGCGCGCGCGTCGGGGTTCGCCGGCCACACGCCGGGGTGGCGCTCGGCGAGGTACTCGGTGATGCCGAGCGAGTCCCACACGACGGTCGTGCCATCGTGGAGCGCGGGCACCTTGCCGGTCGGCGAGAACGTGCGAAATGCCGCGCCGTCGCGGTCTGCGGGAAACGGCGTGATGTGCTCGCGAAAGTCGATCGCGAGCTCGTTCATCAGTACCCACGGGCGCAGCGACCACGACGAGTAGTTCTTGTTCGCGATGTAGAGGTCGTACATGAGGGCGCAGGATACACGGCACGCGCAACTGCGATCGCACAGGGCGCTCGCGTCGCGTGCCGTACCCACGCGGCCGCGGTAACGTGCCGCGTGCCCGTGGATCCGTGGACGTTCGCGACAAGCCCTGCCGGTGCCCGCCGTGCGAGCGTGGTGCTCGCCGCGTTCAGTCGCGGTCCGCTCGGCGTCGACGCCACGCTGTCACGCGAGCGGTTCGGAATTCCGGAGACCGCGCCACTCGAGGTCGCCGAGGTCCGCGCGATCGCACGCGCGGCGGATCCACAATGGTTCGATGCGTGGCGCGGCGGGTCGCTCCGCGCGATCGCCGAGCGTGATCTCGGCACCCAGCTCGCGGATCTCGACGCCGCAGATCACGTGCACGTGATCGCGCTCGAGCTCGCGAACCCCGCGGACCTCTCGTATCTCCAGGTCGCCTGGGGGCTGGCCCGCCAGCTGGGTGCGCGCGGCGCGACCACCGTGCTCGACGTCCACGCGATGACGTACCGCGCGGCCGCTGCGATCCCGCCGGCGGATTCAGACCTCGACGTCAGCCGCGAGGTGCGCGTGATCTACGAGACGGACTCGTCGCGTGCGGACCGCGCCCACGCGATGCACACGCGCGGGCTGCGCAAGTTCGGCGCACCCGATCTCGTCGCGCTGTGCGGGGACGCCGACGCGCGGCTCGTCGGGCCAGCGCTCGTCGAGCTCGCCGGGGCAGTCGCGCGTGGCACCGACCTGGCACTGCCGCGCCACGCGATCGCGGTGGCGCCTGGGATCACGTGGTACGCGGTCGCCGACGAGCACCAGCTCGGCGCGCTGCTGCAGCTCAACAACGCGGCGCGGGTGATCGTCGACGGCAACGGCCACGATCTGCTCGGCGTGCTCGAGCGACTGCCGCCCGCGAAGAACTAGCCGTCGCGAAGGCTGAGGCCGCCGGCGATCCGCTGGGCCTTCGCAAGCGCGGCGTCCCACGTGACATCGGTCGCGAGCACGACGCCGAGCCGCCGCCGCGGTCCCGCGCTCGGCTTGCCGAAGAACCGGACGTCGACGTCGGGCGTCGCGTACGCCTCGGCGAGGCCGTCGAGCACCGGCGAGCGCAGCTCGCGGTCGGCACGCAGCGCGACGCTCGCCCCGGCGGCGTGCCGGCGGATCGCGGCGATCGGCAGCCCGAGGATCGCGCGTGCGTGGAGCGCGAACTCGCTCCAGGTCTGCGTCGCCATCGTGACCATGCCGGTGTCGTGCGGGCGCGGGCTGACCTCGCTGAACACGACCTTGTCGTTCGCGCACAGGAACAGCTCGACCCCGAACAGGCCGTGGCCGCCGAGCCGGTCGGTGATCCGCTTCGCGATCGCCTGCGCGCGCTCGAGCTGAATCGCCGACATCGGGTGCGGCTGCCAGCTCTCGATATAGTCGCCGCCGACCTGGCGATGCCCGACGGGATCGCAGAATGCCGTGCCGTTGACGGCGCGGACGGTCAGCATCGTGATCTCGCTCTCGAACGCGATGAACTCCTCGACGATCACGCGGCCCGCGCCGGTGCGGCCGCCGGTCTGCGCGTACTGCCAGCTCTGTTCGAGATCGGCCTCGGTCCGCGCGACCGACTGGCCCTTGCCCGACGAGCTCATGATCGGCTTGATCACGACCGGCCAGCCGAGCGCGCGGGCGGCGGTGCGGAGCTCGTCGAAGCTATCGGCGAACTGGTAGCGCGCGGTCGGTAGGTCGAGCTCCTCGGAGGCGACCCGGCGGATCGCCTCGCGATCCATCGTCAGCCGCGCGGCCTCGGCGGTCGGGATCACGGTCCAGCCCTCGCGCTCGAGCGCGACCAGCTCGGCGGTCGCGATCGCCTCGATCTCGGGGACGATCAGGTGCGGCTTCTCGCGCTCGATGACGCCGCGAAGCGCCGCGCGATCGAGCATGTCGATCACGTGGCTGCGATGCGCGACCTGCATCGCCGGTGCATCGGCGTAGCGATCGCACGCGATCACCTCGACGCCGAACCGCTGCAGCTCGAGCACGACCTCCTTGCCGAGCTCGCCGGAGCCGAGCATGAGGACCCGCGTGGCATGAGGGCTTTTCGGGGTGCCGATCGAGACGGGCTTCATGGCCGGTGATTACCACGCCGGCCCGAGACGGAGCGAGCCAGCGAACGCTGGCGAGCGGGGCCCGACGTCACCCCGGGGATCGGCGCGATCAGCGCGACAGGCTCGCGGTGTCGGCGGCGGCGGCGGCGATCGCGACGGCGGGCTGGTGGCGCTCGAGCTGCGCGATCAGCTCGCCGAGGCGCGCGGCCTCGGTGCGAACGTCGTCGCAGGCGCGCACGAGGGGCGCGAGGGTCTTGCGCTCGACGGCGATCGCCTCGCGCTCTGCGGCGAGCATCCGTTCGAGGGCGGCGGTCTGGTGCTCGAACGCGCCGGCGAGCAGGCCGCGCAGCACGTGATCGAGCACGGCGTGAAGCTGCGGCTCGGCGTCGCGCAATTCAGCCTCCGCGACCTCGCGCATGTGCTCGAGGCGGTCGTGGACGTGCTCGCGGATCTCGGTCCGCCGCGCCTCGAACGAGCGGAACAGGCCGACGAACCAGTTCTGCTTCTCGAGCTTCGAGCTGCCGCGCGACAGCGAGGGTAACAGCGGCGTCGGTGGCAACACCGGTGCGGCGCGGAGCGGGCGGGCGTGCTCGGCGGGCAGGCCGTAGGGCACCAGCGTCGAGACCAGGTCGGGATAGAGGTCGCGCGCGCTGCCGCCGACGCCGCCCATCACGAGGACCTTGACCTCCTCGGCGATCCGCTTCGGTTCGCCGTCCCACTGGGCCTCGACGCGGGCGAGCGCGACCTTGAGCGCGTCGGTGTTCGCCGCGTTTGCGATCGAGCCGATCCAGTCCTGCTGCAGGCTCGCGAGCTCGGAGCCGAGGTGCACCGCCGCGTGCTCCATGACGGCGTTGACGCTCGCGCTGATATCGCTGCGGACGCGCGCGAGCTGGACGCCGGTGAATGCGGCGGGATCGGGGATGCGTAGGGCGTGCACGCGATCGAGGCGGGCGCGAAAGGTCGCCTCGTGCTGCTCGAGCTGATCTTCGAGTGCGGCGAGCGCGGTCGCGATTCGATCGCGGACACGGCGGGCGACCCGCAGGGCACGCGCGTCCGCGAGCACGGACGGCAGGGTCGGGACCGCCTCCGCGAAGTCGCCGATCGGCAGCGGCGCGCCGCCGCGCACGGGCGCGAGCAACCGGCCATCCTCGACGACAAACACCGCGTCGGTCTCGGCGCCGGCCCGGTTCGCGCCGGCAAGCTCGACGATCTCGATGCCCTCGGGCAGTGGTCCGCTCACGAGGGTGAGCTCGACCTCGAGAACGTTCTCGGCCGTCGGTCCGCCGCCGCACAGGGCGCGGAGCGCGTCGTGGTAGCGGTTGCGCGCGAGCCGGGCATGCGCCTCCATCGCCGTCGCGTCGCGGTCGATCGTGTCGAGCTCGCGGCGCGCCTCGTCGACGGCGAGCGCTGCCAGCCGCCGCTCGACGAGCTTGCCGCGGGCACGCCAGCGGCCGATCCAGTAGACCGGCCACAGCCACACAGCCCAGATCTGCGGGCGAACGGGGAGGGTGCGATCGACGCGCACGATCGCGGTCTCGCGCGACGCCAGCTCGCGCTGCGCAGCCTCGGCACGCGCCCGGGCGGCCACGATCTCGGCGTGGTGATCCGGTGGCTGGGTCTGGCCATCGGTCGTGCCGTCATCGCGGCGCGCGACGAAGCCGGTCGCCGCCCCGCGGTGGATGCGCAGCGCGGCCGAGCCGAGCGCGCGACCGAACGGATCGAGGACCTTGCCGCCGCACACGAAGTCGAAGAGCGCGGGGCGGGCGGGCAGCTCGCCTCCGATGCCGACCGCGAGCGGGCGGCCCCACAT
>JACCTC010000306.1 GCA_013812655.1 Deltaproteobacteria bacterium | reverse complement strand
CGGCTCGTCGAGCGGGCACGCGAGGCCGAACGCGTCGTCACAGCGCCGCACCTCGACGAGACCGAGCGGGCTCTGCGGTCCGGCACCGGCCTCGCCTGACAGCGTCGTCGCGTCGCCGTGCGCAACCGTCGGCGCGCCATCGTCGGCGAAGCTTACCCACGCAGCTGCGAGCGCGTGGCGGTGCGCGGGCATCCGGTTGCTCGCGGGCGTCGCTGCGATCGAGGCGGGTACCTGCACGGTGCTCGAAGCGATCGGCGAGTCCACGTGGAGCATCTGCGCGGACGCACCGCCCTGCCTCGCCTGTCGCGCGGCGGGCGCACCGGGCTCGAGCGAGCCGGGCGCGATCATCGCGGGCGTGTGCGACGGCGTCATGCCGACCGCGTGGCTCCTCGATACTGCGGGAGCCCGCGGCGCGTCCCCTCGGACCTCGACCACGACCAGCGCCGTCGCGAGCGTGGTCGCGCAGACGGTCGCGACCGCGCGCAGTCGAGCGCGACCACGGCCTTGGTTCGCGATGGGCGCCGGCGGAGTGGGTGCTGGCGGATCGACCGCCGCGAGCAGCGCAGTCATCGTCGCGAACCGATCTGCCGGGCACTCGGCGAGCCCGCGGGCGATCGCGCGGTCGATCCGTGCGGGCCGCTGATGGCCCTCGAGCGCCTCGCGCAGCGTGATGCAGAACGCGTACTGATCGGCGCGGGCGTCGAGCGCACCGCCGCGACGCTGCTCGGGCGCCATGTAGCGCGGCGTGCCGACGACGGTGGTCTTGCCGATCGCACGCGCCATCGCGGCGACCCCGAAGTCGGTGACGACGATCGAGCCGTCGTGCGCGACGAGCACGTTGTCGGGCTTGAAGTCGAGGTGGACGAGCCCCTGCGCGTGGACGTAGGCGAGGCCGCGCCCGGCGGCGAGGAACGCGTCGACGATCGTCCGCCATGCGCGTGCGCCGTCGAGCCACGCGCGCAGCGTGACGCCGTCGACGTACTCCATGCACAGGAACAGCTGCCCGCGCGCGATGCCGATGTCATGCGCGACCGCGATGTTCGGATGACGGAGCCGGGCCATCGCCTGCGCCTCGGCGAGCAGGTGTGCGCCCGGGCCGCCATGGGTCGCGTCGTGCGCGGCGGTGCGATCGACGATGTCGGGCCGCAGAAGCTTGAGCGCGACCCGCCGATCGAGCGACGGATCGTGGGCCTCGTAGACGACGCCCATCCCGCCGACCCCGAGCACGCGCCGGATCACGTAGCGGCCGAGCAGGTCACCGGACACCGGCAACCCGGTGGCCTCGTGCGCGTCGCGTCCGAGATCCGCGACGAGCCCGCGACACGACACGCAACCATCGATGTGCTCGTGGATCACGCCGAGCTCGCCATCGCCGAGATCGCCGGCGAGGCAGGCAGCGAGCGTGTTGTCGCTCGGGCAAGAGGTCGCGGGCGTCAGCATCGAACCCGGTTGCGAGGAGCAAGACGAGGACCAGCGCGGCGCCATGTCTGCAGGTAATGGCTTCGCGCGGTTGGCCATCGCGGCCCTCAGATTTCCGGGGGCCGTTTCCCCGGCATCAGCAGGCGGAGCGTGACATCCGCGATGCTGCGGATCAGGCGAAGCACGCTCTCGAGCTCGCCCGGCGTCAGCACGAGCTCGGTCGCCATCCGCGTCCGCGTCTGGGTCACGAGCTCCTCGCGGGCCGCCTGGATCCGGCGCGCCGCGGTCGCGCGATGCACGTGGTAGATCGCCGCGATCTGATCGATGCCGAGCCCGTCGACGACGCTGAGCCGGAGCAACGTCCGCTGGCGCGGAGGCAGCGCACCGACGGCTGCCGCGAACGCGTGCTGGAACGCCGCGCCGTAGCGCGCGCGCAGGTGCTCGAGCTCGGGATCGGGAACGCCGGGTGCGAGATTGCCGATCGCGTTGTCACCTGCGTCGAGCGACACGAACCGGCGATCGCGCTCGGCACGCCCGCGCGCGATCCGTGCCGCGCACACCTTGAGCCAGCTCGCGAGCGGACCGCGACCGTCGTACTTCGTGATGCCGCCCTCGACGATCATCTGCTCGCGCAGCATCTGCATCACGTCGCTGCGCTCGGCCGGCGCGACCTTCATGCTGGCGAGCGCGATCTCGACGCGCGCGATCACGCGTGACTCGAACATCGCGATCGCCTCGCGATCACCGCTCGCGCACGCGCACGCGAGATAGAGATCCTCGACGTGCACCGCGGCGAGCCGATCATGGACATCAGGCGCATCAGGGACGCCTGGGGCCTCGCGTTCGACACGCGACTCGACGTACGCGAGGAACGCCGCGGCCTCGACGGGACGATGCGCGTGACCGCGCTCGACCCGCGACCACAGCGCCGCGCCGGCGGGATTGTCGATCGCGAGCCACGTCGTCATCGCACGCCAACCCTCACGGGCAGTCTGCTGGGCAGATCTCGTCGACCTCGCAGAAGCCGTTGCCGCAGACCGGCACGCAGTGGCCGCTCGCGGTCGTCTCGCAGCAATCGACCGCGCATGTCCCGTGATCCTCGCCGGCCTCGCAGAATCCGTTCCCGCACGCCGACACGCAGGCGCCGGACGCCGAGGTCTCGCAGCAGTCCGAGGCACACGAATCGTGATCCTCGCCGGCCTCGCAGAACCCGTTGCCGCACACCGCGACGCACGCGCCAGTGTCGGCGGTCTCGCAGCAATCGTTCGCGCAAGACGCGTGGTTCTCGGCGTTCTCGCAGAACCCGTTGCCGCACTGCGCGGCGCAGTTGCCGTCGGCCTGCTGATCGCAGCAGTCGGCGGCGCACGATGCGTGGTCCTCGCCGGTCTCGCAGAAGCCGTTGCCGCACCCCGGAGAGGCGGGAGCCCCCTGATGCGCGCGGATGTCGCCCGTGGGCGCGGGGGTGGAGCCGTCGGTACAGGCACCAAGAGTCAGACACAGGATCAGGAAATAGCGTCGCATGATGGGCTCTCTCTCGTGGGGTGGTCTCACCACCGAGAAGGCCGGCGACATCAGAAGTCGCGCGTCGTCCGCAAACTTTCTCGATTCCGATGGAATGTCACCACGATCGCCGCTGGCTCGATCCGCCCCCCATCCAGCGAATCGACCCCGAAACCGCGACGAGCGCAGCGGTCAGGCTGCGCT
>JACCTC010000261.1 GCA_013812655.1 Deltaproteobacteria bacterium | reverse complement strand
CGCCGGATCGAAGATCGGCACCGCCTCGTGCGCGGGCCGGCCATCCCCGGTCGCGGTGCGAACCGCCTCGCCGAACGCGAGCGCATCGGGCCACCGCGCCTCGCGGGCCTTCGCCATCGCGCGTGCGATCGCCTCGGCGACCGGCATCGCGACGTGATCGGGCAACGGCGGCGGCGGCATCGTCAGGTGCGCCTGCGCGAGGCCCGCGCGCTCGATCCCGCGGAACGGCAGGTATCCGGCCACGCAGCGGTAGGCGAGCACGCCGAGCGCGTAGATATCGGCGCGGCCGTCGACGCCGGCCGGTGCTTCCCACTGCTCCGGCGCCATGTAGTGCGGCGAGCCGAGCGTCGATCCCTGACCGGTCAGCGCGGGGTCGACGTGATCGACACCACCGCCCGGGGTCGCGCCACCGTCGAGACCCTTGGCGATCCCGAAGTCGAGGAGCTTTGGCAGGAGCTGCCCGGCGCGTTCGATCACCATCACGTTCGAGCCCTTGATGTCGCGATGGACGATGCCGAGCTCGTGCGCGGTGTGGACGACCTCGCAGATCCGCGCGAACAGCGGGCCGAACACCGCGGGCGGCATCGCACCGCGGCGCGCCACGATCTCGTCGAGCGTTGCCCCGCGCACGTGCTCCATCGCGATCCACAGCAGGCCGTCGGTCTCGGCACCGAACGCGTAGACGTGCGCGGCGTATGGATGATCGAGGCGCGATGCCAGCTTCGCCTCGCGCAAGAACCGCTCGATCTTGTTCGCCGACCGGCTGCGCGCCGCCGTGGTCTCGCGATGCAGCACCTTGATCACCGCGGACCGGCCGAGCTGCGGCTGCTCCGCACGGTAGACCTCGCCCGAGCCACCTCGCCCGAGCAGCTCGGCGACCTTGAACTTGCCGAGCGTCCGACCGATCAGCGACGCGGCAGGTGCGCCGGGCGCGACGTGCTCCGCCGGCGCCGGCAGAGCCTCCGTCTGATCATCGACGCCGGGCACCGCCGCCAGTGTATCGCGACTCTCTACTTTGCCTGAACCTGACGCGCGACCCGCGCAGCCGAACTGCGGATGAACGTCGGTAAGGTCTGCAAGATAGGCTGCTCGCCGTACGCAGCGCCGAAGTCGTCGGTCCACGATGGCAGGGCGGCCACGCAACGATCCGCAACGTCAGCGACGATCTCGATCACGACGCGCGCGCGGATCTGCACCTCGGCGGCAAGAGTCTCCCACTGTGCGCGATGAAGCTCGGGCGCCTGCCGCCTGCCACCGACGCTCATCGCGAGTCGGCGATCGATCCCGTCGTATTGCATCGTCGACAACAGATCATAGAAAGGTGCGAGTCGAAGCTCGCGCGAAGACGCATACAACAGCGCGAGGTTCTTGCCGTGACCGTCTGCGTTGCCAACCACGACGTTGAACGCCTGCCACTCGAGGAGCCGTCGCACATCGACGATCGGATCGCTCACGGAGGCGCGCACGAGCTCGATGATGCCGGCGAGCGTGGGCCCCCCTTCCTGTTCGTACTTCTGGCTCCCAGGAAGACCGAAGGCCTGACAGAGATCTTCCTGATGCAGTCGCACCGCTGGCCACGGATCATCAGATACGCGTCGGTCGTATCGCTCGACGAGCAGGCACGATGGCGAGGTCGCAACGAGCTCGACCTTTGCGACGTCAAAGCCGATCTTCGCGGCCAGGCCCATGATGAAGGCTTCGTTCACCGGCAGGTGCGCGTAGCGAAGGTGTGGCAGCTTGAGAATGTGCGTGCTCGGCGCTCCTCGTAGCGGGAGCTGGAGTCGCGCGTCGAGTCTTGCGACGGGCAACTTGTCTTGCGCCCCGGCGAGCGAGAGTCGCGTGGTCTCACCGCCAACAAGCAGCGGAACGATGCCATCGCGCTGGACGATCTGCTGGAGGCGATGATCCTCGAGCAGCTCGTAAGCGTTGTCGTCGTCTCGGATCGTCCGGGCGGGATCGACGATGGCAAGAGCACCGGCACACTCGCCTCCGATCGCACGCAGCAGCGCGAAGTCGTTGGTCTCGGAGATTCCGAGCCGCGCGCACACTGCTTGGCGTGCACCAGCCTCTGGTAACAAGTTCGCGAAGAACCAATGGCCCGGACCCTCGGCGTACTCGTCTTTGCGAAGCGGCAGGCTCAGGGAGATCGCCGACGCGGCTCGGTTGTCGAGCCATGACTCGGCATAACGAAATCGGAACCGCCCGTCGGCATCGAGCGTGACTCGTCCGACCTCTGCGTCCCCCCATCGCACGACGAGCTCGTGACCGGACATCATTCGTCCTCGGGCCGCCACGCGCGAGGCGCGATCCAGATCTCGAGTCCGAGCCGATGCAATACCTGGAAGACGAGTCCGAGCTGCACGGTGGGTTTGCCGTTCTCGAGCTCGCCCAAAAAGCGTGTTCCAACGCCTGCCAGCCCAGCCGCCGTGGCTTGATCGAGCTGTTTTGCGTGGCGAAGCGTGCGAATCAAGTCGCCGAGATCACGAGGTTGTTTTACCGACTTTGGCTTCATCGAGCGGACTTCCCGATCGGGAAGATAGCGCCCTTGAGAGACCAGATCCACTCTTATATTCCCGATCGGGAAGAGCAGCTTGGCACCAGGTCAAAAGAACCTGAATCTTCCCGATCGGGAAGAATAGCGCACCAGGTGGCGCTTGACCTCGTCTCAGGCGCGCTTCGGCTCGACGCGTTGCTTCGCGAGCTGTTGCGCCCGAAGCACGACGTGCGCGGTCATGTTCACGATCTCCTCGACGGTCGCGTCGTTCTGCATCGCGGCGACCGGCTGCGCCACGCCCAGCAGGATCGGCCCGACCGGGGTCGCGCTCCCGAACACCTTCATCATCTGGTACGCGGCGTTGCCGGACGCCAGCGACGGGAACACGAGCGTGTTCGCCGCGCGCGTCAGCCGCGAGAACGGGAACAGCTGGCGGCGGCGCTCGTCGTCGAGCGCGACCTCGGGCTGCATCTCGCCGTCGATCTCGAGCTCGGGCCGCCGCTCGCGGACGATGTCGATCGTGCGGTGGATCCGCGTGACGTCCGGGTGTCGGACCGATCCGAAGTTCGAGTACGAGATCATCGCGACCCGCGGCGTGACGCCGAAGCCCTGCACCGCATCCGCCATCTGGACCGTGATGTCGGCGAGCGTGTCGGCATCCGGGAAGATGTTGAACACGGTGTCGCCGACGAACTTGACCGAGTTCTGCAGCACCATCATGTACATGCCGATCGCGACCTTCGCGCCCGGCGACAGCCCGAAGATCTCGAGTACCGGCCGCACGGTCTCCGGATAGTTCACGCGGAAGCCGGTGACCATGCCGTCGGCGTCGCCGCGATCGACCATCAGCGGCGCGAAGTAGTCGCTGGTGTGGACGAGTGACTGCGCGGCGGTGCGCGTGAGGCCCTTGCGCTGGCGCAGCTCGTACACGCGATCGACGTAGCCCTGCTTCGCGTCGGTTCGCGGATCGATGATCTGGATGCTGCTGTCGAGGAAGTCGAGCGAGAGCTCCTGGCAGAGCTGACGGATCTCGGGCTCGCGGCCGAGCAGGATCGGCTTGGCGATGCCCTCGTCGACGATCTGCTGCACGGCCCGGAGCAGGCGCGGATTCGCGGCGTGCGGGAACACGATGCGCTTCGGGTCCTGCCGCGCTTCCTTGCCGATCGTCCGCATGATCGAGTACGCGGCGTTCGAGCCCTTCGCCATCAAGCGCTCGCGGTACTCACCGGTGTCGAACTTGATGCGCGCGACGCCCGAGTCCATCGCGGCCTGCGCGACGGCGGGCGCGACCCACCACAGCACGCGCGGGTCGAACGGCTTCGGGATGAAGTAGTCGGGCCCCATCTTCAGCGCCTTGCCGCCGTACGCCATGATCACGCTGTCGGGCACCGGCTCGCGCGTCAGCTCGGCGAGCGCCCGCGCCGCCGCGAGCTTCATCGCCTCGGAGACCGTGGTCGCGCGACAGTCGAGCGCACCGCGGAAGATATACGGGAACCCGAGGACGTTGTTGACCTGGTTCGGGTAGTCCGAGCGCCCGGTCGCGACGATCGCGTCGGGCCGCGCGAGGATCGCGTCGGGATACGAGATCTCGGGATCGGGGTTGGCGAGCGCGAACACGATCGGCCGCTCGCCCATCGTCTTCAGCATCTCCGCCGTGACGGTGTTCGCGACCGAGACGCCCATGAACATGTCGGCGCCCTTCATGGCGTCGGCGAGCGTGCGGCGGCCGTCGTCACGGATCGCGAACTTCTGCTTCTGCCGCGTCAGGTCCTTGCGGCCCTCGTGGATCACGCCCTTGCTGTCGGCGAGCACGACGTTCTCGCGCACCAGGCCGAGGCTGATGAAGAACTCGACGCACGCGATGGCGGCCGCGCCGGCGCCCGAGACCACGAGCTTGATCTGCGAGAGCTGCTTACCGGCGAGCTCGGCGGCGTTCAGGAGCCCCGCACCCGAGATGATCGCGGTGCCGTGCTGGTCGTCGTGGAAGACCGGGATGCGCATCCGCTCGCGGAGCTTCTGCTCGATCTCGAAGCACTCCGGCGCCGCGATGTCCTCGAGGTTGATGCCGCCAAACGTCGGCTCGAGCGCGGCGACGATGTCGACGAACTTGTCGACGTCCTTCTCGTTGATCTCGAGATCGAAGACGTCGATGTCGGCGAACTTCTTGAACAGGCAGGCCTTGCCCTCCATGACCGGCTTGCCGGCGGCGGCGCCGATGTCACCGAGGCCGAGCACCGCGGTGCCGTTCGAGATCACCGCGACGAGGTTCGCCCGCGCCGTGTACTCCCACGACATGTCCTCGTTCGCGGCGATCTCGAGGCACGGCTCGGCGACGCCCGGCGTGTACGCCAGGGACAGGTCGATCTGGCTGACCAACGGCTTGGTCGGGACCACCTCGAGCTTTCCCTTGCGACCGCGGCGGTGATACTCGAGCGCGTCTTCCTTTCGCCCCATGCCGCGCACGGTAGACCCGCGGGCACGTGCACGCAACGTGGCTCCGGTGCCGACGTGAAGGCACCGGAGCTTTCTTCGATCGGGCGATCGCTGGTCGTCCCGCAGGGGGACTCGGCGCTCAGTCGTTGTCGCGGTTGATCGCGGTGACGTCGCGTGGGTCGAGCCCGTTGTACGCGTTGTCGCTGCTCGTGCAGGCGTTGAGGACGATCGTGTAGAGCACGTCGCCATCGACCACCTGGTCGTCGACGCCGCTGATCGTCACCGTCTGGAACCCGAAGTTGCCGGGCCCGAATACGAGCGTCGTCGGGCTGACGACGCCTTCGCTGGTGTCCGCGCTCTGCAGCGTGCACGACACGCTCGCCGACGGGTCCGTCGTCAGCCGCACCCGGAACGTCGCCGAGCCGCTCGGCCCGCCAGTCTCCTTCGTGAACAGCCGCTTGCGAGCCTTCACGAACACGTTGGGCGTCTCGTTGTCGACGTTCGTCACGGTCGCGTCCGGCGGGTTGACGCCGTCGAACGCGGGGTCGGCGCTGACGGTCAGTCCGGTGATGATCGAGAACACCACGTTGCCATCGACAAGCGTGTCGTCGACGCCCGTGATCGTCACGGTCTGCGGGATGTTCCAGTTCGCGGATGTGAAGGTCAGGCTCGTCGGCGCGACCGTTCCCTCGGTCGTGTCGTTGCTGCTGATCGGGATCGTGACCGGCGCGGTCGGCATGCTGTTGAGCACGACGTCGAAGAAGTCGGTGTCGCCGAACTCCGAGACAAACAGCTGATCGACCGGGTCGACGGTGACGCCGGCCGAGTCGTTGTCGACGTTGGTCGCCGTCACGTTCGCCGCATCGACGCCACTGTAGCTGGCATCGCCGCTGACGGCCGGCGCGAGGAAGACGGTGTAGACCTGATCGCCATCTGCGATGAGATCGTCGACGCCGGTCACCGTGACCGACTGCGCCTGATCCCAGTTCGTGGCGTCGAACGTCAACGTCGCCGGCGTGACCGTGCCCTCGGTGGAGTCGCCCGATGACACCGGCACGACGACGGGCTGGGTCGGCTGCGAGAGCAGCACGACGGTGAACACCTCCGATGTCAGGTTCTCGCTGGTCTGCACGGTGAGCGGGGTGACGAGGATGCCGGCGGAATCGTTGTCGAGGTTGACGGCGGGAACGTCGGCCGGATCGATGCCGGTGTACGTCGCGTCGGCGCTGGTCGAGCTGCCGACGAGGATGGTGTAGTTGATCGGGCCATCGGCGATGTTGTCGTTCTGGCCCTGGACGAAGACCTCCTGCGGCGCGTTCCAGTCGAGCGTCGTGAAGGTCACGCTGCTGACGTTCGTGACGCCCTCGGTCGGGTCGTTCGACGCCACCGGGATCGTGACTGCCGCGGACGGCTGCGAGCGCAGCACGATCGTGAACGACGCCGTGAGGCCGGATTCGTTCGTGACGAGGCCGGCTGCCGCGGCCGTGACGATCACCCCGGCGGTGTCGTCGTCGAGGTTGGTCACCGCGACGTCGGCGGGATCGAGGCCCGCGTAGCCGGTGTCGGTGCTGACCGCGGGTGCCGTGACGACGTTGTAGGCGCGGTCGCCGTCGGCTTCCGAGTCGTCGACGCCGGTCACGGTGATCGTCCGGGGCGCATTCCAGTTGATCGGCGTGAACGTCAGCGAGGTCTGGGCGACCGTGCCCTCGGTCAAGTCACTGCTCGCGACCGTGATCGTGACGTCCGCCGTGGGCTCGGAGGTCAGCACGACCGTGAACGTCGTGCTCGTGCCGGTCTCGCTCGTCACGAGGCCCGAGACCGGCGTCACCATGACGCCGCGCGTGTCGTTGTCGAGGTTCGTCAGCGCGACGTCGCTCGGGTTGATTCCGGTGAACCGGCTATCGGTGCTGGTCGCCGGATCGAGGATCACGCTGTACGCCTGGTTGCCGTCGTCGATCGCGTCGTCGACACCGGTCACCGTCACGGTCTGCGGCTGGTCCCAGTTCGCGGGCGTGAACACGAGCGATGCCGTCGACACCGTGCCCTCGGAGGTCCGCGTCGAGGATATTGGGATCGTGACGTTCGCCGAGGGCATCGTGGTCAGGACGACCGTGAAGGTCGCCGTGGTGCCGCTCTCGGCGGTCGTCAGGCCGGTGGTCGGCGTCACCTGGACCGCGGTCGGTCCGATCACGTCGTCATCCACGTTCTTGAACGGGATGTCCGTGCTGCCGACCCGACCGCCGTCGACGTGAATCGCGTAGTCCTGATCGCCATCGGCGACCGCGTCGTCGACGCCGGTCACGGTGACCATCACGCCGGGATCGAAGTTCTCGAACGTCAGCGTCACGCTCGACGGCGAGACTTCACCTTCGGTCGTCCGCGAGCTCGCGAGCTCGATCGTGACCGGGCTCGAAGGTGGCTCGGTCAGGCCGACGGTGAACGTCGCGCTGCCGCCGCCCTCGGTCGTCGTGAGCGAGTCACCCGCGGTGACCTTGAGAAGCGGTGACGCGACGATGTTGTCACCACAGCCAGCGACCAGGGTCGCTGCCACGAACACGGCGCTGACGCGCGATACCCCGAGATAGCTCATTGGCGACAACCGTAGCGGAAGATCGGCCGTCGAGGTCGGTGCGCAAAGTCTCAAATACCCCGGCAACTACCCATCTATAAGTACCGAGGACTCCAGACGTGCTGCGACGGCGAGTGTCCGCAAGAACGCTGCGAGTTGTTCGGTGTCGGCATCGACCTCGGTCGGGACGAGCGCCGCGTCGAGCGCGCGGGCGCGGCCCTCCTTGTCCTTGAGATCGTGAAGGCTGATGTCGTGCGGGATCACGCCGGTGAACAGCGCGAGCATCAAACAGTGTGTCGGCGCGAGGTGGCCGACCATGAACATCATCTGGAACAGCTGGTCACTCGAGATCTCGATCGCGCCGTCGTCGGAGTGCCAGCGCACGCCGTACGGTGCGCGACTCTCGAAGTAGGTCGTGCCGCTCGCGCGCAGCTTCCGGGACGGCTCGCCGTCCCACCGGAACTCGCCGAGCCCGCGCACGAGCAGCGCGCCCGCGGTACACCCGAGCTCGGTCGGCAGCCGCCGCATCAGCCACGCCTCGACGTGCTCCGGAATCGGATAGCGGATCCGGCGATGACACGCGAACTCCCGCGGCAGCCCGGCGGGACACGTCGCGCAGTGCTCGGCGACCTCGTCGAGCGGCCGCGACTCGTTCAACAGGTCCTGGAGGGTGACGCCGCGAGCGCTGTCCATGTCGGGCTTGCGTATCGTCAGCTGGATTTCAATGTCCGTCGGAGGCCGGGCCTCGCCATCCTCGCGCATGTGCGCCAGTGCGGATCGCGCGAGGATCCGGGTGCGATGGAGGCTCATGAGGCGCTCGATGCCGAGCACCTTCTGCGGCTCGCATCCCATCGCGAGCACGTAATCGATCGCCATGGCGCATCGTAACCCAGCCCTCCGACGCCTTGTTTCTGCCGCGCGGGGCGGGTAGAAACCCTCACGCGCACTCGTAGCTCAGCTGGATAGAGCGTTGGCCTCCGAAGCCAAAGGTCACAGGTTCGACTCCTGTCGGGTGCACCAACGACGTGCCGAAAACGCTGGCAGAGATCGCGATCGAAGCCGGCCTGGTGAACCGGGCGGGAGCCGCGAAGGCCGGCAAGATGGCCGAGGTGCAGAAGCTGCCCCTCGTCGTCGTGCTGGTTCGCGAGCTGAAGATCGACGAGGTCGCGTTGATCGGCGCGATCCGCCGGCAGACCCGGGTGCCGCTGATCGATCCCGGTGACATCCAGATCGATCCCGATGCGTTGCGCCAGGTCCCGCGCGATGCGTGCGCGCGGCTTCGCGTCCTGCCGCTCGGGATCACGAACGACGGCGAGACGCGAGTGCTGCGGCTCGCGATGGCCGACCCGACCGACACCTCGGCGATCCTCGAGATCGAGTCGCTGACCCACTGCGAGATCGAGGTGTCGGCGCTGCCGCTCTCGGCGATCGACGAGCTCGTCGACAAGGGCTATCGCCAGATCAACACCGCGATCGTCAGCCGCCCGACCGGACCCGGTGGCCCACCTGGCCCGAGATGGAGCGAGCCAGCGGACGCTGGCGAGCGGGGCCCGGTGGCGAAGGTTGGCAAGATCGGATCGCAGCTGGAATCCGACTCCGAGGTCTCGGTCACCGCCCAGATCTCGCTGCTCGCCCTCCAGCAGCTCGGCACCGACGACCTCGAGGCCCGGTTCGCCGCACTCCTCCAGGTGCTGATCGACAAGGGGCTGGTCACCGAGGCCGAGCTCGCCGAGGCGCTGAAGAAACCCAAGCCCAATAACAGCTGAAGCGTCCTGGATTTGCCCGGGCTTACCTCGGGTGCGTGCGGTATTATCGTGCAGTCGGCCGTCCGCGCGATCTCATGCCCGCACATGACATGACAGCTACGATCTCCTGCGCCGGCTGTTCCCACTCTTACGTGGAGAGCGCGCTGTTCTGCCCGAACTGTGGACGGCCGAAGGTTCGCGAGGCGATTCACGATGGGCTCCTCGGGAAGGTGCTCGGCGAGCGCTTCCTCGTGCAGCAGCTCATCGGCCAGGGTGCCTCCGGCACGATCTACCGCGCCGAGCACGTGACGCTGCGCCGCAAGGTCGCGATCAAGGTGCTGCACACCGAGCTGTCGCGCGACGATCTGGCGGTCGAGCGGTTTCGTCGCGAGGCGACGACGGTCGCCGAGATCGATAACGAGCACATCGTCGAGATCCATGACTTCGGCCGCACGCCCGACGGCCGGCTCTATCTCGCGATGGAGCTCCTCGAGGGCGAGACGCTCGATCACGTGCTCGCACGCGAGAAGCAGCTCTCGATCGAGCGCGCCGCCGATGTCTTGATCCAGGTCGGCGAAGCGCTGATGGAGGCCCACGCGATCGGTTACGTCCATCGCGATCTGCGGCCGCGCAACGTGTACCTCGCGATCCGGCGCGGCAAGGCGAACTTCATCAAGCTGCTCGACTTCGGGCTCGCGAAGCTCGTCGAGACCGATTCCTCCGCGGCATCGACGAGTCTTGGCATGACGTTCGGCGATCCGCGCTACATGTCGCCGGAGCAGGCGCGTGGCGATCGGATCGACCGGCGAGCCGATATCTATCAGCTCGGCTGCGTCGCGTACGAGATGCTGACTGGTGCACCGCCGTTCTCGGGAAGCCGGGTCTTTGACATCCTGACCAAGCAGGTCTCCGAGGCACCGGTCCCGTTGCCGACCCGTCGCCCGGGCGTGCCGCTGTGGATGGAAGCCGCCGTCGCGAAGATGCTCGCGAAGGATCCCGAGAACCGGTTCGCGACGACGACGCGCATGGTCGAGGCACTGCGGCGCGGGCTCGAGACCGGCGAGGTGATGGACGACGAGGTCGCGCGACGCCGCGAGAGCGTGCCGCCACCGTCGGTCTCGCGCGTGATGCAGCGGATGGGGTTCACCGAGCCGCAGGATCCGCCGTTGCCGGCGTCGCTGGCCGCTCCGGCCGCCGAGCTTCCGTCCATGCCGGCCTCCCCCGTCGCGAAGCCCGCCGAGACCGATCGCGCGCTGCCGCCGGTTCCAGAGGCCAGGCCGCCAGTGGCCGATTCGGTCGAGCTACTGCGCAAGCGCACCGGCACGCCACGCGTCGGGGTTCCGGTGGTCGGCGGTGTGGCGCGGAGCGACGACCCCGCCCAGGCGCCGGTGGCCGGCATCATCGAGCCGCCGCGCGTCGCGACCCAGGACGAGCCCCGCGGCAAGCGTCCGACCACGCCGCCACGTGCCGTCGATCCTGGATCCGGGCCCGGTATCTCGCAGGTCTGGTACGAGGAAGGCGAGCGCAGCGAGCAGGATGACGAGCTGGTCGCGCCGCGCGCCAAGCGAGCCAACAAACAGATCTCGCCCAGCGTCACCGATCTCTCGCTCTACGACGAGGTCCCGCGGCGACGCGGTGGCTGGCTGATCCTCGCGGTCCTCGGGCTGGCCACGATCGGCGGCGTCGCCTTCGCGCTCACCCGCGGCGACGACTCGACCTCGGCACCCACACCGAGCGGACCGATCACGCACGCCGGCGTGACCATCGATGCGGCGCCGAGCACCGTCCTCGACGAGACCGCCGATGCGGCAGTTGCACAGGTGCGGCCCGATGCTGCCGCGACCGCGCGCAAGCCCGACGATCGCCGGGGTCCGACCTCGGGCACGGGCACGTCGGGAACCTCGGCACGCAAGCCATCTGGCGGCGGTGGCAACAACGACATCGGGTCATTCGTGCCTGGCGGCGGCGACCCGACGTTCCGCCGACCCGGCGGTGGCGGACCGTTCACGATGCCGACGCCCACGACTCCGACCGTGAAGGATCCGGATCCGAAGACCCCGACCGGCGTCAGCGGTACTGATGGGCCCATCGATCCCTACGGCGGCAGCACCCCCGACCCGACGACCGATACCCCGCCGACCGATGGCGCGGCGCCCGAGAAGAAGGCGGAGTTCTTCGCGAACCTCGGCGCGCAGCAGCTCGCGTCCGGCGATGCCAGCAATGCAGCGGCGAGCTTTCGCAAGGCGCTCGATCTCGATCCGCGCAACCCAGCGGCGACGATCGGCATGGGCGAGATCGCGCTGCGCCAGGGCCTGTTCGGCGACGCGATCGTCCACCTCAAGAAGGCCGTGCGGCTCGCGCCGCGCAGCGCCCGCGTGTTCACGCTGCTCGGCGAGGCGTACCTGCGTAGCGGCAACAACAACGATGCCGCGGCGAGCTTCAAGAAGGCGCTGCAGCTCGATCCGGACAACACACGCGCGCGCGAGGGTTACAACGAGGCCTCGAGTCGCGTCCCGCCACCGACCGACGACTGAGCGTTCGAATTAGCGTCGCTTCTGCTTCTTCGGCTGCGGCGCGGCCACCCCGCGATCCTTCGAGGGCGCGGTGTACGTCGAGGGAGCACCATGGTGCGCCACCCCGAGGCGGATCCGCCGGGTCGAGCACGAAAGCGCGAGCTTCATCGGAGCCTTGCCGAGGTGCATGGTTCCACCCTACGGGGTGGTCGATCGCCACGGCAACTTTCGCGAGGTAGTGGAGATCTCCTCGGCGACCAGGATGGTCCGCGATCGGAATGTGGGATGATGCTAGCGATGGCGACGTTCAACGTCTTCGTCGTGGGGCCTGTCGACGATCTACCGCTCGCGCTGCAGGAGCTGGCAGAAGCGATGGGGCAACGCTACGGCTTGCCGGCTGCCGACCTCGTCGCGCGGCTGCAGCGTGGGCGGTTTCGGGTGAAGAGCAACGTCGATCAGGCGACGGCTGAAAAATTTCGGCGTGACCTCGAGGCGATCGGCGCGCGCGTGCTGATCGAGGACTCGACGCTGTCGCCCACCGCGACGCCACCGGCGGGGGTCGCCCAAATGAGTGGTAGCGCGTTGCCGACAAGCCACAACATCTCGATCGCGATCCCAGCGAGCGTGCTGGCGCGGACGATGACGCCGCAAGCCGTGCTGCCGCCACGACCGACCACGCCGCCCTCGGGACTGCCGACTCGATCGTCAACGCCGCCAGCGGGGCTGCCGACGCGCAATACGCCGGTACCGGCGGGTGCGCTCCCCGCACAATCGCGCACGTCGACGCCGCCTTCGGCGCTGCCGCCACGGACGACAACCCCGCCCTCGGGCGCACTGCCGGCGATGTCGCGGACGACGACGCCACCGTCCGGGCTGCCGCCGCGTCCGACGCCGCCGCCGGGAAACATGCGCGCGAGCCACTCGGGGCTGCCGTCCGCCACCGCCGAGCCGGCTCCGCGTCCGAGTGCGCCGCAGTTCGCGAGTGGCCTGGCGGCCGCGTTCGCCGAGCAGTCGCCTGATGCGGATCTCGGGGCGCTCGGTGGCGACTCCGCGATCGGGATGTCCCTCGCGTCGCTCGACGGCGAGGACTCGCCATCGTCGTCAGGTCAGTTCGATCAGCCAGCGGACGAGGCCGGCGAGCAGCTCCCCGCGAGCATCGGTCCCGCTCCCTCGCGGACACTGACCCCGCCGCCGAAGTCGCGAGTCCCGGCCAGCGAGCCGCTCGACATGTTCGCGCCGCCCGATGCCGACGAAGCTGCCCAGTTGATGGATCTGCACACCGACGAGGTCGACGATCAGGCGCGCCGCCGTCAGAGCGCGCCACAGGTTGACCCGATCCCGCCGACGCCGGCGTCGCAGCAGCTGCGCCGGACGCCGACCTCGATGGCCGCCGAGCCCGGGCCGGTGCTCTCGATGGAACGCGCGGATCTGCCGCGGCCTCACGTGATCGCGGGCGCCGTGCTCTCGGTCCTCGTCGCGTTCGTCCCGGTGCACTTCGTCGCCGGGATGCGCGAGCGCAGCGCCTTCGAGCGGATCGATCGCGAGATCATGACGACCCAGGCGCAGGCCGACACGCTCGAGACCCACGCCGCGCTCGACGGCTACCGGGCGCGTCAGCTCGAGAACAAGGAAGACGCGCGTCAGTCGATCGCGCTGACCTCGATGCTGCTGTGGGCCGTGCTCGCGGCCGGGCTCGCGTACCTGTGGTTCCGCCGCGTCCCGTGGAATCGCTTTCTCAAGTCGCCGGCGTAACGAGCGATCGGCGAATCGGTCGGCGGTCGGCTGGCGAACCGGCCACTCAGTCGTCGTCGTCGTCGTCCGGCGCCACTTCGGGCTCGCCGCGGGCCCGCCGCTTCGCACGCTCGGCCTCGTCGGCGATCCGCTCGCGCTCGGCAAGCTCGGACGCAGCCTTCTCGCGCTTACGCGTGACGGTCCACGCGAGGATGATCGAGAAGTTGTAAAGGACGATCATCGGCGTCGCCATCAGCAGCTGCGACACGACGTCGGGCGACGGCGTCAGGATCGCGCCGACGATGAACGCGATCACGACGAACCACCGGTTGAACTTCCAGAGCCCGCGGTGCGTGACCATGCCTATGAGCGCGAGGAAGTAGATGAACAGCGGCAGCTCGAAGACCGCGCCGAACGCGAGCATCATGTCGCGCGTGAGGTCCAGGTAGCCCTGGAGCATCAGCGTGGGTGCGGTGTCCTTGCTCGCGTAGCCGAGGAGGAACTCGTAGATGCGGCCGAGCACGAAGTGGTAGCAGAACAGCGCGCCACCGACGAAGAACACCGCGGAGAACAGCGCGAAGCCGATGCCGAGCCGGCGCTCGCGCTTGTAGAGCCCGGGCGCGATGAACTTCCAGATCTGATGAAAGATGAACGGCGAGGCGACGAAGATGCCCGCCCACAGCGCGACGGACATGTTGACCCAGAACGGCTCGGTCAACGTCGCGAAGTTCATCTTGAAGGGCGGCAGCTTCGGATGCTGCGCCCACGCGTCGGCGATCGGCACCTGCAGCCAGTCGTAGATCTGCTGCGCGAAGTAAAAGCAGATGCCGAACGCGAGGACGAACGCGATCGCCGAGTTGCGAACGCGGTCACGCAGCTCGCGCAGGTGCGCGAGGAACGGCATCCGGCTCTCTTCGACCTCGGTGGCGGGCAGGGCCGGCTCGTCATCGCGGCGCGCGGAGCTCGCCATCTCAGCTGCCCTTGGCGATCGTTCCAGGCGCGGGCTTCACCATCGCCGCGAGCTCGGCATCGTCGACCGGATCCGAGACCTCGCCGGGCTCGCCTGCCATCGGTGGCATCGTCAGGCTGGGCCGAGAAGTAATCTCGACGTGCTCGAGCGATGCCACGACATCACCGGCATCGCCCGATTCGTTGGCAACGCCGGTCGCCGCCGAAGCCGCAGCTGCAGCTTCGGCCGCGGCGTGCTCCGCTTCCTCGTCCCCCGCCACACCCACGCCGACCGCGCCGTCCGCGACCGCCTCGCCAAGCTCCTTGCGCGGCTTGATCGGCCGGATCTTCGGGCGGACCGGGGCTTCGTCGCCGCGGAGCGCACTCTTGAGATCGCGGATCGCGCCGCCGATCTGCTCGTCACCCTCGATCTGCTGCTGGAGCGCACGCGACTGCTTCTTGATGTCGCGTATGCCCTTGCTGATCGTCTTCGCGGCACCCGGAAGCTTGTCCGGACCGAGGAACAGCAGGGCCACGATCAAGATCACGATGATCTCGCTGCCGCCCATGCCAAACATGCTCGCGGAGCATACCACCCGCCTGCGGTCGTGCCCCGCGGTGTCTCGGGTCAAAACTCGCGCGCGGATCGGCCGAAATCAGTCGAGGACGTGCCGGGTTGGCCCGACACTTCGGTAGGCGCAGTGCCCGTGCGGAGCCACAGCGCGAGCCCGGGCGTGCCAGGGGCCGATAACAGGCCGGACTCGCGATCGATGGTGACCCGCTCGAGGCCCGCAGGCGGTGCGCCGGGCAGGGGAACCACGCGCCGGTTGCCCTCGCTGCTGCGAATCGCTCGCATCCACAACGGCAGGGCGGCGTGCGCGCCATCGCCCTCCTTCCCGAGCTTCTTCGATGGGTCGTCGAAGCCGAGCCACACCATCGCGAGCGCGCGCCCGGTGAAGCCGATGAACCACGCGTCGGTGTTGTCGTTGGTCGTGCCGGTCTTGCCCGCCGCGGGCCGGCCGAGCGCGCGCGCATCGCTGGCGGTCCCGCGCTGGACCACGGCGGCCATCATGTCCTGGAGCTGAAACGCGACACGCTCGTCGAGGACCTGGCCGCCGGTCGCGGAGACCCGCTCGTCCGGATCGGTCCCGGCGGTCGCGGCGAACCGATCGAACCGGCGCGCGGGGTCGAGCCATGGATCCTCGGGCACCGCAGCGTCGAACAGCACCTCGGTATCGCGCCGCACGCGCACCGCGAACCGCGGCGCGATCGACCAGCCGCGCCGGGCGACTACCGCGTACGCGCGCGCGAGCTCGAGCGGCTTCACGCACGACGCGCCGAGCGCCATCGGCCTGACATCGGCGATGACGCTCGTGATGCCGAGCCGGCGAGCGAATGCGATCACCGATGGCGTGCCGACGTAACCGAGGACATCGATCGCGGGCGCGTTGAGCGACGCTGCGAACGCATCCTGCGCGAGCACGAAGCCACGAAACCGGTTTCCCGACCTCGGCTTCCAGTGGACGTTGGTCACCTCGTCGTACTCGGCGATCGGCGCGTCGCGGAGCGCGGTGCCTGGCGTGATCGCGGCGGCGTCGAGCGCGGCGCCGTAGACGAGCGGCTTCCAGACCGAGCCGGGTTGCCGGCAGCTCTGCCGCACGCGATTGAATCGATCGGGACCCCAGTCGCGGCCACCGACGAGCGCCTCGACGTAGCCCGTGCGGTGATCCCAGACGAGGGCCGCGACCTGCGCCTTGCCCCACCGGTCGGCGTGCGAGACGGCATCGCGTTGCAGCTGGGTGCCGAGCGCTGGCAGCGCCGCGGTCTCGATCGTCAGGCCGCCGCGCTCGAGCTCCTCCGGTAACGCGCCATCGATCAGCCCGCGGACTTGCTCGGTGTACCAGGGCACGCGCGTGCCGTAGCTCGGGCGCGGACGCCGCAGCGCGATCGGCGTGGCGACGGCCTGCGCGCGCGTCGGCTCGTCGATCAAGCCGGCGCGGAGCATGCGCGCGAGGATCTCGTCGCGGCGGGCCTTCGCGCGCTCGGGGTGGTGATAGGGGTCGAGCCGCGCCGGCGCCTGGATCATGCCGGCGAGCAGCGCGGCCTCGGGCAGATCGATCTCGTCGACCTCGCGATCGAAGTACGCGCGCGACGCTGCGACCATCCCGTACGAGCCCTGGCCGAGGAACACGAGGGCGAGATACGTCTCGAGCACCTCGCGCTTGGACCATCGGCGCTCGATCTGGCGCGCGAGCAACACCTCGCGGACCTTGCGGCGCGCGCTGCGCTCGTTGCCGATCTCGTCGGGCAACAGATTTCGCGCGACCTGCTGGGTGATCGTCGACGCGCCCTCGACGACGCGCTCCGCGCGATAGTTCGCCAACGCCGCGCGCACGATCGACTGGTAGTCGACGCCGCGATGGCGCTGGAAGCGGACGTCCTCGGCGGCGAGCACCGCCAGCACGAGGTGAAGCGGCATCCGATCGAGCGCGACGAACGTGCGGTGGCCGACCGCCTTGCCCTGCTCGAACGGCAACTCCGCGAGGTGCGAGCCATCGGCGGCGAGCATGCGCGTCGTCTGCGGTGCATGGGCGCGCCACGCCGCGAGGTCGGGCACGTCAGGCAGATCGCGCGCCCAGGTCCGCAGCGTGTGCGTCACGACGAGCCCGGCGATGATCGGCAGCGCGATCGCGAGCCAGATCACCGCGAGCACAGGAAGCTTCCACCACCATCCGTGATCGCGGCGATTGCCGACGATCACGCGGTTCACGGCAGCGCCTCGCGCGAGAACAGCGGCATCTGGTGGGGTGGGCCGATCACGCGCGCACGCGGACCGAGCACCCGCGCGATCGGTTCGGCGGCCGCGCCGGTGACGAACACCTCGGGGGCGTTCGCCGATTCGATCCACGCGAGCAGCTCGGCGCGTCCCGCCGCATGCGGCCACGCAAACAGCATGTCGGCGACGTGCGCACCGTCGAGAATCCGCCCCGATACCACCGCGACCGCGTGCGGCCGATCGCCCATCGCGCGATGCAGTCCGGTCCGGTCGGCGTCGAGCCACAGCATCGCGCGCGGCTCGCGGCCCGGCGCGGCGATCGCAGGCAGCGCAGACGCAGGCGCCCCGGCGATCGGGATGCCATCGGCCGTCAGCTCGGTCGCGCGCGCGCATGCATCGCGAAACATGCGTGCACCCGCAACGGCGATATTCGCCGCAGCGAGGCAGGTCGCGACCTCGAGGCCGTCGAGCACGCTGTCGACGAGCAACACCGGCCGGCGATCGACCGCGAGCTCGGCGCCGATCCACGCGATCAGCTGGTCGATGGTGTCGGCGAGCGGCGGGAAGATGTGGTGCTCCGCGCCGAACGGCGCCGCCACCACGAGCGCGTCACATGCGCGGACCTCGGCCGGCGCGATGCCACCCGCGTTCGGCACGTCGGTGCGGATCGGCCCCGCGTAGAGCACGCTCTTGCCGGTGATGTCGACGTGGAGCGCCGCGGCGCCGGGCCCGCGTCCCGACGCGATCAGCTCGAGCCGCACGGTGCCGAGCGTGAACCGGCGGTGCAGCGGAACCCCGAGGTGACCGCCGGTGGCCGCACCGAGCAGCGCGAGCGTCAGCGGCGACCCGATCAGCTGGCCGTGCCCGGTCCGGCCGACGCGATCCGCCGACGACACGAAGCAGACGTCCCGTCGCCGTCGCGCATCGCACCAGATCGGCGTCCCGGTGAGGTGGACGCCGTCGCGCCACGTCACCGAGGCAATCGGAGCTGCTCGCGGGCGTCGCGCCACGTCACACGGTGCCACCCCCCGTGTGATCGCGCAATGTTACGGCCTGCGGCGCTACTTCGTCGGCGCAGGCGGCACAGGCGGCGCAGGCGGCGCAGGTCCTCGGCGATAGGTCCCGCTGAGTCTGGTGGTCCACGCCGCGCCGTCCACCGACCGCTCGAACCGGAACTTGAACTCGTCGGCCGACACAGGCGTCATCGTCACGCGGTCGGTGCGCGGCTTGCCATCCTTCGTCGACTGGCCTGTCCAGATCCACTCCGAGCCGACGATCCGCCCTGTGAGAGCGTGCGCTCGACCGTCGGCGCCGATGTTGTAGTGCGTGTACACGCCGGCGTCAGCCTGGTATCCGAGCAGGCTGAAGCCGTCCTGCGTCCCGCCTGTCGCGCACTGGAGATGAAACCCGCCGTCGATCCAGGTGCAGACCTCGTGGAAGACCAAGGGGGTGGTGCCCATCGTGCCTTCGAAGTTCCACGTCCCGGCGATGAACCCGAGTTGCTCGCGCGCCGGAGCGGCGGCCTGATCTGGCGTGGCTGGTGTGGCGGGCGTGGTTGCAGGTGCGGGCGCGGAAGCGCAGGCCACCATCGTACCGAAGCTCGTCGCTGTCAGGACGCCGGTGAGGATCGTCATGGTCGGAGTCTAATTCGACCCATTGCACAGCCGCCAGCTGGTCACTCGACGACGTTGACCGGGAGCTTGCCGTCGTTGAGCTGCGCCTCGAGATCCCTGACGATCGAGACGAGCTCCTGGCGCTGGCTGTCGTCGCACTCGAAGACGACGCCCATCCCGGGTGCCTCGTCGTCCTGCTTGACGATCGTGTGCGAGACCTTGCCCATCAGCGACAGCGGCTGCGGCTTGCCCGGAACCGTGACCAGCATGTGGATCTGCGAGGTCTCGGGCAGCGGCTTGTCGGTGAAGAGGAAGAGGCCCTCCTCGTTGATGTCCTTCGTGAACGTGGTCGCCGGGCCCTCGATGGCGCCGTAGGTCACTTGCAGGCGGATCGGCAGCCGGCGCTTCTCGCGCAGGTTCAGGAGGCCGCCACGGACGAAGCCGTTGAGGTAGTTGATCTTGTCGCGCTCGGCGCCACCGAGGGCGACCACGAGGCCGGCGGGTGATTCCCGCTGGCCGACGACCGCGCCGCGCAGGGTGACGAGCCAGCCGCCGACGTCGAGATCGATGTGGACCGTCGAGCCGTTCTCGGCGCGCTCGGGCGTCGGGACGAACACGGTCCAGTCCCGTGGATCGAAGATCTTGATCCACTCCGCCTGGCTGCCCAGTCGAAGCTCGAGCCGTACCGCTCCCACGGACTCATCGTAAACCACTGCCCGGAAATGCGCGCCTTTTGGGCGGTCTACTGGATCGCGACCCGTAGCACGAGCGGCTTGCCGGCGCGGAGCACGGCCAGCGTTGCCACCTTCGTGGTCGACGCGCGGGCGTAGAGGTCCGCGGCGTCGTCGAGCGAGCGCAGCGGCTTGCCGTCGACCGAGACGATCACATCGCCGGTCCGCAGGCCGGCCTTCGTGAAGATCGTCCCCTCTGTCACGGCGTCGAGCCGCAGGCCGCCGGGCGTGAAGGCGGCGCTGATCGAGCTCGCGAGGGCACCGAAATCGGCGAGCGCGGCATCGACGTCCTTGCGAGCGAGCTTGATCGCCAGCGGGCCGGCCGGCACGGCATCAGCCGGTGCTGGCGTGGTCGTCGGTGCTGGCGTGGTCGTCAGTGCGGGCGCGGTCGTCGGTGCCGGCGTGGTCGTCGTCGTCGTCGGCGCAGGCGCCCCATCCCAGCTCGGCGAGGTCGACGGTCCAGTCGACGGCACCGCCGGAGCCGGATCCGGCGATGCCGGTGCCGTCGGCCCTGCGGGCGGTGCGGCCGGAGTGGTCTCGTACGGGTCCTCGACCGCGAAGCCGGCCGCGCTGACGCTGCGAACGTCCGCCTCGGAGACGACGTGCTCGCCGTACGGATCCTGGGGCGCTGGGGGCGCCGACGAGACGTCCGAGGTTCGCTTGGCCGCGGCGGCCCTCACCGGCCGGTCCTTGCCTGCACGATGTGGGCGCTCGGGAGCTGCAAGCACGACGATCTGCGCCTCGTTGCCGGTCAGCGTGACCTCGTCCTCGTCGATGGCGTCGACCGTGTAGTCGCCGATCTCCTCGCCGACCTCGACCAGGACATGTCTGCCCTGATGCTTGTCGAACAGCAGCGCCTGTTCACTGTCCGACAGGATCTTCACCACCCGGTACGGGATCTTGGTGCGGGCCGGCACGGGTCGCGGCGCGGGAGCCGCTTCCTCGGATTCCGGTGCGGATTCAGGAGGATTCGCCACCTCGGGCGGCGCCTCGGCGAGTGCGGCGCTCCCCAGCAGCAGGACCAGCAGGCCAGCCAGACGGGAAAGACGACGGGGCATGCCCAGCGAGGTTGCAAGCGTAGGGCCGTGGTCGCCATGACCTCGGCGACGACAAACCCGTCGAAACTACGCCCTCGCTCACCCTGATCGTGGCACCGCGTTCACGGCCGCCGTGCTGGAACGACTCAGGATTTCTTGCTGCCGTCGAGCTCGGACAGGTCGAGATCCTCGAGCTCCTTGAGGTCCTCGGCCGTCAGGCTGCCCATTCCTGCCGTGCTGACGCCGCCGCTCTCGTCCTTGTCGGCCTTGTCGCCCTTGGCGTTCACGCCGCCGGACCCGAGCTGCTTCGCGTTGTCGCCCTTCGGCGCCTCGAGCAGACCCATCTTGGACTTGAGCTCGGCGAGCGCATCGTCCTCGCCGCCGCCGCCGGCCTGCTCGAGCTGGAGGAACTTCGACTCGAGGGTGTCACCCGACAGCTCGCCGGCGAGCTCGGCGCCGGCCTCGGCCTCGGCCTCCATGAGCTGGATGCGCTCGGCCATGCGATCGAACGTGTCGAACGCGCTGGTGTCGCCGAGGCCCTGCATCGTGTTCGCGATCTGCTGTTGCGCCTCCGCGCGCTTCTTGCGAGCGATCAGGATGTTCTTCTTGCGCTTCGCTTCCTCGATCTTGTTGTTGAGGAGCCGCAGCGCATCCTTCAGCTTCTCGACGGCCTGCTTCTGACCGATCCACTGCTGCTGGAACTGCGTCGCGATCGTCTCGTGCTCCTGCTTGCGCGCGAGCGCCTGGCGCGCGAGGCCGTCGTCGCCGGCACGCACCGCGACCATCGCCTTGCGCTCCCACTCCTTCGACTTGTCGGTCTCGGACGTGTACTGCTTCTGGAGCTTCTTCTCGTCGGCGATCGCCACCGCGACGGCCTTCTTCGCCTCGACGAGCTGCTGCTGCATCTCGAGCAGCACCTGCGTCAGCATCTTCTCCGGATCTTCGGCCTTCGTGATGAGGTCGTTGAGGTTCGACTTGATCAGCGTCCCGAGTCTGGAAAAGATGCCCATGGCTTCCATCGAGCGTACGGGATCAATGGTGTCGTTGCAACGCTCGCGCCCGACGTGCTACGAGCCGGCAACGCCGTCGATGACCGAGCCTCGAAACCTTCCGCGCCACGTCGGCATCATCATGGATGGCAACGGCCGCTGGGCACAGCGCCAGGGTCGGCCGCGCCTCGAGGGCCATCGCGCTGGAGCGGATTCGGTCCGCGATATCACGCGCGCGTCGCGCCAGCTCGGCATCGAGGCGCTGACGCTCTACGCGTTCTCGTCGCAGAACTGGCAGCGGCCGGTCGACGAGGTCACGGGATTGATGCAGCTGCTTCGCGAGTTCTTGATCGACGAGCGTTCGGAGATCCTCGACAACGCGATCCGCCTCGAGGCGATCGGTGATGTCGAGCGCCTGCCTCCGATCGTCAAGGAGCCACTCGACGAGCTGCGCGCGGCGTCGGCCCACCATCGCGGCATGACGCTGACGCTCGCGCTGTCGTACGGCGGTCGCGAATCGATCGCGCGTGCGGTCCGTGATGCGGTGCGCGACGCGGTCGCCGGCAAGCTCGCGCCCGACGACGTCGACGTCGAGCGCTTCGCGTCGTACCTGCCGACGTCACAGCTGCCGCCGGTCGACCTGCTGATCCGGACGAGCGGCGAGCAGCGGATCTCGAACTTCATGCTCTGGGAGATCGCGTACGCCGAGCTCGTGTTCATCGACGTGCAGTGGCCCGACTTCCGTCGCGAGCACCTGCAGACGTGCCTCGATCAGTACGCCGCACGCGAGCGGCGCTTCGGGCTGACGAGCGCGCAGCTCGCCTCGGATCTCGACCTCGAAGGTTGACCGTAGGGGAGCGAGGCCGTCTGGCCTCGCGACCGCGAAGGTCACAGTTGACCGTAGGGGAGCGAGGCCGTCTGGCCTCGCGACCGCGAAGGTCGCAAGTGCCCAAACCTTGACGACGATCCACCGCTGCGGTTACCTGCCAGGTCAGTGGCACTCGGAAACCTCGCTCAGCGGTTCCTCGTCGCGGTCGTCGCGGTTCCGATCCTCCTCGTCATCCTGTACCTGCCGCGGCCCGAGCCGACGTGGGCGTTGATCTTCGTCGCCTCGCTCCTCGCGATGCACGAGTTCTTCGTGATGACGCTTCCGAAGGAAGATCGTCGCGCCGCGCTCGTGATGGGCGCGATCGCCTGCCTCGTCTTCTACTGGGTCGATCCGTTCACTGCGCTCTACTACCGCCCGAGCGAGCGCATCCAGCAGATCGCGGTGCTGACCGAGAAGCCGCTGCTGCTGTTCGTGATCGTGATCCTGCCGGGGCTCTACTACCTGTTCCGGTTCCGCGACATCCCGTCGGTGGCCGGCCGGATCACCGCGACGATCACCGGCATCGTCTACGCCGGCCTGCTCGCGACGTTCCTCTCGCTGTTCAAGCGGATGTTCCCGGTCGCCGAGGGCGGCCACTTCGTCGTCCTCGTCCTCTTGATCGCGTGGCTCGCCGATACCGGCGGTTACTTCGCGGGCCGCTTCCTCGGCAAGGCCAAGCTCTACGAGGCCGTCAGTCCGAAGAAGACCTGGGCCGGCGCGTTCGGCGGCATCGCCGGATCGATCGCGGGCGTCGTCGCGATGAAGCTCTTGTTCCTGCCGTGGCTCAACTGGGTCGACGTCTTCGCGATCGCGATCCCCGGCGGCATCCTCGGCCAGCTCGGTGATCTCGCGGAGTCGCTGATCAAGCGCTCGGTCGGCGTCAAGGACTCCGGCGCGCTGCTCCCCGGCCACGGCGGCATCCTCGACCGCATCGACGCGGTGCTGTTCATCGCGCCCTACGTCTACGGCTACGTGATGATCAAGATCGCCATCGACGGCATGCCGCTGTTCCACTGAACGAGCGCCGCGGCGATCACGCCAAGCTCACGCCGGCGCGCTGTCAGCTTCACGCGGCGGTGCGCGACCGTGTGGACATGAAGCGCTTCGTCATCCTCCTCGCCGTCTCCCTCGTTGCCTCGATCGGCCTCACCAGCTGCGCTCACAAGCAGCTGACCAACCGTCAGGTCGCGAACGCGGCGGTGTCCACGGCCCTGGTGGTCGGCGTCGTCGTGATCGCGGTCGTCACGGACTGTCAGGACTGCAACCTCAACGGCGCGCCGCGCTGACCACGCCGCGGGCTCGCAGCATGGGTCCGGCCGGACGCGATCTGCAGTTGGACTGCGTCCGCGCGACCCCCATCACCCTTGCTAACGCCGTGGAATCAAACGCCAATGGTAGTGGCAGGCGGGCTGCACATACCTCGTGGCGTGACCAACTTCGACCGCTTCTGGGAACCACTCTTCGTCATCGCCGCCGCCGCCGTCATCTTCCTCGGCACGCTCTGATGTGCCTCGACGACCGGGTTACGCGGCGATGTGGTCGAGGTACGTGCGGGCGTGCGACGCCCAGTCGCTCGCGGTGTCGAGCTCGAGGTAGCGCTCGAGGTGATGCTTCGCCTGGGCGGTGCCGCCGATCTGAGCGAGCATGATGCCGAGGTTGTAGTGCGCGTCGGCGAACTCGGGCGCCGCGGCGCAGACCTTGCGGAGCTCGGTGATCGCGGCCTCGGTCTCGCCGAGGTCCTCGAGGAGGTTGGCGAGGTTGTAGCGAGCCTCGGGCTGGATCGGGTCGTGCTCGAGGGCGCGCTCGTAGAGCCGGCGGGCCTCCTCGAGCTCGCCACCGCGATAGACCAGGTTGCCGAGGTTCGTCAGCGCGGCCGCCATGTTCGGCTCGAGATCGATCGCCTGGCGGAACAGGTGCTCGGCGGTCTCGGAGTCGCCGCGGTCCTCGGCGGCGCAGGCCTCGACGAAGTGGCGGTACGCGGTGGTCCCGGTGTTCGCCTCGGTCGGGTTGTCCTCGACGGCGAGCGGCGTGCCGTCGGCGTTTGCCCGGTTCGGGTCGACGCGCGGCATCGACAGCACCTGCGCGACGTGCTCGCCGAAGCTCGGCACGTTGAACGCCATCACGATCTGGCCGCCGATCGGCTGGAACGCGACGTCATCGGCGAGCGCGACGATGGTCTCGCCATCGCAGCACACCCGGAGGCGCGTCGTCGGGTGGGTATCGTCGGGCAGCGCCTTCTTCAGCGCCTCGATGTTCTTGCGGACCTTCTGCACCGGCATGCCGATCGCGATCAGGTCCTTCGCCGCCTTCACCGCGACGACGTCGCAGAACGTGTAGTAGAAGCGGCCGCCCTTGCGGACCGTGGGTCCGACAAAGCCGGTCTGCATCCAATAGCGCAGGCGCGCCTCCTGGACGGCGAGGATGCGGGACACGTCGCGGATGCTGTACAGCTCGATCATGCGTTTCTCCGCTGTGCCTCGACATTGAGGCTCAAGTGGACCTCGGGGCCGCGCGCGCGGCTCTCGACATCGACGAGGGGGGCCGCGAGGTCGCAGCCGGCCATGCGCCGCGCCTCGGCAACCGCGATCCGGCGGGCGTGGTCGCGGCAGCGATCATCGGCGGCGTAGAGCAAGGCGACGCGCTGCGCAGTCGAGACGTCGGGCGGATCGCTGATCCGATCGATCGTTCGCGCGAGGTCGACCGTCAGCATCGTCGAGCCGGCGTAGAAGTCGCCGGTGAGCTCGCCCTCGGTCAGGACGCGGGCGGCGCCATGGATGAGCTCGATCGCGACCGGCGCGAGCCGAACCGTGACTTCGCGGTCAAAGAGCGAGACCCGGCGGGCGATCGCCATCGGTTTACGTGGAGGCGGAGCAACGCGTTCCGCCATAGACACCCGCCGAGCCCGTCGAGACGAAGCCATTACCGAAAGGCTAAAGGACCAGCCACCGGGTGGCCAAGTTTCCTACATGGCGCGGTCCGGGCCGCATGAATCTCGGCCACTTCGAAGCGGCACGCCGCCCGCATGCGAGAATGTCGTGCGTGTACGGACTCGACTCCCGACGTGGTTGCTGGCTGGCCTCGTGTTCGGGGCTGCGTACATGTTCTGGCCGTTCTTGCCCTGGATGGTGCTGGCGCTGTGGCTGGGCCTTTACGCCCGGCGGGTCTACGAACCGCTGACAAGGCGGCTCGGTGGGCGCACGGGGGTGAGCGCGGCGATCACGGTCAGCCTGCTGCTCCTGGTGTTCCTGCCCATCGCAGCCGTCGTGACGTCGATCGTGATGGACGCGATCGCGCTCGTCGAGCAGCTGATGAAGTCCGAGGAGGCCAAGGCGGTCCTCGTCAAGCTCGTGAAACGGAGCGACACCCCCACCGACGTCACGACCGCCAAGCAGGCCGTCGACGACGCCTCCGGGGTCGTCGACCTCGTGATGAACCAGGGCGATCGCGCCTGGGCGATCCTCAGCCGGGTCGCCGGCATGGCGGCCTATGCGGTGATCGGCCTCCTGATCATGGTGACCGGCATGTACGGCGTGCTCGTCGAGGGCCGCGGCTGGTACCTCTGGCTCGAGAAGCACGCGCCGCTACAGCCCGTGCACTTCACGCGGTTCACCGAGGCGTTCATGGAGACCGGTCGCGGCCTGTGGTGGGGCATCGTCGGCGCCGGGTTCCTACAGTCGGTGATCGCGACGATCTCGTACTACGCGCTCGGCGTGCCGTCGGCCCTCGCGCTCGGCATGCTGACGCTGATCTTCTCGGTGATCCCGGCGATCGGTACCGCGATCGTGTGGGCGCCAGTAGCGGCCGGCCTCGCGATGACCGGGCGACCGGTCGCGGCGCTCGCGCTGACGATCGTCGGCATCGCGGTGATCGGCACCGTCGACAACGTCGCGCGGCCATGGCTCGCGCACCGCGGCGAGCTCCGACTCCCGACGTGGGTCGTGCTCCTGTCGATGTTCGGCGGCGTCGAGGTGTTCGGCGGCTGGGGCCTCATTCTCGGGCCGCTGCTCGTCAGGCTCGCCAGGGAGGCTCTCGAGATTTCCAACGAGGCCCACGATCCGGCAACGTCCAGCCCACCGGTAGAAACCACCGGCTCATCGTGATACGCGTTGAGGGCCGTGACCCTCGACGTCAAGAGATATCCGATCCTCGTCGTCGATGACGAGCAGGACAACCTCGACGCGTTCCGGTTCAACTTCCGCAAGACGTTCGACATCTTGACCGCGAGCGGTGGCGCCGAGGCGCTGCAGATCCTCGCCGAGAAGGAAGTCGCGGTCGTCGTGACCGATCAGCGGATGCCGCGGATGACGGGCGTCGAGCTGCTGCGCGAGGTGCGCCAGCGCCATCCCGAGACCGTCGGCATCATCCTCACCGCGTTCACGGACGTCGACGTGCTTGTCGAGGCGATCAACCTCGGCCAGGTCTATCGCTACATCACGAAGCCGTGGGACGCGAAGGAAGTGCGCGGCGTGCTGCAGTACGCGATCGAGCGCTACAGCCTGGTGGCCGAGAACAAGCGGCTCGCGGCGCAGCTCGCCGAGTACACCGGCTACCTGAACCAGCAGCTCCACGGCGAGTTCGACTTCGGCAACATCATCGGCGACAGCCCGGCGCTCGGCGAGGTGCTCGCGAAGATCGAGCAGGTCGCGCCGACCGCGTCGACCGTGCTGCTGCGCGGCGAGACCGGCACCGGCAAGGAGCTGGTCGCCCACGCGATCCACATCAACTCGCCGCGCGAGGAGAAGCCGTTCGTGCGCGTCAACTGCGCGGCGCTCGCGCCCGGCATCCTCGAGAGCGAGCTGTTCGGGCACGAGAAGGGCAGCTTCACCGGCGCGATGGCGCGGCGGCCCGGCCGCTTCGAGCTCGCCGACGGCGGCACGCTGTTCCTCGACGAGGTCGGCGATCTGCCGATGGAGATCCAGATCAAGCTGCTGCGCACGTTGCAGGAGCGCGAGTTCGAGCGCGTCGGCGGCACCGAGACCATCAAGGTCGACGTCCGGTTGATCAGCGCGACCAACCGGAACCTCGAGCAGATGATCGACGAGGGCGAGTTCCGCGAGGATCTCTACTACCGGCTCAACGTCTTCCCGATCAACCTGCCGCCGCTGCGCGATCGGCTCGAGGATCTGCCGGTGCTCGCGAGCCACTTCGTGGCGAAGTTCGCGCGCCAGATGGGCGTCCAGCCGCAGCCACCCGCGCCCGAAGCCGTCGCGAAGCTCCGCGAGTACAACTGGCCGGGCAACGTCCGCGAGCTCGAGAACATCATCGAGCGCGCGATGATCCTCGCCAAGGGCGCACCGCTCGGCACCGTGCACCTCGATTTCGGTCGCCGTGCCGCGACCCACGCCGCGCCCGGTGGCTCGGGTCCGGTCGCGACGATCCCTGCCGCCGCCGCGCCGGGTGCGAGCGAGGACGGCAAGAGCCTCGCCGAGCGGCTGCTCGAGAGCGAGCGCAAGGAGATCATCGCGGCCGTCGAGAAGTCGCGCGGCAACATCGCGAGCGCCTCGCGCATGCTCGGGATCAACCGCTCGACGCTCTACTACCGGCTCCGCAAGCACAGCCTCGAGCACCTGCTGCCGACCAAGGTCGCGGTCGGGGCTGACGAGCCCGCGCCGGCGCCACCTGCGACGTCTGTGACCGGCGACAAGCCCGAGCCACCCGCCGCGACCTAGCCGCGACAGCGCACGCGGACGCGTATAGGCTACGCGCATGCGCGCACTGATCCTGGCCTCCGCGATCCTCGGTTCGGTTGGGTTCGGCTGTGGGGGAAACGACGATCACGCCCCATACGACACGTACCAGGCGTGCTTCGACGAGCACACGCAGGAGGAGAACCTGCCGATCCCGCAGGCGATCGTCGTGTGCTGCCTCGATCACCCGATCGCCGGCATGGAGCAGCCGGTGTGTGGCGAGACCAAGCCGGACTGCATCAACTACCTGACGGCGAACCTCAGCCAGACCAGCGCGGGCGTCGCTGTCGTCGACGCCGCCTGCGACGACTACATCCTCCAGAAGAGCATGTGAGCCCCGCGCGCGCGAGCCTTAGACCTCGACGCTACCGCCCTGCCACGCCAGCCGCAGCTTCGGCCCCTCGACGACGCGGAGCTCGAGATCGAACAGTCCCGAGCGCAGGATCCCGTCGCGATCGGGCAGCGTCGTGAAGTACGTGGCGCCACGCAGCAGATAGAGCTCCACGATGCGGGTTGTCGGCTCGATCAACCAGATCTCCTTCACGCCGCGGCTCGCGTAGAACGAAAACTTGTCGCGGCTCTCGTCGTTGGGCGACAGCAGCTCGACGACGAGCTCGGCGGCGCCCTCCACGCCACGCTCGCTCGTGGCCGCGGGAGCGACCACGACGAGGTCGGGTACCCGGAATTGCTTGAAGCCGCGTGTCGGGTCGAGGAGGTTTGGCTCGGGAACGACCTCGAGCTGCCGCGCGCGCGCGAGTGGGCCCAGGGTCTCGATCAGCCGGGCTGCGAGCCGCTGATGGGTCATCGTCGGTTGCGGCGGCACGTGCAGGACTCCGTCCCAGACCTCGTCCCGGCGATCGATGCCGAGGCGTTCTCGTTCCTGCAGGAACTCTGGTGGTGGATCGACGAGCACGACGCGCATCGGACCGAGGGTAGCAGGCGAGGTCATTCGAGCGGGACTCGCAATCGACGAGCATCGCAAGTCGTCGAGATCCCGGCCACGGCTGTCCGGAGCGTCCGCGTGACGTCCACGCACGTCCGCGGGACGGACGAACCCGGACATCGACTACAGTCGGCGGGTGAAACTCCTGTTCATCGTCGATCCTCTCGAGCGGCTCGGGCTCGCAGGCGACACGTCCTACGCGTTGATGCTCGAGGCCGCCATGCGGAGCTGGTCGGTGTGGACGTGCCAGCTCGAGCACCTCGGGCTCGTCGGGAACGACGCCGTCGTCGAGGCGCTGCCGACCACGATCCAGGACGCCGAGACACCGGCCCATGCCTTCACGACCGGCGAGCGCCATGCGATGCGGCTGGCCGACTTCGACGCCGTGCTGATGCGCAAGGATCCGCCGGTCGACGTGAACTACCTGCACGCGACGTGGATCCTCGATCACGCGCGCGGCAAGACGCTGCTCGTCAACGATCCGCGCGGCCTGCGCGAGCTCAACGAGCACCTCGCGGTGCTGAACTTTCCGCACCTCACGCCGCCGACGATCGTCACGCGGTCCGTGGACAAGTTGCGGGCGTTCCAGGCCGAGCAGGGCGGCGCGATCGTCGTCAAGCCGGTCGACGGCTACGGCGGGCTCGGCATCTTCGTCGTCCGCGACGGTGACCTGAACGCGTCGTCGATCATCGAGACCTCGACGGGCGCCGGCACCCGGTGGACCATCGCGCAGCGCTATCTCCCGGAGGCGGTCGCCGGCGACAAGCGGATCATCCTCGTCGATGGCGAGCCGGTCGGCGCGGTGCTCCGCGTGCCGGGGAGCGCCGAGTCGCGCGGCAACCTGCACGTCGGCGGGCGGGCCGTGAAGACCACGATCGACGCACGGGACTGCGAGATCATCGCCGCCGTCGCGCCGTGGCTGCGCGACCACGGTCAGATCCTGGTCGGCCTCGACGTGATCGGCGGCATGCTCACCGAGCTCAACATCACGTCACCGACGGGCGTGCGCCACGCGTCAATGCTCGACGGGACGAACGTCGCCGGCCTGATCCTCGACGCGTTCGCCCGGCTCGCCACGAAGCGCTGGTAGCCGTCGGGTATGGAAGACAGCGACGAGCAGACCGACGCGCTCGCCGATGACACGCCGGGTGCGCGGTTCGAGCGCACGAAGCGACGCGTCGGGCTCGTGCTCGGGCCGGTCCTCGCGCTCGCGCTCGGGCTCGCTCCCTTCGGCAGCGCCTCGCCGGCGCTGATCGGGTTGATGGTGCTGTGCGTGACATGGTGGTTGACCGAGGCGCTGCCGCCGGCGGTCGTCGCGCTGATGGCTGCGGTCGGCGCCGTGGTGCTCGGGCTCGCGACGCCGCAGGTCGCGTTTGCCGCGTTCGGGACGCCGCTGCTGTTCCTGTTCGTCGGTTCGTTCTTCATCGCCGAGGCGATGCGCGTGCACGGGCTCGGCGATCGAATCGGCGCGCTCGTGGCGCGGCGCGCACGCGGCCGGCTGTCGTTCCTGATCGCGATCGCCGTCGCTGCGTTCTTCCTGTCGATGCTGATGTCGAACGCTGCATCGACCGCGATCCTGTTGCCGATCGCGCTCGCGATGGCACCGGCGCACCGCGGCGATCGCTTCGGGACCGCGCTCGTCCTCGTTGTCGCATGGGGCGCGTCGATCGGCGGCCTCGGAACGCCGGTAGGCACTCCGCCCAATGGTTTCGGGATCAACGAGCTGCGCCAGCGTGGACTCGAGCTCGGGTTCGTCGAATGGATGGCGATCGGCGTCCCGATGGGGATGGTCATGCTGGTCGGACTGGTCGCGATCGTCGCCGCGTTCTACGGGATCCGCCCGAACCAGCCGCTTCCGCGCGACGTCGCGATGACCGAGGCGCGGCCGTGGTCGCGCGGTGAGAAGGCGGTCGTCATCGTGTTCTGCGTGGCGATTATTGGCTGGCTGGCGCCGACGATCTCGAGCCTGCTTCCCTCCGCGCGCGCGACCGCCTGGCTCGCCAAGCACCTGACCGAGGAGGTCGTCGCGCTCACCGCGGGCTGCCTGCTGTTCGTGCTGCCCGGTCACGGGGTCGGCAAGGCGCGGCGGCCGGCGCTGACCTGGAGCGAAGCGACACGGATCGAGTGGGGCGTCATCCTGCTGTTCGGCGGCGGTGTCCTGCTCGGCACGCTCGGCAAGTCGACCGGGCTCGCCGAGCAGTGGGGCCGCGAGCTCGTCGACGCGACCGGTGCCTCGAGCACGTGGACGATCACCGCGCTGGTGACCGCGACCTCGATCATCCTCTCGGAGGCGACCAGCAACACCGCGACCGCATCGATGATGGCGCCGCTCGCGGGTGCCCTCGCGGTCGCGGCCGGCGCGGCGCCGATCCCCGCAGTGCTCGGTGCGACGATGGGCGCGTCGTTCGGCTTCATGATGCCGATCTCGACGGCGCCGAACGCGATGGCGTACGCGACGAGACGCGTGACGGTCGGCCAGATGGTGCGCACCGGCATCGTGTTCGACGTGATCGGCTTCCTGCTGATCATCGCGACGCTGCGCGTGATGTGCCCGCTGATGGGCTGGACGTAGCGCCGAGTTCGCGTGGCGCGAGATCTGGTGGGCCATCCTCGAGCTGCCGGCAGGACGGCGACCTGTCGTGCTCGTATCGCGTGACGAGGCCTATCTCGTTCGCCAAAAAGTGACGGTCGCGGAGGTCTCGACAAAGCTGCGCGCGATTCGCAGCGAGGTCGCGCTCGGGCACAGGGATGGGATGCCGAAGGCATGCGCGATCAATGCCGACAACCTCGTGACGATCCCGAAGGTGCAACTCGAATCAAAGATCGTGTCGCTCAGCGCCGCCAAGCTTCGCGAGCTCGATGCTGCGCTGCGGTTCTCGTTCGGGCTCGCCGATCTCGATGCTCCCGGATGACTCGGTTTCGTGCGGCTACCGGATCAGCGCGACGAGGCGCGCCGCAACTTGCTCCAGCACGGCGGGAGGCACGGACGCGATTCGAGAGGCACGACGTGCCCGCCAATCGAGGCTCTTGATCTGATCCGAGAGAATGACACCGCTGACCGGCAGCCCGGACGGCAGCGCGACTTCGAACGGATAGGACTTGGCCTTCGACGTGATCGGGCAGATCAGGGCGAGGCCTACCTTCTTGTTGTACTCGGTGTGCGAGACGACGAGTGCAGGACGTCGACCTGCTTGCTCGTGCCCGGCCTGCGGGTTGAATTCGAGCCAGACCAGATCGCCGCGAGCGGGCACGTAGGCCGCCACTACCAGACCTCACGACCTTTGCGCTTGCCCGTCGAGATCTCGGCGTGCAGGTTCGACTTTCGGACCTTCTTCAGCAGGCTCTTGAGGTCAACGGTCGGGTGTTCGACGGGGCGCACGATCATCGCGCCGTCCTCGACGTGGACGTCTACCGGCGAGCCGTACTCGACCCCGGCTTCGGCTGCGATCGAGCGCGGAATCCGCAGTGCGAGACTGTTCCCCCATCGTTTGATACGCGTTTCCATGTAGATACAATGTATCTACATCGCGATCGGGGCAAGCCGATTAGCGGACGCAGCGGATCGTGGCGGCATCCTCGACACAGGCGTCGGCGGTGCCGTTGCCGTCGAGATCACCGAGCCAGAGCGCGGTCGGCTGGGCGCCGGCGGGCATGGTGCCGAGGACCATGGCGGGGCCGAAGCCGCGGCCCTGGCTGCGCCCGCAGGCGATCGTCCGGTCGCGGAGGCTGCACAGATCGGCGAGGCCGTCGCCGTCGATGTCGGCGAGCGCGCCGGTGGTGATCATTGTCGGCGACGGATCGACGATGCCGGCGAGCGCGAAGCCCCACGGCACGCCGTCGGTCGTCAGCTCGCGATGGGCGTCGACGCCGCACGCGACGCCGGCCGCGGTCGCGGTACACCAGTCGGTGCGGCCGTCACCGTCGAGGTCGCCGGGCCACAGC
>JACCTC010000251.1 GCA_013812655.1 Deltaproteobacteria bacterium | reverse complement strand
GTCGGCAAGCGCACGGGCCGCATCGACACGCGCGCGCAGCGCCTCGTAGCGCGCCTTCGCTGCGGAGTCGGTCGGTAGTGGCGTGCGGCGCGCGAGCCCTTCGACGTCGGCGCAGCTCGTCAGCGGCGGCAGAGCGACTACGGCTTCGCGCGCGTGGCTGACGACGCTCGCGTCTGCGCGCTCGAACACACCGACGAGTGCGGCGAGCTGGGCGCGCCGCCGCTCGAGGCAGCCCGTTCGCAGATCGAGCGCCGCGAGCGATTGCGTGCCTTGCACGTGCGTCGCCTTGCACGACGCGACGTGCATCGCCGACCAGGCCTGCGCGAAATCATCGAGGCGCGCGGCCACCGCAGTCGACGTCGCGGCGGCGCCCGGCGCGCCGGTGTTTTCGAACGCAGTCGCGAGCACCGCTCGCTGCTCGGGGTTCCACACGGCCTGCACCTCGGTGCCCGCGGTCTGGCACAGCGCCGGCGGCCGCGCCGTGTCGTCGCTCGCGAGCAGCGTCGTGGCGACCACACCCCAGGCGCCGACGGTTGCGAGAGCGACGCCGACCATGACGCTGCGGCGGCGTGGCGCGAGTGCGGCGAGCAACGCGTCCATCGTCGGGAACCGCGTCTCCGGATCGACGGCGAGCCCGCGCACGATCGCGCGACGCACGCGTGCTGGGATGCGCCGCGTGCGCGGCATGTCAGCGAGCCCGGCGAGTACGCTGCGCTCGACCTCGGCGATGCTGTCGCCTCGGAATGGCCGGTTGCCGACGAGCGCCTCGTAGAGCGCGACGCAGAACGCGAACTGGTCGGCACGCGCGTCGATCTGCGCACCTCGAAACTGCTCCGGTGCCATGTAGGCCGGCGTGCCGATCAGCGCGCCGGTGCGCGTGATCTCGGTGTCGAACCTGGCGACGTCTGCCGTCGGCGCGCCCACGCGTATGTCCTTCGCGAGCGTCGCGAGTCCGAAATCGGTGACCTTGACCGCGCCGCGCGCGTCGATCATGACGTTGTCGGGCTTGAAGTCGCGGTGGATGAGGCTGGCAGCGTGCGCGGCGGCGAGCCCACGCCCCGCCTCGACGAAGGTCGCGAGGATGGCCTTGGGGTCACGCTGCTCGTCAGCGAGCCACGCGCGAAGCGTGCTGCCGGCGACGTACTCCATCGCGATGTAGATCTCGCCGTCGGCGGAGCCCAGCTCGTAGACGGTGGTGACATTCGGATGCGACAGCCGGGCGAGTGCCTTGGATTCGCGCCGCAGGCGCTCGACGAGCTGATCGAGCGCAGTGCCCGGCGTCTGCCGGATCACCTTGAGCGCCACGGTGCGATCGAGCCGCGCATCACGGGCCGCATAGACCAGGCCCATGCCTCCCGCACCGAGCAGACGCTCGAGGACGTACGGACCGACCATGGTGCCAGGCGCGAACATCGCGGATTCGCGCCCGTGTGCCGCCTTCGTCCCGGAGCTCTCGGCGAGCACGGTCAGCGTCATGCTCGGCGACGCGATCGCGCGCCGTCCGACGCGCACGGCGGCACGACACTCGTCACAATCGTCGAGGTGGATCCGGACGAGGCTCTGCTCGACATCAGGCAACCCGCCAGCGATGAATGCTGCCATCGCGTTGTCGTCCAGATGCACGGCTCGGGCGTGCTGCAAGGGCTGTACCTCGGATGCACTCGATCGATCGCGTATTTGTAGCCTCCAGATGGCAACTCGATGAGCCGGTGCCAGGTTCGATCGCCACCGCGTATAGTGCAGCGCGTGGACGATGACGCCATGGCCGAAGCGTGGCGGACCGGCCAAGCGGCCTGGCCGGGC
Organism: Deltaproteobacteria bacterium; assembly: GCA_013812655.1. Classification (GTDB taxonomy): domain Bacteria; phylum Myxococcota_A; class Polyangia; order Haliangiales; family Haliangiaceae; genus JABFXX01. Next base: position 28,293 of record JACCTC010000251.1, on the reverse strand, counting down.
CTGGCGCTGGCGTACGAGTTGTTTGCTGCACACGCCGGTCCGCACGTGCTCGCACTCGACGCCGAAGCGCGCCTGCGCAATGCGGGCGACCTCTATCTCGCCGCGGCATGCCTCGCGGGCGATGCTCGCGCGATCCGCCACCTCCTCGACGACGTGCTCCCAGACGCGCGCGTCGCGATCGCGGCGATCGACAATCGCCCGGAGCTCGTCGACGAAGCGCTGCAGCGCCTGCGCGCGAGCCTGCTCGTCGGCGATGGCACGGCGCCCAAGCTCGCGCAGTATGCCGGACGCGGCCCGTTGCGGGCGTGGGTCGGTATCTGTGCAACTCGAATCGCGCTCATGTTGCGTCGCACGCAACAGCGGCAACGCGAGGTGGGCGTCGATGACGAGCGGTGGCCGGACGCGATCGCGTCGATCTCGACCGCCGACCCCGAGCTGGAGCTACTGAAGCGCCAGTACGCGGCGGCGTTCGGCAGTGCCTTGCGCGAGGCGGTCGACGCACTCGAGCCGCGCTCACGCACGGTGCTGCGCATGAGCTTCGCCGAGGGCCTCTCGATCGACGACATCGGCCAGACCTACGCCGTGCATCGCGCGACGGCCGCGCGCTGGGTGCAGCGTGCCTGCGACCAGCTGTTCGAAAGGACACGGGACTTGCTCGTCGACCGGCTCGCGCTCTCGCAGGCCGAGCTCGATCGCGTCGCGGCACTCGTGCGCAGCCAGCTCGACGTCAGCCTGTCGCAGCTCCTGCCGCCCTGAAAAATTCGGGCAGCCGATGCGACATCGCGATGCGACCGGCATCGAGGTGGCATGAGACCGACAGTTCTGGCCACGATCCTCGTTGCGTTCCTGAGTGTTCTGTTCAGCTTGCGTGTTGCCGCGGCGGAGCAGGTGCCCGCGCCCGTACCTGGCGAGCCCACGGAGGACGCTTCACCGGCGGCCGTGCCCGATGAGCCCGGCCCCGACCCTGCGGCCGGCACCGCGAGCGCCGACCTCGGATTTCCAACGGAAGAGCAAGCCGGTCAGCAGATGCTCGAGGCGTTCGCGATGTCCGAGGAGGAGCGCGCGCAGTACGCGATCGCGCTCCGTCAGGCCGTCGAGAACATGCGCGGCAAGGTGATGGAAAAGATCACCGCGAAGCTCGAGTCCAAGCAGGCGGAGAAGCTGGATACGCTCGCGCTCGCGCTGGGGGTGTTCTCGCTGTCTGGCGTGTTCCTGCTCGTGCTGCCGCTCGTGCTGCGCAAGAAGTACCCGGGCAAGGGCGGCATGCTGTTGAAGAACAGCGCACTCGCGGCAGTGCTGTTCTTCCTCGCGGTCAACCTGTTCTCGGGCGTGCTGTTCACGATGCGCGGCGCGCAGGGGGCGCTCGGCGCGTACACGAACCCGCAAGTCCAGATCGTGAGCTCGACCTTCGATATGTTCGCCGACAAGGCGCACGATCTCGCGGTGATCGGTCCGACGCTCGTCGAGCCGACGCTCGCGAGCCTGACCGGCGAATCCGACGCGCCGGTGCTCACGCAGATGCTGCAGAACGTGCAGCGGTTCAAGCGCGACTTCTCGGTCTTCACGACCTTGGCGAACTTTTTCAGCAAGGTCGACTTCCTGTTCGGACTCCTGCCATTCGTGCTGCTCGGCATCGCGCTGGTCCTGTTCGCGAAGGTAGCGGCGCCGACCTTGAAGCAGATCGCCGGACTTCCCGAGCGCGCCGCGGCAGGTGAGCCCGGCGCTGCCCGCGCGACGGTGCGGCTCACGCTACGCAACGTGTGGGCCGAGGCGAAAGCTGCGTTCGCGACCATGGGTGTGCTCGTCGCGATCACGCTGATCGCCTCGGTCCTGCTCGGCCTCGTCCTCGAGCCGGCGCTCGAGGTGTTCATCTCGTACCTGACGATGGCGTTGCTCTACGTGCAGCTGTCGCCGACCGCGTCGTCGTTCTGGGTGCTGTTCAGCCTCGGAAGCTGCATCGTGTTCCTCGTCCTCAACCTCGCCGTCGTCATCGTCGCGTCGTCGTTCTTCCTCGGCAAGACGCAAGTGATCTTCCAGCGCAAGTTCCGCGAGGGCGTGCCGCTGGCCGCGCACGCGCGGTTCTGGAAGCGCGGCCCGCTCGCGACCGTCTGGGCGCAGGTGCTGCCGGTGCTGTACATCTTCGTGGCGGTCGAAGGCATCGGCTGGGTCGCGGCGAAGTCGATGGAAAAGTTCTTCGACGCCGAGAACCCGGCAGCTTCGAACTGGGTGGTGATCCTGGCGAGCGGTCCGGCGTTGTTCCTGTTGACGTTCGGCGTCGTGTTCTGGGCTGCGCGCGGCTTCGCAGCGATCAAGTACCTCGCGCGCTACAAGCCGGCTCTCGTGCATGCCGACTCGGTCGAGCCCGCAGCGGTGCCGCCACCGCAGGCCTTCGTCGAGCCGCTCCATCCGGGTGCGCAGCACGCCACGGTGTGGGAGTCGTTCGCGCCGCCCGCGCGCACGCCGTCGGCATCGACGCCACCGCCGCTGCCCGGTGTCGTCAACGTGCAGCATCCGCACGACGCCGTCGAGGATAGCGCGACTGGTCCGTTCCGACGCAAATGAAGCCAAACACCGGTGCGAGTCCGACCTCGTCGACGCGATAACGTTGCAGCGATGGGTAGAGCCCTGAACCGGAGCGCGGCGGAGAGCGCGGCTGCCGAACCGAGACCGACGCCGATGAAACAAACCCCGCCGCCCACGCCTGCGTCGGTATCGAAGACCAGGCCGAAGCTTGCGGCATCGCGCGCGAAACCGACCGAGCGCATCGACGTCGTCGCGCTCGTCGACGATGCACGTGCACATGTCGCGCGAGATGCGGCCCGAGCGCTCGGCTCCGTGCTGGTCGCATGGCGGGCGACGCGAGCGCCGCGGCTCGCTGCGATCTGCCAGCGCGTTGGCCGGCTCGTCGAACCTCGTGGCGTTCCCGCGCTGCGCGCGATCGACGGCGCGCCCGTGAAGCCCGCGGCCCCGACCGCCGAGGCACCCGCGGCATCAACGCTGGTGCCGCTCGAAGCGCCCATCACGACAGAAGCGCCCGAGAAGTAGCTCGATCACGAAGTAGCCCCGCGAACGCTACTCGCCGAGCGCCGCATAACGAAACACGGTGTAGCGATAGCGCTGGGCGTCGCGGATGCGCTTCGCGATCACGCCGTGCAGCTTGTCGTCCCACCGCGTGTACTGATCGACGAATCGCGCGGCCGCCGCCCTGTCACCCGCATGCTGGATCGCGAGCACCCGGCCGAGCAGGTCGCCGACGGTGTCGTGATAGCGGCGGTAGTCGATCGCGAGCAGATCGGTCGCGGCGTCGAAGCGCAGCACGCCCTTCTCGAGGAAGAAGTTCCACTGCACGAGCTGCATCGTCTGGTACGGCTGATCGCGACGCGGCCGGTTGTTCTGCAGCACGCGACGGACGCCAGCGCCGTACACCGCGCGAAGCCTCACGTCGTCGTAGTAGCCGCGCGCGCGAAGTGACTTCGCGACGAACAGCGAGACGAGATCGGCCTTCATCTCCTCGAGCAAGTCGGCCGTGTCGCCGAGCGCGGCAGACAGCGTGCGGCCATCTCCAGCCCTGTCGACGCCGAGGTAGTGACCGATCTCGTGCCACAGCGTGCGATGGAACGTGGCGTCGGCGGTGATGTCGCGCGCGTGTGCCGGCGCGATCGCCGCGCGCCAGCTGTCCTCGACGCCGTCGAACAGCGTCGGGTCGCGCATGATGTTCGCGCGGAGCAGGATCGTGCGGCCGTATCGCTGCGCCAGGTACGCTTCGTTCGGCAGGATGGTCGCGGTGTTGCCGCCGCGTGCTTGACCGAAGTCTGCGATCACGTCGTAGACGCCGACCGGGATGCGATCGCGGACGCGCTTGTGCTGCTTGTACGGCAGCGCATCCTCGAACGCCTGTAGGTTTCCGAGCGCCGCGCGCATCGCCTCGGACTCGGCGGGACGCCGCGCGAGCACGCTCAGCGAGAAGAACGTCTTCGCGCCGTGCAGCTCGTCGTCGTAGCTCTCGTACGATCCGATCTGCACGTTCAGGTTGCGAAAGCTCGCGGTGACCCACGCGGCATCGCCCGACTCGTAATCGTCGCTGAGCAGATCGCGGCCGCGGTTGCGCAAGTAGCCCGCGAGCTCTGGATCGTCCGCGTCGACGGCATCCGCCGCGGCGGCCAGCAGGTCGTGCGCGCGCACGAGCCGGTCGGCGTACGCCACCGAGTACGGCACGGCGTAGAGCCCCGGCTTGCCGCGCAGCGCCTCGAGCTTGCCGCGGAGCCCGGGGTGCAGCGTATCGAGCACGGGATGCCGATCGAGCGTGGCGAGATCCGCGGCGAGCGCGTCGCGGTCTGAACGACGGACCACGGCGCGCGGTGCGAGGAGGGCGTCGCGCTGCGCGGGGTGCGCGGCGAGGAACGCGTCGAGCTCGGCGGCCTCGATGCCCCACGGGTACACGGTCTTGCCCGGCGCGATCGGCCGCACGCCGAGAAACGGCACGCGTTGATTGTCGAGCGTGTTCGCGATCGGCCCCTGGAACAGGCGGTACAGCAACTTCACGTGCTGCGCCCGCGGCGATCCGTCGAGGCTCGCGACGAACGTTCGCGCGGCCGCCGCATCGAGGTGGCGTTGCTCCTCGTAGAGCTCCTGCATGATCGCTCCCACCTCGAGTAGCTTCGCGACCGCCGCGTGCTCGCCCGGTGTGAGGTGCGAGAGATCGGGCGCGAGCCGCACCGTCTGCGTCTTGTCGACGATCGGCTGCGTTTGCGCGACCGTCCACGTGCCGTCGAGTGTCAGTCCAGGCACGGGCACGGGCACGGGCACAGGCACGGGCGCGGGCACGGGCGCGAGCTCGGGTGCCTGCGCCCCACCGGATGGTGCCGGCGACGGCTTGGGCCCACACGCCATCGCCGCGATCAGGGCGATACCTCCGAGCAGCTTCCACATGCGGCGAAGGTACCGCGACGAATTCGTTGTAGTACCGTTCGCCTCACACATGAAGCCGATCAGCTCGTGGCTGTTACGGATGCTGGTCGTGGTGGCGATGGCGATCGGCAGCGTCGCCTGCAAGAAGTCATCGCAGGAGCCGGTGATGAACCGTACCGGCTCCGCCCCGTCGGCACCAGCTGGTCATCCACGGTTGCCGGCGACCGCCACGCCGGACCAGATCGTCGCGGGCGCCTTCGCGAACCAGACGGTCAGCACGGTCCTGCTTCAGTACGTCGCCGCCGACGGCACACTCGACCGTGCGAATGGCAAGCTGATGATCCGCACGATCTTTCCGACCGATCAGCGCGGCCCCGAAGCAGGTCGCAAGCTCGGGGGGCCGATCGTGTGGAACGGAGCACGGATGTACGCCGGGTTCGAACACTGGGATGGCGCGGGCACGTGGAAGCGCGACTCCGGCTACGGCGACGATCAGCTCGTCGCGCTCCGGCCCGCGTGCACGATCAAGCAGCTGTGGCAACGCGCAATAGCGGCCGGCGCGCCTGCCGGCGCGCTCTCGCAGATCGAGTTGAACGCAGGCGCCGCAGGCCGCGCGCAGCACTGGCTGTTCACGATCACCGACGCGCCACGCAAGGTGTTCTTCCGTCTCGAGATCCCGGACGACTGCGCCGTGATGGTCGAGGCGACACCATGAAGCGACTTGCCTCGGTGCGGATCCTGAGATCCGCCTTCGCCGTCACGAGATGAAGACGACCTGGCCGTACTAGGTGCAGTGCGTCCCCGTGGTGCTCCTGTAATAGAGGACGCGACCGATCGCCAGCACCGCGATCCGGCGTACGTGGTGCTGGCCGACGCCCCGAAGGCGAACGCGACCGCGCGGGCAGCGAGATCGATGACGCGCCGGAGGTGGGCCCGGGTCCGAGCCAGGCAAGTGCGTGAAGGCGTACACGCTCGTGCGTGTTGGATGGACAGCAGGGATCGGTTGCTACTCGTGCTCAACAAGTCCCGCCAGAGTGACTGGTACGCTCGAGGAGCGCGCGGCGATCACGAACGACCGAGGTTGAGCCTTTCGAGCGCAGCGACGGCCCCAGACGCGCCTGCGTAGCCAGAGATCGTGATGGCCATCTGCTTTGCCGCGGCTTGGCACGGTGCGTCGTTCAGGATCTCGCGAGCCGCCTGCGTGATCGACGAGACGTCGGCGCCCGGCATGAGCATCCTCCCCGCCCCGAGTGCCTGGACCTGTTCCGCGTTGAAGAACTGGTCACGACCCATCGGCGTGCACAACAAGGGCACACCGTTACCGAGCGCCGTCATCACCGTGCCGAGACCGGCGTGCGTGATCACGAGCGATGTCGACGGCAACAGCTCGGCGTGCGGAACATACGCCACGACGCGGGTGTTCTCTCCTGCCCGCACCGTCGCGGGGTCGATCGAGGGACCAGTCGTGACCACGGCGCGCACCGGCAAGACCGCGACCGCGTCCACGATCCGCTGAAGGAGCTCGGCCTGCCCCTGCTCACTCGTGCTCAGACTCACGAGGACCAGTGGCGTCGATCCGTCAGAAACGTCGACGGCGTCGGTGGTCTTCATGAGCGGCGGAGCGTCGAGCACGGGTCCCATTCGCACGACGTTCGGCGCGTCACCTGCGTCGGGCTCGAACTCCATCGGCAACGCGACCAATGCGAGGTCGCATGCGTCGTGCACGGCCCCGAGATTTGCGACGGGATCCAATCCGAGCTCGGCCCGGTGCGCATTCAGCCGGACGAGTCCGGGCGCGAACATCTCGACGAGGGGGCCGCCGCGAAAGATCGTGTACGGCGTGTGGAAGAGCGTTGCGGTCGGCAGACCCGAAGCCAGTGCCACGTTGAGTGCAGTCCACAACATGCAGTCCACCATCAGGACGTCGGCCGCCTCGCGTCCCAACTCGGACGCCACTTCCTTCGCGATCGCGGTGCTGAAGCACAACTGCTCCATCATCAGCTCGAGCTCGGCTTCGAAGTCGTCTGGATTGTCCAGCTTGTCCCAACCTTCCGGCTGCGCGAGAGCGATGAATTTCGCGCCGACCTCGCCGCAACGCTTGACGATCGTGTCGTGTCCGAGGATGCGGACGTCGTGTCCCGCGTCGACGAGGTGACGGGCGATACCGAGCGTCGGCACGAGGTTGCCTGCGCCGTCCCACGTCACGATCAGGTAACGAGTCATGTTCTCTGCTCCAGGAGGTGCTTGACAGCCTGTAAAGTACGGTACGGTTGACAGCATGTCAAGTCTCCGGCCGGACACCCGTGCGGCGATCCTCGAGGCGGCGCGCGCTGTGTTCGAGGAAGCCGGCTACTTCGGTGGGGCACTCGAAGCGGTCGCCAAGCAAGCCGGCGTGTCGCGCCAGGCGATCTACCTCCACTTCACTTCCAAAGCAGCCTTGCTCACGGCGTTGCATCTGCACATCTACGAAACGGACGTCGTCCCCGCGCTCGAGCGGCACCCGATCTGGACGGCACCGACGGCACTCGACGCCCTCGACGCGAGCATCGCGGTGGACGCCGAGGTCGCGTCGAAGGTGTGGAAGATCCATGAAGCGCTCCTGGTGGCGCGGCGGCACCATCGCGAGGTGGACGAAACGCTGCGTCCGCGCGAGGAAGAGCGCTACCAGGAGGCGGTGCGGCTCGGCCGTTGGCTCAAGAAGGAGGGTGAGCTGCCGCCCAAGATGCGCATCTCGACCTTCGCCGACATCTTGTGGGGCCTCACGTCACTTGGGACCTTCAAGAACCTCGTCATCGAGCGCGGCTGGTTGACCGACCGCTGGACCAGATGGGTGCGCGACACGATCCGGACTCAGCTCACCGACGCGCGCCGCGTGCGAGACGCTTGAGCCGCGGGGGATCCACCCTGTCGCTCAGCGCGAGGTGCGGCGGCGGCGGAACAGCGTCAGCAGGCCGAGCGCGAGGGGCATCAGGGCGCCCGCGGCGCCGGAGCCCGCCGAGCAGCCACCGACGAGGTCCGGTGATGCGGCGCCATCTTCGCCATCACCGTCGCCGTTGCCACCTCCACCCGAGCCACCACCGGTGCCGTCACCGCCTCCGGAGGCCGCCACGGTCACCGTGACCGTCTTCGTCGAGACCTGGCCCGCGAGGTCCGTCGCCTTGATCGCGATCGTGTGCGAGCCGACGGCGAGGCCCGTGACCTCGAACTGGTACGGGGCTGCGGTAGCGGTGTCGACGAGCGTGCCATCGATCGAGAGCTCGACGCGCTCGAGGTTGGGATCCGTGACGTTCGCCTCGACGGTGAACGACGACGCGACCCTGGCACCGTCGAGCGGCGCGGTGATCGCGGAGACCGGGGCCGTGGTGTCGACGAACTTCGTCTGCAGGAGCCTGTTCGGCGAGCCCTTCACGTCGGTGACCTTGCTGGCGATCGTGCCGGCGAGGAGCGCGGCCTCGACCTGCGCGGGCGTCGCGCCCGGGTTCGCGCCCAGGTACGCGGCGGCCGCGCCAGCGACGTGTGGCGAGGCCATCGACGTGCCGTTCAGTGCCGCGGTCGCGGTGTCGCTCGTGATCGTCGCCGACACGATATCGACGCCGGGGGCGAACAGGTCGACGCAGGTTCCGAAGTTCGAGAACGTCGCGCGTGCGTCCGTGGGCGCCGACGCGCCGACCGTGATCGCGAGCTTCTCGCGCGCCGGCGAGGACAGGCATGCGTCGGCGTTGTCGTTGCCCGCGGCGACAACGACCGTGACGCCCGCCGCGACGAGGTTGCGGACCGCGAGATCGGTCGCGTCGCTCGCCTGACCACCGAGGCTCATGTTGGCGACCGAGCTCGGCCGCTTGTTGAGCCGCACGTAGTCGATGCCGGCGATGACGCCGGCGTTCGACCCGCTCCCATCGCAGCCGAGCACCCGCACGGGGACGAGGCTCGCCTTCTTGGCGACGCCGTACGTCGCGCCCGCCGTGGTGCCGGCCACGTGCGAGCCGTGCAGGTTGCAGTCGTTCGTACCCTGGCCATCCTGGATCGCGGTGAAGCCGGGCAGGAGCCGGCCCGTGAACTCCTTGTGGGTCGCCCGGATGCCGGTGTCGATGACGTAGATCGTCGTGCCGGCGCCGTCCCCGAGGTTCGCGAACTTGGTATCGAGCGGCAGCGCTGCCTGGTCGATGCGATCGAGGCCCCACGTCGCGTTCGTCTGGATCGCGCTGGCGTGAACTGGCGTGTCCTCCTCGACGAGCTCGACCGCCGGATCGGCCGCGAGGGCCTCCGCCTGGTCGGCAGAGAGCCGCGCCGAGAAGCCGCGCAGCACGCCCTCGTAGCGATGCTTGACGGATGCACCGTGCGTGGCCGCGAGGCGGTCGATCGTGGCGGTGACGTCCGTGCGTGCGGCCGGCGCGAGGCTCGCGGTCGGCGCTCCCCGGAGGATGACGATGTACTCGTTCGGGATCGCGCGGCCCGGGTGACGGACGAGCTTGTCGGTGCGTTCGGCGTGAGCCGCTCCGGCGAGGAGCGTGACGGCTGCGAGTGACAGGCGGAGGCTGCGGGCGATTTGCATCGTTGGGTGGCTCCTGCGGGGTGATAAGGCCGGCGACCACGGATGAGCAAGCGCCACACCAGTCAGCGTCGAACGGTCGACGACACTCGCTCCCATGCGATCCGCTGGCGCGACGCGGAGCTGCGCGACCTGAGGACTCGAGCTGCGTAGTTTGTCCCCGGAGGCACGCACCCCACGTGTGGTCCCACGCTTGACGGAGCGCCGTGCGTGCGCGCGCGGGAAGGCTGGCATGCGGTGCGCATGAACGACTGCACCATGGCCACTCGTGAAGTCGATGTTGCGAAGCCCGCGAAACCAAGCCGCAAGCGCACGCGCAGTCCCCGCTCGACCGCTGACCTCGCTTCGGCAGCTGCGCTCGTGGTCGTCGACGATGCAGGAGCGCTCATCTCCGAACCGGGCTCCAGATCCGAAGCCGGGCGAGAGCAGGCCCGACCGCCGGTGTCGCGCGCAGCCCGCGAGAGCACGGAGCTGACGTTCGGACCCGCTGCCCGCTACGTCGCGCGGCTCGAGCGCGCCGTCGTGCGAAACCCGGTGGCCGCGCTCGCTGCCGCGTTCGCGATCGGCTACCTCCGCGGCAAGCTGCGGCTGCGCCGGGGCTGATAGCATCGCCGCATGGCGGACCGATCGGTAGAGCTGTGGCCCGCCCGCCTGTGGGTCGTCCGTCACGGCGAGAGTGCCGGCAACGTCGCGGCGCGAGCTGCCGAGCACGCGGGGGTGCCGATGATCGACATCGAGGCTCGTGATCAGGACGTCCCGCTGTCGGCGCTGGGCTGCGAGCAGGCGGTCGCGGTCGGCCGCTGGTTCGGCGCGATGCCGGCCGCGGAGCGACCGACGGTGGTCGCGTGCTCGCCCTACCGCCGCGCGATGGAGACCGCCGAGCTCCTCACGCAAGCGGGCGGTCTCCGTCCTGTCGGTCCGGTGCTCGACGAGCGGCTGCGCGAGAAGGAGCTTGGTAGCTTGGACCGGTTCACGAAGGCCGGCATCGTCTCGCGCTTCCCGCACGAGGCCGAGCTGCGGGCGCGCGTCGGCAAGTTCTATTACCGGCCGCCCGGTGGCGAGAGCTGGTGCGACGTGATCCTGCGGCTGCGGAGCTTCATCGACTCGATGGAGCTCCAGTTTCACGGCGAGCGGGTGCTCGTGGTCGCACACCAGGTGACGGTGCTGTGCCTGCGCTACGTGCTCGAGCAGCTGACCGAGGAGCAGATCCTCGCGATCGATCGTGCGCACGACGTCGCGAACTGCTCGGTTACCTCGTACGAGCTCGTCACCGACGCCGCCGGGCGGGCGGGGCTCGCGCTGCGTGCGTACAACTTCGTCGCGCCGCTCGAGGCCGCGGCCACTCCGGTCACCAAGGCGCCGGACGTGCCACCCGAGCCGGGCGCGGGCACGTGACGCGCCGCCGTGCGGCGATCGCGATCACGCCGGCGCTGCTGCGGCGGTGGCCGCTCCCCGCGCTCGATGACCAGCTCGGCAAGGTCGCGCGCGGCACGGTCCTCGTCGTGGGCGGTTCGGAGCAGATCCCCGGGGCCGCGATGCTGGCCGCGCTCGCGTCGCTGCGAGCCGGTGCCGGCACGCTCGTGATCGCGACGAGCCGCAACATCGCACCGCACGTCGCGGTCGCGGTACCGGAGGCGCGGGTGATCGGCGTCCGCGCGACAGTGACGGGCGAGCTCGCGCCAACCTCAGCTCGCGAGCTGCGCGACGAGCTGACGGCAAGCGACGCGATTCTCGTCGGACCGGGCATGCGTGATCGACGTGCGGCCCGTGGCGTGATCACGAGCTGCGTGAAGCTGAATGCTCGCGCGCCGGTGGTGATCGATGCGGGGGCGCTCGCTGCGTTCCGCGAGCTGCGCAGCCGCCCTGCGAGCGCGGTCCTGACGCCGCATGCTGGCGAGATGGCTTCGCTGCTCGACCTCGAGCCCGAGGACGTGCTCGCAAAGCCGCAGGACCTCGCACTCGAGGCTGCGCGCGAGCTCGGTGCGATCGTCGTGCTGAAGGGCGCGGTCACCTACGTCGCCGCGCCCGACGGTGCTTGCTACGCGAACACCGCCGGGAACCTCGGACTCGGCACCTGCGGCTCGGGCGACACGCTGTCGGGCGTGATCGCGGGCCTCGCCGCACGCGGCGCGACGATCCTGCAAGCCGCGGTGTGGGGCGTCCACGTGCACGCCAAGGCGGGTGAGGTCCTCGCGCGCGATATCGGGCCGCTCGGCTACCTCGCACGCGAGCTACTCGCGGAGATCCCGGGGCTCGTCGGTTCGTACGCGAAGCGCCGGCATCGCTGAGCTCGCGCGGCTGGCAAAGTCCGTGCGGCACCGGTTCTGGCAGTTCCGGCACGATCCCGCCGGGCGCGCGTGCTCAGGTGGGCGCCTTCGTGCTCTTGCACGTGGCCAGTTCGACCACCGCCACAGACCGTTCCTCGCCATACTCACCTTCGCGAGCGGTCGTCACGATCGTCTCGATCACGACATGGTCGCCAACCGACCACGTCGTGAACGTCGGATTCACACCCTCGATCTCGGACGCCGCGAGGTCGATGCTCTTACCAACGCATTTCACGACAGCGGTGTGCTTGTGCGTCGGTGGCATGTTCTCGCCACCCTTGTGCGTTTGCTTCGATGTCCACACGAGTGACACGTCCTTGCCCAGCACGGTCGTCCCCGGTTTGGTGACTTGCGTCGGGGCGTTCGGGAACGGCTGGATGTTCAGCCGGGCGAGCGCGGAGTTTGCCGCGGCGACCGCGGCGTCTTCGATCACGTCACCTTGATCTCCGGAACGCGTCGCGAGCTTGACCGTCGGTTCTGTCGAGCCCACAAAGCTGAGCTCGTACACCGACGGCTCGTTCGAGGCCGTGCTGCCGATGACGCATGCAGCCAGCCTGGCCGATCCCGACCATCCCAGGCACCCAAACGTCGGTGCGCCTGCGGGAAGCGGCACGGCGGGCGTCGGGACGGCGGCAGATCCTCCACTCGCATCGACGGGGGGCGGTGCCGCAGATCCAAGAGCCGAGCCCGCCGCCGAGCCCGACGCGGGGGGGCGGGGACTATCCGACGATTCTTTGCATGCAGAGATCGCTGCGAGCGCGATCAAGGGAGCGGCTAGTTTCATGCTCGATGTCATTGCATGAACGTCGAACGGTTTGTAGCGGGCAGTGCCGAACTGGCGCCCTCGGGTCCCCACCTCAGGATCGCGTCAGCGTCCGAGGACGCCCTCGCCGGCGGGCGCACCGAACCACGGCTGCAGCAGGATCACGCCATTCCACGCGCGCTGCATGCCGTCGAGGATCCGCTCCGTCATCTGCGAATCGAACTGCGAGCGATGACAGCGAAACGCGCGCTTCGCGCGCTCGAGGTCCGCAGCGTCGAAGCCCACCCGGACACCGAGCAGACGCTCCGCCACGGGGCTCTGCTGCTCGAGCAGGAGGTTCTTGCCGCGAATGATGTCGTCCGCACGCAGCCCTGGTGAGAAGAGCGGTGGTCCGCCTGCCTGCACGACCTGCATGACGACGGAGCTGACCAGCCGGTGATCGGGGTGACCGTAGGCGCCTTCGGGCCCCCACGTCAGGATCGCGTCCGGCTTCACGGTCGCGATCGTCTCGCGGACCTTGCTGGCCAGCCGCTCCAGGTCCGCGTTCGGAGGACCTACGATCGCGCCCAGGGCGCCGTCGCCGAAGCCGAGCAGGATCGGCTTCTCGATCCCGAGCTCGCGCGTCGCGCATGCCGCCTCTTGCGCGCGCGCGGCCGCGAGCGCCTCGCCGAGCGGGATCGTCGCGTGCGGCGCGCCGCCGCGAGCGCCGTCCGTCGCGATCGCGAGATAGACGCGGGCCCCTTCACGCGCGTAACGCGCCAGGATCGGCGCCACGTAGATCTCGTCGTCGGCATGCGCGAACACCGCGAGCAACGTCTTGCCCCGTACGTCAGGCGGCGCCGCGGGCCGAGCTCGTGCGCCACCACAGCCGGCGAGCGCGGCGACGAGCACGACCGGCCAGGTGATCGCCGTCCAGACAGCTTTGCGCATCACCCGACGATGTTACCGCGGGTCGCGGGCCCGGAACCGTGCTGCACTGGGCACATGATCACGATCCGAATCACGAACGTCGAGGATGTCGTCGAGAAGCAGAAGGGCTGGTTCGTCGCCAACGTCGTCGGCGCCTTCGTCGACCTCGAAGCCCAGGTCGAGGAGGTCGTGATGGCGAAGCTTCGCGAGGCTCTCGCCCGCGAAGGCGTCGAGGCGGTCATCGAGCGATCCGTCCCGCGTTCACCATGATCGCGCCGCGCGCGACTCGACGTCACCGATGATGTGGCAGCGGTGACCGCCCGATCATCGCTTGACGGGCGGTGCTTCTGACGGCTTGGTGGACTCGGCTGGCTTGTCCTTCTCGATCGCTTCGCTGAGCTCGCGGAAGCGCTTGCCCGCGTAGCTGGCCGCGAACAGCCAGATCGCGACGAGCGCGATCACGGCGATCGAGAGCCAGCGGACGCCGGCGAAGTCGGTGAAGAACGCCGATACGCCGAGTGCCAGGAACACGGCGATCGCCTTGGCGAACCGCTGCACGAACATGTCGATGAACGCCTTCGCGGCGTACTTCTCCTCGCGCGACGTGACGGTGTAGAGCGATTCCTTCGCGCTCTGGTTCAGCGAGTAGTTGAGCGCGTTGTCGGTCGTGCTGAGCATGCTGCCGATCCACAGCGACGGGATCACGAGGAACAGCCCCGAGTTGCCGAGGATCACGATCGGCATGATCATCAAGGCCACGCGGATGCCGAGCCGCTTCATGATGAAGGACGTCAGGAAGATCTGGATGATGAACGCGGCGGTGTTGGTCACCGCGTAGACCGAGGCGAAGTGGTCGCCAATCGCGCCCTTGAAGATCGCCTTGCCCTCGGGGGTCCCGCGGCCACCAGCAGCGTCGGTGGCGGCTCGCACGCTCTGCTCGACGTAATGCGTGACCGTCGAGGTCATCTGGTAGTCCATGATCGTCGACACCATCTCGTAGAGCCCGACGATGGCGACGATCGAGATCAGGTACTTCGACTGGAACACCAGCTTCGCGCCGGCGAGCGCCCCCATGTTCTTGGTCTCGCCGTCTTGCTCGCTGGCCTTGGCCTTGGCCGCGGCGATCGCATCGGGCGCCTTGCGCTCGACCCAGCGGCCCGCAATCGTCGCACAGACCGCGATGAGCCCGGTCGCGACGATCGTGGCGATCATCCAGAACTGCGGACTCTGATCGAGCGCCTTCATCCCGACGGTGCCCGCCATGCCGCCGGCGAGGCCACCGAGCACGATGGGACCGTAGAGCCGCTTGCTGTCCTCGGGCGCCACGCTGTCGTTCAGGAACGCGAAGAACGTGGCGACCATGAGCGTGTTGAACAGATCGCCGAACAGGTAGAACGCCCAGCCCTCGATCTCGCTCATGTTGCCGACCCGCACCGCGAAGAACGCCAGGACGATCGCGCTGAACGCACAGAACACGTAGGACAGGCGATGGCGGTGCAGCTTGCGCGCGAGCAGCGTGAACACGACCACGGCGATCCCCGCGATCACCATGTTCAGGACCTTCGCGACGAGCTCGGCCTCCTCGCCGCCGAGCCGCATGCCGAACAGATCGAACGCGCGGCCATCGGGATTCTTCTCCGCGTCATAGGGGTAGTACGCGACGAGCTGCGCCTTCTTGATGGGCTTCAGGATCCAGAAGACCGTGATGACCAGAAAGAAGTAGAGGAACATCGAGAGAACGAACGGGATCTCCCGGCGCTTTACGTCGAGGAACGATTTCAAGGCGCTCATGTGCGGTCAGCGCAGTAGGCGCCAACCGCCGTGCGCCCGCAACACACTTGGCAAGGATCGCAAGCTGCCGCTGCGCGAGGGCAACCAGACGGTGAAATGGCAGCGTCGGCGCAGGGCCTCCTCGGCCGTACCGCGCCGGTACGTTTGCGGCCCGGTAGCTAGCCAGGCCCGGCTGCGCAGGGCCGGAGCCAGCTCATCCTGGCAGGCGACCAGGGAGGTGACTCCCATCTGCGGCCGTGATGTCGCCGGGCACCACGCGGGAACGTGGGCTGCCTCCAGCGGCACGCCGAGCGCCCAGAAGTCAGCGACCTCATCGCTCGAGAGCAGCCAGGAGACCGGTGTGCCGGCGTGCACGGGTTACGTCGCTGGCCCAGCCGGATCGCTCGGCACCGTCGGGTCGATCGAGAAGCCGTTGCTGCGCCACCAGGCGTCGACGGGCCCGTCGGTCTGGTTCCGCACGAGGAAGCGGCGATCGACGCCGATCTCGGTGAGGACGCTCGCCACGGAGCGCTTGCCGCAGCGTGCCACTCGCGCATGCTCGTCGCTGGAGATCGGCAGGGCAAGCCAGGTCAGGTCGTCGCCGCCCTCGCGATAGTTGACGCGTTCCGTGAACACCACGGCGAAGCGCTGTCCGCAGGCGCACGCCATGATGTCGACGGCGAAGTGCAGGTCGCTGATCAATGAAGCCTCGGTCGACGCGTTGATGGCTTCCCACGCGATCCTGGCGTCGGCGCCGAAGCAGCGTTCGCAGCCCACGGCCAGCGCGGTCGGCGGTCCGGTGACCGGAGGTGTCGGTGTTGCAATCGGCGCTGGTGGCGTGGTCGCAGCGGGTTTGGGTGCCGGCGTTGCTGTCGCGCTCGCCTTCGTCTTCGGCTTCGCCTTCGCGGCTTGCATGCTCTCGTAGAAACCGTCGCCGGGGGCGAGCGGTGCGACGTAGGCCGGCACGTCGGTCGCGTTGATCGGAATGTCGATCGCGAGCGACCAGTCGGAGTCGCGTTCCCACGAATCGACCAGGCCACCGGTCTTGCACCCGTTGCACTGCATGAAGGTGAACTCGTAGGCCGAGCGCGACTCGTCGGGGCCCGCGTCGGTCGAGCCGCACTTCGGGCATCGCCAGACGTGCACGCGCCTGGTCGGCGGCGTCCAGGCGAGGATCGCGTCGACGGCGCGCTCGACGGTCGTGCGGACCTTCGCGCTCGACTCCTCGGCGAGGCGCACCTCGAGCGCAGGGAGCGCGGCCGTCACGTCCTCGTTCCGCTCGGCGAACACGGCGAGGGCCCACGCCGCGTTGCTGCGAACGACGTCCACGGAGTCCTCGAGGCAGGCGATGATGGCCGGCACCAGGGAGACCTCGTCTGACGCGCCGAAGGCCGCGGTCGCCGCCGCCAGGCGCACCGACGGGTTCGGATCCGTCGACGCAGCGGCTGCTCGGAAGACCAGAGATCCGCGATGCGCCTGCAGCAAGTACAGCGTGTCCTTGCGCACCTCGGCGCGAGCGTGGCGGAGCAAGCGCTCGATCGCCGCGACATCGGGCCCCGCGACGTCGGACTTGCCGAGGTGCAAGCCGACGAGCTTGCGGATCGCTTCGTAGCTGGTGCGCGGCTTCTCGAGCTCGGCGCGAAGCCTGGTCATGAGCGCAGCCTCGCCGTCGCTAGAGCCGAGCTGTCCGAGCGCCTGGAACACCGCATCCGAGGGCGGCGAGCCGAGCAGCACTTCCTTCACGCGGTCGGGCTCGATCCGCCGGAGACTGGCGTCCTCCGAGCTCGGGCCGAGCGCGTTGTATTCGTACTCGTACTTGTAAAGAAACCATGCGCCGCACGTCGGACACCGGCGCACGTCGCCGCCCGCGATCGGCTCGAGCTTGCTCGCCGCGGCGGGCAGTGCTTCACCGGCGGCCAGGTCCACGTCCGCCCGCTCGCCGAGCTCGCCGCACGTCGCGCACCCGCTCATGCGTCCCATGTTACCGCGCGTGCACGGTCCGTCGGCTTGCCGCGGTCGCGCGCATCGGGCGAGAATCGGTCGCGATGACAAAGACTCGATGGATCGTGATCGTGCTCGCTGCCGGCCTCTGCACGGGTGTCGGCTGCAAGAAGAAGGACGCCGGGAACGAGCCGGCCGCGAAGACGGGCGAGCTGGCGTCGCCTGCCGCTCCCGCGCCGACCACGCCGACCACGTCGGGCGCGCCGACCACACCTCCCGCGCCGGCCGCGCAGATCGCGCAGGGCGCGGGCGGCGTCGACAATTCGAGCCCGACCAAGGTCACCGAGGCCGTGTTCGCCGCCGCAGCGAGCGGCAACACCGATCAGCTCATGGGTCTCTGCGATCCCAAGGGCGAAGGTGACGGCGATACCAAGGACATCTGCGGCATGACCGCGGCGAGCCCGAAGTTCGGCGAGTTCAAGGAGTACTTCGCCAAGGGCAAGGCGACCAAGGAGACGATCACCGGCGACGCGGCGGAAGTGACGTTCCTGTTCGGCCCCGACGGCACGAAGGACGAGACGATGAAGCTCGTCCGCCGCGACGGCAAGTGGTACCTGTCGAGCTTCTGAGCTTACCGAGCAGCCGAGCCGGGACATCACCGCACTTCGCGAGGTAACACCGTGGGAAAGGTCACCGCCCGCCGCAGCGACGGCTCCACCGTCGAGGTCCGCACGTCGAAGAAGACCCGCAGCGTCCGGCTCGCGCACGAGAAGCCCGTCCAGATCGATCTGTCCGGCCTCGGCGAGGTGCCAGCGCTCGAGGATCTCTACCTGAGCTCCACGCTCTCGAGCGTTCTCGACGCGCTCGATGTCGGGCCGCTTGCTGGTCGCACGTTCGCGTCACTCACGGCGGCGGTGGCGGGTCCGATCGATCTCGCGCCGCTGAGCGCGTGCCGCCTGCGATCGCTGTCGCTGGACATCGGTGGCAGTACGGCCCTCGACCTGACGCCGCTGCGCGAGCACCCGACGCTCGATCACGTCCACCTCGCATTTCACGATCAGCCGGCGCTCGATCTCTCGTTTGCGACGAGCATGCCCGCGTTGAGGAGCTTGTCGATCAGCGGCGGTGAGTGGCGAACGCTCGAGCTCGCGCCGTTGCGCGGGCTGCCACTCACCTCCCTCACGCTCGCTCGCCAGTACATCTCGTCCGTGCCGCTGGAGGTGATCGCGCAGCCGGCCCTCGAGCACCTGATGCTGCAGGAGCTCGAGATCAACGAGGGCTACCTCGATCTGATGCCGCTGCACGTATGCACGAAGCTGCAGTTCCTGTCGCTGCACCAGAACGAGGTCGGCACGCTGGAGGTCAGCGCGCTTGCGGGGCTCGCCACGTTGCGGCGCTTCGACCCACCGAACTTCAAGAGCATGATGATGAGCGCGCACGCGGAGCCCATCGTGTCGCCCGGCCTCTCGCGATGGCGCGACAACATCGGCGTCGAGTGAACGCCTGCTCACGGATGCCTCACGGAGCCACGGCGGGCCGGTCCGGCTGACGAGTCGTACCCGGAGGATGAAGACTAGATTTCGGGACTGCATCATCTCGCTCGGGTTGCTCGCTGCAGCTGGCTGCGGCGATAACGGCGAGCCGGCCGGACCCGATGCTTCGCCGTCCGATGCGCCGCCCGTCGAGCCTCGGGTCGGCGATACCGTGATCCTCACCTCCGGCGGGCGGCTCGTCAGCTTCGACCGCGCCGCGCCCACAGTGGCAACCAGCGCCGTCACTGTCACTGGCCTCGGGAGCGAGACGGGCGGGAGCGAGACGATCGTCGCCTTCGATCGCCGGCCGGCCGACGGCGCGCTGTACGCGCTGACGACCGCGGGCGTGCTTTACACGATCGCGCCTGACACCGGCGTCGCCACGCGGAAGAGCGCGCTGACCGCGGACCCGATGGATACGACGTCACCATTCACGGCGCTCGCGGGTGACACCTTCGGTGCCGACTTCAATCCCGTGGTCGATCGCCTCCGCGTGACGACCAGCACCGGCCAGAACCTGCGCATCAACGTCGACACAGGCGTCACGATCACCGACGGTGCGATCAATGGCGCCGCCACCGGGTACGGCAACGTGGCGTACACCAATGCGTTCGCGTCCGCATGCCGCACGACGCTCCACGCGATCGACACCGCGACGGATCAGCTCCTCCTTCAGAATCCGCCGAACGACGGGACCGCGGTCGCTGGCGGGTCGCTCGGGCTCGATGCCACCGCGATCGGCGGGTTCGACATCGAGACCACCGCGACCGCGAACACCGCGCTCGCGATCCTCGTCGTCGGTGGCTCGAGTGGTCTCTATCGGATCGATCTGGAAACCGGCGCGGCGACGTCCGTGGGCTCTCTCCCGCTCGCGGCTGGCGAGACGGCCCTCGCGCTCGCGAGCACGGTGCCCGCGACGAGTGTCGCGATCCCACAGCCCACGGGCGAGCTGTTCGGCCTGACCACGGGCACCAAGCTCGTCTCGTTCAACCGCACCGCGCCCGGCAAGCTCTGCACGAGCGCCGCGATCACCGGCATCGGGGCAGGCGATAGCCCGGTCGGTATCGACTTCCGGCCGTCGACCGGCGTGCTTCACGTCCTCACCAACAATGCGGGGGCGGGCAAGCTCTACACCGTCGACCCGGCGTCGGGTATCGCGTCGAGCCCCGTGACGTTGAGTGTCGCGCTCGCGGGAACCGATTTCGGCGTGGACTTCAACCCGACCGGCCCCGTCGCGCTGCGGATCGTCAGCGACACCGGTCAGAACTTGCGCGTGACCGACATCGCGACGGGTGCGACGACCACGGATACCCCGCTCAACGGGGCAGCGACGCAAGCGACCGGCGCGGCGTACACCAACTCCGCACCGGGCGCGGTCACGACCGCGCTCTACGTCCTCGACGCGACCGCGAATCGCCTGCTGCTCCAGAACCCGCCGAACCTCGGGACCCTCGTGGACGTCGGCGCACTTGGAGCGGACATCGACAGCGTCAACGGCTTCGATATCGATGGGCGCGATAACGTCGCCTTGCTCGCGGCGAACCTCGCCACGAGCACGGGAACCACGCTGCATACGGTCAACCTGACCACCGGTGCAGCCTCGGCGCCGCTGGGCGTGATCGGCGGCGGCGAGCGCCTCCGCGGGCTCGCGCGACCGACTCCGTGACCCACGACACCCGCCGGCCGAGCGACCAGCTAGATGCGCGGGGCGCTCACGCCGACAGGAACGAGAAGTAGCGCTCGGGGAAGTCGTTGAACGCCATCTGCGCACCGCACTCGGGGCAGGTCATCGGCGGCGGATCGAGCTTCACGAGCCGGTCGTGGTGCGCGACCGCGTCGATCAGCAGCGACTCCTCGCGGCCACACGCATCGCATGCGTACGGCGCGTAGAACGACGAGACGTGCGCGGCGCCGCGCGTGGCGATGATCATGTTGAGCTGGTGGACCAACGGCTCGGAGACCCGCCGGAGCTCGACCGCGAGGTTCGACTTCTGTGCCGCCGCCTGCATCCGGATCCAGTCACGGACACCGAGCGAGTTGATGAAGATCACGGCGGCGAGATCGAGCGTGAGCCGGTTTGCGTGGGCCCGGCCGATCAGCTCGTGCAGCGCGGCGGTCTCGTCGATCGAGCCGGCGAGGGCGAGCGCATCTCCGAGGTCGGTGACCGTCATGCGACCGCGCGTCTCGGCTGGGGGATTGGCAGTAGTCATGGCGCTCGGGGCCTCTCGACGAACACGTTGTAGGACGACGCCGGCATCCGCTCCGTCGGAGGATAGCGGACATCGATGAGCGCGATGATCTCGGTGCGCTTGCCGGGAGCGAGGTTGAAGACGAGGTGGTCGCAGGAGCGGTACGTCAGCGCGACACCCATGCCGGCGCCGGCGCCGGACTCGCGGATGTCATTCTTGCCGAGCGCACGCAGGATTGTGTCGCGATCGAGGCTGCCGAACCCGTCGCCGACCTCGATCGCGAGGTAGCGCGCGTCGCATCCCCAGCGCAGCCGCACCTGGTGCCGAGCATCGAGCTCGAGCTCGCGATCGCGCGGCAGATCCTGGCGGTAGTGCTCGCCCTGCGCGTCGACCGGCGCGTTGTGGACCGCGTTCGAGAGCAGCTCGTCGGTGACCAGCATCGCCATCGACGCGACGCGCGCACTCTGGCCGAGCGCCCGGACCTGCTCGGAGAGCTGCGCGACGATCTCGGCACGCTGGCTCGCGCGGACGAGCGTGGTCTCGTGGAGCTCGGTGCCCCACAGCAAGTACTTCTCGGCGCCGAACAGATCGTTGCGGATCAGCTTCTGCGCGGTGATCGTCAGCTCCTCGGCGAGCACCGGCATCGGATGGACGAGCAAGTTCGTCACCGCGCCGAGCCCGAGCAACCCCGGGACCTGCGCGTGCGCGGAGCTGCCGAGGAGCGTCATGCACGCCTCGGCACCGCGCGCCTTGCCCGCGTCGACGAGCGCGCCGAGCTCGGGCAGCTTCAGGCTGCCGTCGACGACGATCAGCACGGGCGTCAGGTTGTTGAGCAGCCGGAGCGCCTGCTCGACGTCATCGGCGACGTCGACGCTGTGACCACTGACCCCGAGGATCCGCTGCACGGTCCGCTGGGTCTTGCGATCCGGATGCACGATGAGGATCGACGAGGGGCGCACGCGGAGCCATCGTAACACCGGGAGAGCCGCCTGGAGCTGGCCTGACCTGGCTTGATCAAACGCCGTTGCCGTTGCGGCGATTGCGCAGGACGAGCAAGCCGCAGAACATCGTCGCCATCGCCGCGCTGCCGAACAGCAGCAGGAACACGGGCGTCAGGTCACCGCCCTTGGAGTCGTAGAGCCGGCCGATCACGAGCGACTGAACGACCGGACCGAGGGCACCGAGCCCGCCGATCAGGGCCGTGGCAAACGTCGCGGCGCGGCGCCCACCGATATCCATCGCGGCGGCACCGGAGAGCAGCGCGTCGGGTCCGAACAGCGTGAAGCCGACGGCCCCGAGCAGGACGGTGAACGCCACGACGCCGGTGTCGCCGAACGCCATCAGGAGGCCGGTGGCGAGCGTCATCCCGAGCATCATGATCAGCGCGACCCCGGCGCGCCGCGACTTGAAGTAGCGATCCGATACCCAGCCCGTCAGGAACACACCGGGCAGCCCGCAGACACCGAACACGGTCGCGTACACGTTCGAGCCGCTCGGGCTCATCTTGTAGTACTCGACGAGGAAGTATGCGGCCCACGACCAGATCGCGTAGCGGATCAGCTTCGAGAAGAAGTAGAAGCCGCCGACCAGCAGAAGGTTCGTCCACGCGATCCGCGTGAGCCCCATAAATCCGATGACGACCGGCTCGGGCTCCTTCGCTTCATCCGCCGGCGTGACCGGATCGTCGACCGGCAGGAGGCCGACGTCCTCGGGGCGATTGCGCTGAAACAGGAAGAACTGGAGCCACACGGCGGCCAGCACGCAGGCGCCGAGATAGAAGCACCATCGCCACGAGCCGCCGTACGCGACCGCGATCGCGAGCATGCCGGCCATCGCGTACTGCGAGGCGAGCGAGCCGACGGTGAAGTTCGTCGACCACATCCCCATGATGCGACCGCGCTCGTGCTTGTGGAACCAGCTCGCCATCGTGCCGACGTTGCCCGACCAGCCGGTCGCCTGCGCGAGGCCGTTGACCGCGACGAGGCCCATCACGATCGGCACCGTGAGCGTGATGCCCATCAGGCTCGTCACCGTGATCGACAGCGCCATCCCGAGCAGCACGTTCCTGCGCGGCCCGAGCTTGGTGCCCATGCCCGACGCGAGGAACTGACCGACCGCGTAGGCGATCAGGTATGCGGCCTCGATGTCACCGAGCTCGGTGGCGCCCCACTGCGCCTCCTTGCCGATCTCGGACTTGGTCGCGGCGAACGGCGTGCGGCAGAAGTAGAAGCCGACGTACGACAGCCAGGTCGCGACGAACACCTTGACGCGCCACGAGCGGTGCGCGTCGGTCAGCGGCGTCCCCATCTCGCTGACCGTACCTTCGATCGGTGCGGCGATGTGACCGCTACGGCTTCTTCGCGCCGGGTGATCGCGTCACGTTCGGCGGCGGCAACGTCGGGGAGCGCGGGGGGGCGGTGCTGGGTGGCAGCGCGACCGCATTCTTGCCGACCTGCGATGGATCCTTGTCGACCCGTGAATCGTCGAGGTCGACGATCGTGAAGATCTCCGGCATCTCGCCGCTGGCTTCGGGCAGCGGCGCGCTCGGGGGCGGCACCGTGCTCGCGACCCCGATGGGCCCGGACTCGAGATCGATGTCGATCGACTCGGCGGCTCCGTTGCTGATGGCACCGTCACCGATCGGTTGGCTCCTGGCAGGTGCCGCGACCGGCCGCGGCCGTTCGGTGCCGGCGGCAAACGTCGACGGTGGCGGCGGCGCCGGCGGCGGATTGACGGGCACCGTCGGCGGCGGCGTCGTCCCACCCTTGATCCGCACCTCGAACAAGCCGGTCGTGCCGGGCGCGTAGGCGATCTCGATCAGCGGATCGAGGCTGTGCGCCGACGCGACCGCGAGGACGACGTTCTTCTGGAGCAGCGCCTCGTAGTGCTCGACGAGCGCCGACCTCGGATCGCGGAGGCACAGGATGATCTCGCCGTCGCGCATGCGGCCGATCGGCAGCACGCCGTGCTCGCGCGCGACCGCGGCGGGGATCAATCTCGCGAGCGGCCGCTCGCGATGGTCGAGGTGACGCTGGAGTGCTGCAGCGACGCCATGTTGCTCGGCGAGCGCACGCGCGGCGAAGTCAGGCTGGAGCTGACCGCGCACGATGAGTAGCGAGCACAACCGCTTGCCGGTCATCCGCTGCTCGGCGATCGCTTGCAGCAGGTGCTGCTCGTCGACCCAGCCGTGGCTGAGGAGAATTTCTCCGATCCGCATCGCCATACTCACGTGCTCACGTCACTCGTCCGTGGGCACGTCGAACGATATAATCACGGAACGCGATCCGATCGTGATGTCGCTGAGGCGGGTCTCTCACGAGAACCGCGCGAGCGCGCACGGTGACGATGATCGAGCTCGATCACCGCCAACTGTGTGGAATCCCGCGACCGCGGGAGCGGCCTCAGGGTTTTTCGAACAAGGACGCCACGGGCGTGGGAGCACACCGAGCCCTGGTGACTCAACTATATGAAGTCATTGGACAATTAACCTAATCGGTACTACATCTTTGGTTGTGAACGTCGGCAGCCTCATCGGTCAATACCGCATCGTCCGCCAGATCGGCGCGGGCGGGATGGGCGCCGTCTATCTCGGCGAGCACATCTTGCTCGGCCGTCGCGCGGCCATCAAAACGCTGCTACCCGCGCTCTCCGCGAATCGCGAGATCGTCGAACGCTTCTTCAACGAGGCGCGCGCGACCTCGGCGATCTCGGATGCCGGCGTCGTGCAGGTCTTCGACTTCGGCTATCACGTCGATGGCACCGCGTACATCGTGATGGAGCTGCTCGAGGGCGAGTGTCTCTCGGCGCGCATCGATCGACTCGGCCAGCTTCCGATCTCCGAGGGTCTGCGGATCGCGCGGCAGACAGCGGGCTCGCTCGCGGCGGCCCACGAGCGCGGCATCGTCCACCGCGATCTCAAGCCCGAGAACATTTTCCTGATCCGCGACGTCGAGGCACAGGGCCACGAACGCACGAAGATCCTCGACTTCGGAATCTGCAAGCTCGGTCTCGACAAGGTGCGGATCACCGCGAGCGGCACGATGCTCGGGACGCCCGTCTACATGTCTCCCGAGCAGTGCCGGGGGAACTCCGACGAGGTCGATCACCGGTCCGACATCTACGCGCTCGGTTGCGTGCTGTTCCACATGCTGACCGGCCGCGCGCCGTTCGAGCACGACGCGCCTGGCGACTTCATCGTCTCGCACATGCGCGAGCAACCGCCGACGCCGAGCGAGCTCGTGCCGGCGCTGCCGCCGATGGTCGACGACCTGCTGCTGCGCTGCCTCGCGAAGTCCCCCGAAGATCGCTTTCAGTCGATGGGCGAGCTCGCGAACGCGATCGAGCACGTCCTCGGGCACATCAGCGCACCGGGCACGCACACGTCGTCGGCGCCACCGGCTCTCATCCTCGGCGCCGGCTTCAAGTCAGTCTATTACGGCAACCTCGGCTCGGTCGCTGCCCGGCCGCCGACGCCCGCGGGCCACAACTCAGGTCTCGATTCCGGCGTGATCCCCGATCTGCGTCGAGGTCGCCGCGTGGTTGTTGGCCTCGTGCTCGCCGCCGCGCTCGCGGTCGCCGCGTGGATCACGACGCGCGTGACGATCGGCGGGGTCGAAGCGGTCGCCGAGCCGTCGTATCGCTACACGACCCCCGTCGAGTCGCTGCCACCGATCGACCGAGCTGGCCGCGCGCCGGCCGTGCCGATCGCACCGAGTGATGTGGCGAGCGACCCGGCGAGCAACCTGACGTCGGAGCGGTCGACCGAGCTCTCGGCGACCCAGCCCGAGCCGCTCGAGATCACCGAACCGAAGCCGGCCGCGCGTCCGGCGCCGAAGACCAAGCCTGCACCTCGCCGGACTGCACCCAAAAAGAAGACCCTTCCGAAGCGCACGAAGTCCGCGCCTCCTCCGATGGAAGACCTCTATGACACTCGTTGATCGAGCTCGCCTCGCCGCTCGCCTCGTCGCCCTCCTCGCCATCCCCGGAATCGCCCTCGCCCCCGGCGACGCGCGTGCCCAGTCGGCAGAGGCCGAGGTGCTATTTCGTGAAGGTCGCAAGCTGCTCAAGGCCGGCAGGCTCGAAGCCGGCTGCGACAAGCTCGAGGCGAGCGAACGCCTCGAGAGCAGTCTCGGCACGCTGCTGAACCTCGGCGATTGCCGCGAGAAGCTCGGCCGCCACGCGAGTGCGTGGGCCGCGTTTCGCAAGGCCGAGGCCGTCGCGAAGCGCAGCGGCAACGAGGCGAAGCGCCAGGCCGAGGCCGGTCGGCGCGCCGCCGCGCTCGAGCCGAGGCTCTCGAACATGGTGATCCAGGTGACCGCGCCCGTGGACGGGCTTGTGGTTCGCCGCGAGGACGAGGTCGTCGACCCCGCCGTGTGGAACACCGCGGTGCCGCTCGATCCCGACACGTACACGATCGTCGCCGAGGCGCCGGGCTACAAGCCATGGCGCGCCGAGGTTCCGATCGGCGGCAAGCTGCGTCGTCAGGTCGTGACCGTGCCGAAGCTCGAGCGCCTGCCGGTCGCGGTCAAGCCGCCGGAGCCACCGGCACCCGTTGCGGTCGCGCCGTCACCGATGGCCTCGTCGCCGCTGTCTGCGCCGCTCGGTGCGCGTGTCGAAGAGCCCATCGTGATCCGTCGCGCGCGCCCCGGCATGTGGACGCCCGCGCGCAAGATCTCCGCCGGCCTCGCGGTGGTCGGCGCGGCCTCGCTCGGCGGCGGCATCTACTACGGCCTGCGGTCGCGCGATCAGCAGGCAGACTCCAACGAGCTGTGTCCGCAGACGCTGTGCGACAACGCCTCCGGGCTGCGACTCAACGATCAAGCCCAGACCTCGGCGACCCGCGCGAACATCCTCTACGCCGTCGGCGGCACGGCGATGGCGGCATCGATCCTGATCTGGGTGCTCGGCGCGCCCGAAGACGAGACGGTCGTCACGCCGACCGTGGGCGCTGGTCGCGTCGGCGTGTCGTTCGGAGGCAAGTTCTGATGCGGATGCGCGCCTCTACATTCGCGATGACCGCCGCGTTGCTCGTGGCGTGCTCGGTCCCCGACAAGCAGCCGCTCACCGACGCCGGCAGCGATGGCGCTCCGGGCGACAGCAACGGGGATCTCGAGACCACGATCGTCGAGGCTCCCGAGCCGTTCAGCCGGCTGGGCTCGGCGACGTTCAAGTTCATGTCGAACCTGCCGGACGCGAAGTTCGAGTGCATGCTCGACGACGAGGCGCCCGCGGCCTGCACGTCTCCTTTCACGCGCTCGCTCAGCGACGGTCCGCACTCGTTCGCGGTACGCGCGATCGATAGCAACGGCACCGTCGACGATACGCCGGCCGAGCACCTGTGGTTGATCGACACGGTCGCGCCGAATACCCAGCTTTTGGTCGCGCCGCCGGCAGCCGACAACAGCGTGATGGTTCGCTTCGAGTTCACCTCGTCCGAGATGAACGTGACGTTCGATTGCTCGCTCGATGGCGGCAGCTACCTGCCGTGCACCAGCGGCGCCGAGTTTGGCCCGATCAGCGACGGCTCGCACTCGTTCGCCGTCCGCGCACACGATCGCGCCGGCAACGTCGATTCGTCCCCGGCGATCCACGCGTGGACGGTCGACACCAGCACGCCCGACACCCAGATCGTGTCCGGACCGTCGGGCTCGGCGAGCTCGACGACCGCGACCTTCACGTTCCTGTCTCCCGATGCCGGTGGCGGTGCGACGTTCCAGTGCTCGCTCGACACCGGCGCGTTCGTCGCCTGCACGTCACCGCAGAGCTTCACGAACCTCGTCGAGGGCGAGCACACGTTCGCGGTCCGCGTGCGCGACGCGGTCGGCAACTTCGATCCGACGCCCGCGACCCGGACGTGGACGGTCGATCTATCCGCACCCGAGACCACCATCGACAGCGGTCCGAGCGGCACGGTGCGGATCGCGAGCGCGAGCTTCACGTTCTCGGCGTCGGAGCTGAACGCGACGTTCGCGTGCAGCCTCGACGGCGCGCCGTTCGCGGCGTGCACCTCGCCGTTCACGGCCACCGGGCTCGCGCAGGGCGCCCACACGTTCGCGGTCAAGGCGAGTGACACCGCGGGCCACGAGGATCCGACCCCGGCAACCCGGACGTGGACGATCGACACGATCCCTCCGCAGATCGACTTCACCAGTGGCCCGGCCGCCGGCTCGACGAGCGGCCCGCGCGTGACGTTCGGCTTCACCGTGAGCGACGGCACCGTCGCGTGCTCGATGGACGGGGCAGCATTCGCCGCTTGCACGAGCCCGTACGCGACGAACCTGCCGGCCGGTGCGCACGAGCTGCAGGTCCGCGCGACCGACGATGCCGGCAACGTCGCGACGGCCGTCCGCGGCTGGAATGTCGCGTGTGCCGCCCCCGACGCCACCGGCGCGGCCGGGCTGCTCCA
>JACCTC010000225.1 GCA_013812655.1 Deltaproteobacteria bacterium | reverse complement strand
CCGCGACGACGATCGACGCGAGGCGGAGCCGGAAGCACGCGGTCACCCGGAAAGCATAGGGTGGCGCCGCGGTTTGCGCCCGCGTTCCACACGTCTCTCCACGAAGCCGTGCTTGCCGCAGGTGGTTCCCGGCGACCGAAGTTCCGTGCTAAAAGTTTCGCCATCGGTGCCATCGCCAAGTGGTAAGGCAGTGGTCTGCAAAACCACCATCCCCAGTTCAAATCTGGGTGGCACCTCCAGAGACCTCAGCGGAAACGCTGGGGTCTTTTGCTATGCGACGGCCTCGCGTTTCATCCTCGCCGACGTGGCAGTAGTGGTGAGTCATCGCCTCGGTCGCGTGCCCGATGATCGCGCGCACGACCTCGCCGTTCGCTACGCGGCGGAGCTCGTTGTTGGCAGTGTGCCGAAGACCATGCCGCGTCACGTTCTCGATGCGGGCTGAGCGTCAGCTGGGCGTCGTATCGGCCGGCCCTCCGGCCTGGGGTTCTATACGCTCGGTGACCAGGTCAGCGACCTTGGCCGCAAGCGCCGCCAGCGTGAATGGCTTTGCGATGAACGCCGAACCAGGGCGAGACGTTAGAATGGATGCGCCGTCGAATGCGTATCCAGACATGAGCAAGATGCGCACGCCCGGTGCTTTCGCGTCGAGCTCACGCGTCAGCTCGATCCCCGACATTCCTGGCATGAGCATGTCGGTGACGACCACATCGACCGCGCCGGCCTCACGGAACATGACCAGCGCCTCTGCTCCATCGGCAGCGACGAGGACCCGGTAGCCTTCGCTGGTCAGGAACCTGTCGAGCAGTTGGCGCAGCGCTGGCTCGTCCTCGGCCACGAGCACGGTTCTTCCAGCGCCCTGCGTGTGGATCTCCCTCGCCACAGCGCGAGTTTCGAGCGGTAGCTCCACGGCCGGAAAGTAGACGTGGAACCTCGTTCCCTCGCCCAGCGCGGAGTCCACGATGATGTGTCCACCGCTCTGCTTCACGATTCCATAAACGGTCGAGAGCCCGAGCCCGGTGCCGTGGCCGAGCGGCTTGGTGGTGAAGAAGGGTTCGAACAAGCGCTGCTGTACCTCGACGCTCATTCCGTGCCCCGTGTCGGCGACCGTCAACACGACATAGTGACCCGGCGAGACCTCGCGCAGCGGGCCTGTGACGCCCTCGTCGACGGTCGCGTTGCGAGTGAGCAGCGTCAACGTCCCGCCAGATGACATCGCGTCGCGCGCGTTGACGCACAGGTTCATGACGACCTGCTCGAATTGACCGGGATCGACGCGCACCGGCGAGACAACCAGATCGCTATCGATCGTGAGCGTGATGTGCAAGCCGATGACCCGGCGCAGCATCGTGCCCATCTCTGCGACCACCGCATTGAGGTCGACCACCTTGGGGTCGATGACCTGCCGTCGACTGATGGCCAGGAGCTGGCGTGTCAAGGTGGCGGCGCGCTCGCTCGTCGTGCGAATGAGCCGAACGTCCGCCGCAGCTCTGCTGTCGTGCGGAAGGGAACGAGCGGCAAGGTCCGCGCAGCTCATGATCACGGCGAGCAGGTTGTTGAAGTCGTGAGCGACACCGCCGGCGAGCCGGCCGAGCGCGTCCATCTTCTGTGACTGACGGAGCTGCGCTTCCAGCTCGAGGCGGTCGGTGATGTCTCGCAAGATGACGACGGTGTGCACCACGCCATCCTCCACATAGCTGGAGACGTGTACCTCCATCGGAAACTCGCGGCCGTCGCGGCGGAGTCCGCGCGTCAGATAGTTCGTCACGTTGCTCTCGCCGCGGCTTCGTAGGCGGACGTGGTTCGAGACCGTCTCGCGTTCGGAGGGCGCGATCAGATCCAGGATCGACGTGCCCTCGAGCTCGCGTTCATCTGAGGCCCCGAACATCCGCACGTAGGCCGGGTTGACCATCACATGCGTACCGTTTCGCGATACGCCGATCGCGTCCACTGATGCCGCGAACAGCGAGCGGAGCTTGTTCTCGCTGGCGCGGAGCGCGCTCTCGGCCCGCTTCCGATCGGTGAGATCGGTGAAGCTGCCGAACATTCCGGTGAGCACGCCGTTATCGTCGATCACGGGTACACCGGAGATCACGACATTGCGCCGTCCGCCTTGCAGCCCCACGAGCTCGACCTCGTAGCTGGAGGCGACGCCGCTCGAACGTTTGCCGTGTTCGGTGCGCATGAGCTCGAGGCTCGCGGACGTGAAGAATTCGTGGTGAGTTTTGCCGTGCAGGTCAGCGGGTGATGAAGCCTCGAGCATCAAGCACATCGCGGGATTCAGATAGATCGTGTTGCCACCGACATCGATGTGCCAGAACCCGACGCCAGAGGTTTCGCACAGCAGGCGAAATGCGCGTGCGTCACGCTGTTCGTGTGAGTTCGGCAACGGTCCCGACCACGGACGACTTTACGGGAGTCCGAGGAAGCGCTCAACGGCATCAGTCAGCGGGTCGGCGAGGGTACGGTCATGCTTCCGCCGACGCATCCGTAAGCGCCGTCCCTGAAGGTCGTCGCTGTTTGGACCCCTTTGCGATGGCCGCGCGGTCTTGGGATCAGCTGTGGTCGTGTAGGGTGCCCGGCATCCAGATCTTGCGCTTCATCGGTCGAGGGTTGTGGGTCGCGCTGATCCTGCTCGTCCACGCGCTGGTGTGGCTCGTCGGCTGGCTCGGCCTGATCCTCGCGCTACGCGGTAAGCCGGCGCGACAGGCGTGGTTCGCAGACCGGTTCGCCACGCTGCTGATCGCGCTCGGTGCGACGTTCGTCAAGGTCGGGCAGATCATGTCGACGCGCCCCGACCTGTTGCCGCCGCACACGATCCGCGCGCTGACCCGCCTGCAGGACAACGTCGGGGCGTTCGCGTGGCGCGCCGTCGAGCGCACGTTGCGCGAAGAGCTCGGCCAGCCGATCGAGGCGCTGTTCGCGAGCTTTGACCCCACGCCGATCGCGTCGGCGTCGGTCGCGCAGGTCCATCGCGCCACGCTGACGAGCGGCGAGGCCGTCGCGGTCAAGGTGCGGCGGCCGGGGCTCGACTCGATCGTGCGCTTCGACATGTCGGTGATGCGGTTGTTCGCGCGCCTCGTCGCGCTCGTTCCGTCGTGGCGGCTGCTCGCGCCCGTCGAGAGCGTTGACCAGTTCGGCCGCGCGATCCACGCGCAGCTCGACCTGCGCCTCGAGGCCGAGAACAACCGGCGGTTCACGGCGAGCTTCGCCGGCGATTCGGACATCAGCTTCCCGACGCTGTTCCCGGCGCTGTGCAGCCGGCGCGTCATCACGATGAGCTTCGTCGAAGGCTGCAAGGTCGTCGACGCCCCGGCCCGGCGCGGCTCGAACCCGACGCGGCTCGCGCGGATCGGGTTTCGCACGCTCCTGAAGATGGTGTTCGCCGACGGTTTCGTGCACGCCGATCTGCATCCCGGCAACATCCTCGTCGACGGTGACGACAAGGTGGTGATCCTCGATCTCGGCCTCACCGCCGAGCTCGACGAGGGATCCCGCCGTGCCTTCGCGCAGTTCTTCGCGGGCTGGGCGGGCGGCGACGGCAAGGTGATGGCGCGCCTGCTCGCCGAGCTGTCGACCCGCGTCCCCGACTACGACGCCTACGAGCGCGAGGTGATCGCGTTCGTGGCGCGCTACCACGGCAAGGCGCTCGGCGAGGTCCAGGTCTCGAAGGTCGCGTTCGACATGTTCGACATCCTGCGGCGACACCGCGTACGCGTGAACCCGACGTTCACGATGTGCAACGTCGCGATCGCGGTCACCGAGGGCATCGGCAAGCAGCTCGATCCCCGCCTCGATCTCGTGCAGGAGGCCATGCCGTTCTTCGTGGAGCTCCACCGCGAAGGCCGGTTCTGACCACCCTTCTGGCCGGACCAGGCAGATCGGAATGCCGGGCGGCCGCGAGGCGCCGCGGAGTGTCCGATGTCCCTTCGATCGTTCGTGATTCTCGGGTTCGCAATCGGTCAGCGGTGGTCGGGTGATAACGCTATCGAACCGGGTCGCATCGCGCAAAGCTGCGCGCGTCATGAGCCGTATCACTTGCGCCCTGGTTCTCTGTTCGGTGGCAGCGTGCGGTGGAGAGGAGGCCAACCAGAACGGGGCCGACGCCGGAACCGTCACCGATGCCTGCTCGGGCAGCGATTGCACGACGCCCGACGCTCCTCCGCCTCCGCCGGCCTGGACGTTTCACAACGTGTTCGGTGTCGCGAACCTCGACGACGATGACGGCGGTGGTCGCGACTGGGAGCAGGCTCCGTTCGCGACCGACGATGATCTCTCGAAGCTCGTGCTCCCCGGCAGCACGCTCGCACTCGGCGGCGGCCCGGTTCAGCTGACGCTGTCCGGCAGCCTCACGAACATCCGGATCTACCGCGCCGATGTTCTCGTGCTCGGCGACACCGCCGGCGCGGGTCCGCTGACGATCACGCCCGATGGCTCCGACGTCGAGCTCGTCGTCGAGTTCGGCAACTTTGCGGTCGCCGGAGAGCTCGCGATCGCGGCCGGCACGAACACCTGGGTCTCCAAGCTGCAGTCCGCGCCGCTGCTGATGAACCATCACCTGCAGCCCGCGGAGCACGTGTGGGCGACGGCGGTCAACGGCAATGCTTCGTTCATCAACTCCTACCAGAGCGTCCTCGGCACGAAGTTCACCGCCGTCGCGGGCTCGACGGTCGGCGGCGACGTCTGGATGCAGGACGAGTTCGAGTTCGGGACGACGACCGGCGAGGGCAACCAGCGCCTCGACGTCGTGATCGACTCGATCCGCGATCGCGGCCTCAACGGACTCGCGCAGCGAATCTGGGTCGGCCCCGACACGATCGCCGCGACGTGGGGCAACACGCAGTTCAGGACCTCGTACGACTCGTTCGGGAACCTCGAGGCGTCGCCGCCGGTCACCGTCAACGGCGTCGTCTATCCGTTCGGCAAGATCTACTACGGCCGCGTCGGGACCGGCACAACGTCGGGCCTCAGCACCACGCTCGGTACCTTCCTCGCGTCGCAGAAGGTCCAGGCACCGTTCCAGCTGCCGACGAACTGGCTGTGCGTCGGCCACGTCGACGAGTACTCGAGCTTCCTCCCCGACCCGGCGTCGCCGAAGGGCTTCAAGCTGGTGATCGCGGACGTCCCCGCGGCGCTCGCGGTGCTCGCCACACTGCCGCCGACCGCGACCTTGCCGTACTACGGCCAGGACCACGGCTACCCGACGGTCGGCTCGATCCTCAACGACGCCGCGCTGATCGCGCTCAACAACGATCTGCAGGCGGACTACCTCAACCCGATCGTTGCGAAGTTCAAGACGGAGCTCGGCCTGACCGACGCGGACATCATCAAGGTGCCGTCTCTGTTCGAGACCGTCTCGAACTGCGGTGGCCGCGTCGCGGCGCTGATCCCCGGAATGGCGAACCTGATCGTCGCCAACGTCGACGGCCAGACGACTCACGTGTTCACGGCCGACCCGTTCTTCCGGTCGACGACGAACCAGGCGACCGACCCGATGATCAATGCGTTCAAGGCAGCCTCGTCGCCGACGCTGCAGTGGCACTTCATCGACGACTGGAACACCTATCACCTCGGCCTTGGCGAGGTGCATTGCGGCACGAACGTCCGCCGCACACCCACCGCGTCATGGTGGACGACCGCACAACACCTCATGGGGAGCAACTGAGATGACCCGGCAAGCAGTAGCGCTGATCATCTTCCTCGCCGCGTGTAGCGGTCCGGAAGACACCACGATCGAGTCCTCAAACACGCCGCTCAGGCCGGCCATGACCACTCCCACCCAGCAGCCGGTCTCCGGCGACTGGCGCGTGCGAGTGGCCGCGGACGTCGCGGCTCTGCGTACATCCGACCCCGCGCTCCTCGCGGAGCTCACGGCCGTCATGCCGCAGCGCACGCGCGCAGGGATCCTACGGTTCACATCGACGCCGAGCGTCGATCCGCGTGCGACCTCGGTTTTCCTCGACCGCCTCGCGCGCGGTGGTGGGTCGGCGACCGAGCGTGCAGCACTCGGCGAGGTTCTCGCTCGCACCACGGGCGCGTATGCTGATGCGCTCGTCGACCTGTTCGCCGGCGAGCGCGAAGCGATGGTTCGCTCCGCCTTCGTGCACTCCGCGAAGCGCGCGACATCCGAGCACGCGGTCACCGTGATCCAGCGCGGGCTCACGGATCCCGCGGCCGAGGTCCAGGCCGAAGCGGCTCGGGTTGCGGCGGGTCACCCCGCAGGTCCGCGCCTCGCGCCCGAGCTGCGCGCTGCCCTCGCGAGCTCGGCTCCCGAGGTTCGCGCCGAGGCAGCCCGTGCCCTCGGCATCCTCGGCGTCGTTTCCGCGCGCGGTGAGCTGGTTGCTCTTCTCCAGGACGGTGCCGCCGATGTCCGCCTCGAGTCGCTACGCGCGCTCGATCGGATCGCCCCGGGCTCGGTCGATGCGGCGACGCTGGCGTCGCTCTCGCGCGATACCGACGAGCGGATCTCGCGCCTCGCGGTGCGGCTCGCCGACACCGCGGTTCGCTGAACCGCTGCTGTTACAGCTCGTCCGCGCGCGGTGATAGCCAGTCCCCGAGTGCGCTGCGAAGGGCTCCGCGCCGGCCCGTGGCCTCCGTGGCGATGAGATCGACGCCGCGATCGTACGGCGCAAAGACCTCGCCGCTCACCTGCGAGACCCAGATGGCGCGATACTCATCATTAGCGATGGCCTCGACCATCGACTCGAATCCTGAATGAGGCCAGGTCGCGCTGGCAGCCGCGACCTGGATCGGCGCCTCGTAAGAGCCATCCGTGAAGTCGCCCGCGCTCTCGAAGTCGAGACCCGACGCGGAGGCCACGGCTGTCGTGCTAGCGAAGGCCACGTCGTCGGCTGGCCAGAGCGGGTGGACAATCCACAGCGCAGCTCCGGCTGGGAGCACGGCGTTGGCGCACGTTCGCATGACGTTCGTGACGTTCGTGACGTTCGTGCCGTCACCCGGGCGCGGGCGCGAACGCGCCACGTCGAGATGGATGCGTACCCATCGGGCCCGGAAGGCGGCACGCAGGAGATGTCCGAGCGGAGCGACGCTGCCGAATTGGCTGCTCCACCAGCCGCGAAAGTCGCTCACGTTCACACCGATACCACGCCAGCTTCCCAGTTTTGACCGCGATCGATGGCACGACCAATCGTCGTGCTATGTCGAACGTGCATGAAACTTCGTTTGGTATCCGCCGCCGTATCGATCATCGCTGGCATCCCTGGTTGTCGGGGAGGCTCGTCGGCGCCACCGGCTCCAGCCACTGCCGGGACTGCTGCTGCGACCGCAGCTGCCGTGCCTGCCGCGGCGCCTCCGGCTGCCCCGGGCGATCCGCATCTCGAGGCGCGGCGCGCGTACCTGAACCCGGGCGGCATGTGGATGCCGATGCAGATGACGCTGCCCGGTCACGCGGAGGCGTTCGGCAAGCTGGGTGTCGACATCGATCCCAGGAAGCTCGCCGATCCGCTGGCCGCGCCGCTGCGCGCGATCGTGCGGCTCAACAGCTGCTCCGCGTCCTTCGTGTCGCCGGACGGCCTCGTCGTGACGAACCACCACTGCGTCCAGACCGCGCTGCAGGTCAACTCGACGCCGGAGCGCAACCTGGTCGAGCACGGGTTTCTCGCCAGGAGCCGCGCGGACGAGCTGCCTGCGGGACCTGCGGAGCGCGTGTACGTGGCGAACGCCTTCACTGATGTCAGCGCCACGGTGCGCGAGGGGCTCGCACTGATCGCCGATCCGGTGGCGCGCAAGGAGGAGCTCGAGAAGCGGACCAAGCAGCAGATCGCGGCGTGCGAGAAGGGACGAAGTGGCGTGCGCTGCAACGTCGCGACGTACTTCCGCGGCGATCTCTACGTGCTGATCGAAGAGCTCGAGATCCGCGACGTTCGCCTTGTCTACGCGCCATCGCGTTCGATCGGCAACTACGGCGGCGAGGTCGACAACTGGCGCTGGCCGCGCCACACGGGCGACTTCGCGTTCTATCGCGCGTACGTCGGTAAGGATGGCGCACCCGCGGATCGCGCCGCCGACAACGTCCCGTACAAGCCGGCGCACCATCTGACCGTGTCGACGACGGGCGTGCGTCCGCACGACTTCGTCATGATCACCGGGTTTCCCGGCCGCACGACACGCACGAAGACCGCGCTGGAGGTCAAGCACGACGTCGACTGGTTCTATCCGTATTACATCGAGCTGGCGAAGCAGCGCTACGCGGTCGCCGAGGCCCACCTCCAGGCCCCCGGCGAGACCGCGATCAAGGCGGGCGTGCTCAAGCAGCGCACGCAGAACGGGCTCGAGAAGGTCTCCGGTGTCCTTGCAGGGCTCAAGCGCGGCGATCTGCTCCAGCGCAAGGCACTGCTCGACGAGCGGACACGTGCCTGGGCAGGACAGGCCGGTCGCGAGGCGCACGTCACGGCGATCGCCAAGCTCGAGCAGCTGATCGCCGACGAGCAGAAGACGGCGCGCGCCGATTACGATCGCAGCCACGCACTTGGCGCCTCGTCGCTGCTGAGCGCGGCGTTCTCGGCCACGTACTGGGCGCACGAGCGCCAGAAGCCGGACGCCGCCCGCAGGCCCGGATATCAGGAGCGCGACCTGAAGCCGGCGATCGCGTCGACCAAGCAGATGACGAAGCAGTTCGACGCGACGCTCGACCGCGCGCTCCTGCAGCTCGCGCTCGTCCGTGCGCTCGCGCTGCCGCCGGCGGAACGTCCGTGGCTGCCTCTGCTCCTCGGCGTCAGGCCCGCGAGGGCAGGGTCCATCGACGAGACCGTGATCGACAAGACGCTCGACGCCTGGTACCGCGAAACGACCCTCGCCACGGAGTCGGTGCGCCTAGCCCTCTTGCAGAACGGCACGCGTGCGCGGATGGCGACCTCGCGCGATCCGTTCATGCGCGCGGTGCAGCGCGTGTGGAAGCTGTACAAGACCGAGGAGGAGCGCGCCGATGCCCGCGCCGGAGAGCTCCTGCTCGTCGCACCGATGTACGCCGCAGCGATGCGCGAAGCGCTCGGTGGTCTGCTCGCGCCCGACGCGAACTCGACGCTGCGGATCACCTACGGCACCGTCAAGCCGCGCGCGCCGAACGAGCCCTCGTTCACCGTCGCATCGCAGATCCCGAACAAGGACACCGGCAAGGATCCGTTCGATGCCCCCAAACCGCTGCTCGACGCGGTGAAGGCCAAGCAGTTCGGTCCGTACGCTGATACGACCGGCGAGCTGCCCGTCAACTTCCTCAGCGACCTCGACACCACGGGCGGCAACTCGGGTTCCGCGGTCCTCGACGGACGCGGCGCTCTGGTGGGCCTCAACTTCGACAGCACGATCGAGGGCGTTGCATCCGACGTCGTGTTCGACGGCACCATGGTGCGCAAGATCCACGTCGACGTGCGCTACATGCTGTGGGTGATGGACAAGGTCGACGGCGCCGATCATCTCCTCGAGGAGATGGGCGTCCGTCCTGCGCTCTGAGCGCCACGGCGGAACGGCGTCCCTGATCAAAAAGATCCGTTACAACCGGGTCTCTGAGTTTCAGCGAGGCCTACTCCGCGATGACCTCGGCGTTCTCGACGTCGCAGGCAATCGTCAGGGTCTCGTTGGCTGAAGCGTCGATGACACGGAACGCGAGTTGCGTCTCGGTGTCTGCACACGCTGGGTCGCGGTCGATCGTGAAGCAGCGTGTGCCTCCGGCGCGGTCGCACGGTGGCACCTCGACGCGTCGCTCGAGGTCGGTCCCGACGTCGCTGGTCGCCTCGACCCGACACCCCGGCTGGATGCCGGCTGCGGCGACGTCCGCATCGATCAGCGGACCGGCCAGGCAATGACTGCGGCTGGCAGCGTCGCGCGTGACCCGGCCGATATCGCGCATGGCCCACGACAGCTCGCTGTCGCAGATCGAGCTCTGGCTCGCGCGGCCGCCAAACTCGGCGAGGAGGGCATTCATCCGGATCGCCGGCGTGGCGCCGGATCCTTCCTTGCCTCCAATGCCGCACACATTGGCGAGGCGTGGCGTCGCGTGGGTCGTGATCCGCTCGTCGGGGATCGCGATCACCTGATTCGGCTTGCCATGGATGGCTGCGACGACGACCTGCGCCGGATCTGGCTTGAGCCCCTTGAGCATCTCCGCGAAGCCCGCGACCGATTCCATGTACGGCGAGCTCGCGGCGGGTCGGCAGTCGTTGCGCTCGCCGAGCTCGCGGCTGCCTTTGCCGTCGTAACACGTGACGCCGTGCTCGAAGCAGCGGTAGCTCGTGATCGTCCCGAGCTCGGAGCACGCGTCCGCGTACGGATCGCTGAACAGCGTCGAGTCGCGTGCGGAGCAATCGTCCTCGTCGGTGACGAACACCACGAGCAGGAGCGCATCGTCGCGCAGAAAGCCCTCGGACTCGTTCGAGAGCGCCAGGCGCGCAGCCTTGAACGGCTGCTCCATCCCGCATCCGCTATCGCCGACCCGGGCCATCTTTGCAAAGGTCTCGGTGAGCGTTCCCGAGTAATTCCGTTCGCGGCCCGTGAGCCCAGCGACGTCACGAATGAACCGGCCGTTCTGCAAGACGGCTCCACCGACCTGGAAGCTGCCACCCATCCCGCTTCGGCACTGCTCGAGGCTCGGAATGTCCACGCTCGACGAGGTGACGGCGATATGCAGGTCGGGCAGGTCACCTGAACCAGACAGCACCTCGAACAGGTTGCTCGACCAGATCCCCAGCTGAGCTTGCTCGTCCGCCATCGACATCGAGTCATCGATGACAAACAGGATGTCGACGGCCGCGCTCTCGGCTGGCAGGACCTGTGCGACGGTCCGCGCGCTCGCCCTCGGCGGCGCGGCTTCCGGCGGAACCGCCGCCCAATCGCCCTCGCAGTATTGCGGGGTCGGGGTCCAGTCGCATGCTGCGGCCATCGCGATCACGAACAGTCCAGATCCGGCGTAGCTCGTCATGGGCCTATTGGACTCCATGCACGATCATTGGTGGCCCAGACGATCAGAAGGTGATCGAGTCTGCCGCCGGTGTTTGCATTACGCCGCGGAGGTACGGCGTGACGACGAGGTGCTGCCCGGTCGTCGCGGCTCGCTACGGCTCGTGCTGCTTCGCGATCTCGCGGCGCTCCGCAGCGACGTCGGGCTTTCCAGGCACCTCCGCAGCGTGCAGCGCCGCGGGCTCGGGCTCGGCGTTGGCGCGCTCTTCGTTGCCACGCGCCACGTCAGTGTCGGCGGCGAACTCGATCGGCGCGTCAGGGGATTGGCCAGTCGGGTCCGGCTCCGGCGCGGGTGCCGGTGCGCGATTCTGCGACGACTGTGTCGGGCGCGCATGCGCCGACGACCGAGGAGGCGACTCTGGGGCACGGGCGGGCGGCATGCACGTGTTTACAGCATGGCCCGTGCCATGCCCGGAGCTCGTGGTCTGGGCGCCTCGAGCGCGGTTACGGTTCGATGACCACGTCGATCCACAGAAACTCGGTGCCGAGCCCGGTCGCGAGCGATGGCACGAAGCTGGTGTCGTCAGGCGCGAGCGCGGAGGTCGTGACCGCGATGCCATCGATCATGCACTGCGCTTCTGCAGCGCGCGCGAAGAACCGAAACCGCGTGATCGAGCCCAGCGTGATCGGCAGGCTGTCGGGATCGTAGTTCGGCCGCCATTCGCCGTTGTTGTACTCGAGCAAGCACTGGTTCAGCTGGAATCCGCTCGGCACCTCGCGTACGAACAGCCCGAAGTAGTCGTAGCTGGGCACCGTCGGCGTCACGACCGCGGCTTCGATCCACCAGCCACGGCCGGTGACGCGCGCCGCGGTGTGCCAGGCCCCGACGTAGTCGCCTCCTGTCACCGGGACGTAGCCGTCAGCGGTCGGCTGCCACGCCTTGAACCACGCGCGCCAGTCGGCACGCGGGGGCCCGAAGCCATCGAAGAAGATCCGCTTGTTCACGACGCCGGGCGCTGCATCGCACACGTCGCCGACACCATCGCCGTCGGCATCGGCTTGATCGTCGCTGTCAGCGGGGCACACGTCGCAGCCGTCGAGCGCACCGTCACCATCCTCGTCGTGGTTCGAGCCGATCGGGCATGGATCACACAGATCGTCGAGCCCGTCGCCGTCACCGTCCTTGCCGCTCTGCGGACCATCACAAGGATCGCAGGCATCACCGAGCGCGTCGCCATCGCCGTCCCGCTGATCCGGGTTCGGTACCACCGCGCAGTTGTCCGCACCGTCGAGCGCGCCATCGCCGTCGCCATCGGGACCCAGCGTCGGCCCGAGGCCAAACACGGCGTTGCAGCCGAAGCACGCGATCGCCGCGATCGCGGCACGTGCCGCGAATGCGTTCACGCGTAGTTTCAATCGACGATGTCGACCCACCGGAACTCCACGCGTGTGGTG
The DNA here is from genome assembly GCA_013812655.1 of Deltaproteobacteria bacterium. Classification (GTDB taxonomy): domain Bacteria; phylum Myxococcota_A; class Polyangia; order Haliangiales; family Haliangiaceae; genus JABFXX01. Next base: position 11,100 of record JACCTC010000225.1, on the reverse strand, counting down.
GCGGTCAGCAACGTGAACCACCGGTTGATCTCGCGCAGCTGGGTCGAGGTCCGGACCACCTGGCCATCGATGATGCACTCGTGGCCGCCGGCGGCCGGAATGCGAAGCCGAAGCTGGAGCTCGTCACCGATCGTGATCGGCGTGGTCGTACCCCATACGTTCCACCGCCCTGCCGAGTAGAACAGGCCACAGTCGACCCCGACATTGCCGCCGTCCTCCCTCAATGCGGCCACGGTGATGTACATACCGTCGCTCCGCGCAGCGGGAGGCACATGGATCGCGGTGTCGATCCACCAATCCGTGCGGTGCGGGATCGGTGCCTCGGGATTCCAGGCTCCGATGAAGTTGCCGCGGAGCGGCAGCACCGGTCCAAAGCCAACATCACCGACAGTCCAGTCTGCGAAGCCGGTGTTCCAGGTCGGCCGCGGTGGCGCGAAGCCATCGAACAGCACGCGCTGATCGGCGAGGCCCGGCGCGAAATCGCACGCATCGCCGATACCGTCGCCATCGCCATCACCCTGCGTGTCCGCGCGGCCGGGACACACGTCGCAGCCGTCGAGGTGCGTGTCACCATCCTCGTCGAGGTTGGAGCCGGTCAGGCACGGATCGCAGGCATCGTCGATGCCATCGTTGTCGCCGTCGACTCCGAGCTGCGGACCCGACACACACGGATCGCATGCGTCGCCCGCCGTGTCGCCATCGCTATCGCGCTGGTCGGCATTGACGACGAGCGGACAGTTGTCGTGGCCATCGAGCGAACCGTCGCCATCGCTGTCAGGGCCGGTCGTGTCGCCGATGCCGAACGCGTAGTTGCAGGCGCCCGTCGTCACCAGCAGCAGCCACGCGAGCCTCACCTCTGCATGCTACCGGAACTCGGGCGGTGCCTACACGGCAGTGACGATGAGGATGTGGGAGCGAAAGCCAGCGTGGCGTCAGCACGCTGCTTCGAGACTTGTCAGGTAGCCGAGTGCACCGAGAGCATCGCCGCGCTCCTCGGTCATCCAGTCCGGTTTCAGCGTGAGGCAACCGCATCTCGACGCACCGGCGCTGAATTCGATCTGACGATTCGAACAAGAGTAGGGCGCTCCGACCGACCGGGATACAACGGCACGCTGTTCGTCGTGAACCGTCATTCATGTCGCGGCGCGAACACCAATGGATCGGACGGCTTGGCTGGAGGCATGACGGGTGCAGAGCGCTGCGGCCGAAATGTGGAAACACGCTACCCCGATCCTCCTGTTGTTCGCCTGTAGCTCCGAGCCCGCGGTCCTGGTGGCCCGGACCACCGGCACGATCGCCCTCGACGCACCGCTCGAGTTTCAATTCGCAGCCAGCGTCGACACGTCCGTCCTCGATGGCCTCGTGCTGCAGCACGATGGAATTCGCGAGACCGGCAAGGTCACGGTCGAGGCGAACGTCGCGCGGTTCTGGCCCGATCATGGCTGGTACGCCGGTACCACCTACGACGCGTCGCTCGATGACGTCGAGGACGAGGCAGGTGCCGCGATCGCTCCGTGGACGTTCGCGAGCCACGGCGCGTGGCGCGTGATCGCGGGCGTGGCACCGGGCTGCGGCGCGGATGACTGGACACCCCGGGCGACCACGACGCTCGACGGCAGCGCGTGGCTCGTCGGTCACGCCGGCGGACGTACATGCATCGCGCGCCACACGGCCGCGGGCTGGCAGCCAGCGAGCGTGCTCGGCACCGCAGCACCGGCGGGCTCGACGATCTTCGCGAGCACGCTGCACGTCGCAGAGGATGGCCGCGGGTTCGCGATCCACACCGTCGATACGCGCGCCGAGCTCGTCGATGTCGGCGGTACGCTCCTCGCACGGATCGACGGGCTCGATGACTTCGGCCCGCCGCCGAGCGCGGCCGTCTCGCCGGCCGGGCGCGGGCTCGTCGTGTGGGAGCGCGACGCCGCGGATCCGGCCGCGCGTACGCTGCTCGCGAGGCGCTACGACGCTGGCGTGCTCGGCGCGGAGACCATGATCGCGCGCGGCGACGGCCAGCTGATCGGCGTCGCCGCGAGTGATGCGGGCGTGGTCGCGGTCGCGTGGATCACGTACGACGCGAGCGGTGCCATCCACCTGATGCTCGCGATCGATCGCGGCGATGGTGCGTGGCAACCGCACGAGGTGAAGAAGGTCGCGATCAACTCGTTCGCCGAGGGCCGGCTCGCCGTGGACGAGGCCGGGTGGGTGTACCTCGCATGGATCGAACGCGTCGGCACGGCGACACACGTGTGGAGCGCCGCGGAGTCGCGCGAGGCAAAGCTGCCGCCCGCGCGGATCGACAGCAACGGCGTCCGATCCCTGCGCACCGACCTCGCCCTTGTCTCGCGATCGGCTCACACCCGCGTGGCCTGGCTCGAGAAAGCCGAGGAGCGCCGGCTCGGCGTCGTGCCGACCCGCACCGCGAGCGCGGGAATGTGGACGGCGGCAGAGGAGTCACCGGCCACCGTCGAGCCGTACCTCGAGCTCGAGATGGCGATCGACGGTCTCGGTAACCCGGCGTTCACCTGGAAAGATGGCCAGCTGAGCCCGTGTGGCGTGCGCAAGATCGGCGCGACCTGGACCTCGATGTGTGGCTTGCCGCGCCCGAATTTTACCGCGCCGACGCCGGGGATCTCGGTCAACGCGCGTGGCCGGGCGTTCGTCAGCTTCTACACCGGCGTGGGCGTCGGCGTCGCCACCTTCGATTGAGGAGAAACTAAGAGCTGGTGATGCGGTTCACCAGGTTTTTCCAAAATCAGCCGATCTCCACGTGACGTCTCGGCCGGGGCCGCCGTCCTGTGATCATCGATGCCCACAGATGAGTCCGAAGACGGCTTTCCATCACCGGGTCACCGGCGCGACGTCCTGAACACGGTGGCACTCGTGACACCACACCTGAGGGCGCGCGACACGGTCCTCGACATCGGCTGTGGGCCGGCCTTGGTGACCTGGCACCTCGGCATGCGACACCGCGGACCGATCCTCGCGGTCGACATCGTCGACTCGCGCATCAAGCCGACCTCGCACTTCGCGCTGTACAACGGCATCCACCTCCCGTTCGAGGACGACTCGATCGACGTCGCGATGCTCAACTTCGTCCTGCACCACGTCCCCAACGACACCAAGCCCGCGGTGCTCGCGGAGGTCCATCGGGTCGTGCGCCATCGCGTCATCGTCATGGAAGACACGCCGCGAAACTTCATGGATCGCATCTTCAATCGGCGGCATGGCGAGACCTTCCGGCGCAGCATCGGTTCGACGGCAGGCTTCGGCTTCTTCAATCAGGCGGAGTGGGAACTGGTCTTCAACGATCACGGGTTCGTGGTCAAGCAATCGATCGCCATCGGACGGTTCGCACGCGACTGGAAGCAGCCGTACGCCCGCAGCTGCTTCGTGCTCGAGAAGTCCACGCCGAGGCCGGACGTGGCAGTGCGTGCCCGGTTCGCAGAACGCGCGGCGTCGGCAAGCCACGTGGAAGAACCGCGCGCCTAGATCGCAGAACGTGCGGTCACCCTCGGCGGCGTCGCCCACGGCACCGCTCGCAGAACGCCTGGTTCCTGCGCGCGACCCTCGCCTGACAGGTCAGCGGTAGCTGCAGATCCGTACGTTCTTGAAGAGCGCCTTGGTCTCGCGGGTCAGAAATCCGACCTCGCCGCTACTCGATGACAGGTTCGTTGCGGTGGCCACGGTCTCGACGCCGGCGACCACCGCGGAACACGTCACGACCTGGCCCTTGAGGACCATGCGCAGGCGAAACTCCTCGTTCACCTGGACTGCAGCACGGTTCGTCCGTTGCGCCGGGGTGACGGTCACCGCTGCGGGCGTGCCGCCCACGGTCGCGGCGGTCGTCTTCTGCGTCGGGGTCAGGCCCTCGACGACCTCGATGCCGCACGCGATCGCCCCGAGCTGGTCGGTGCTCGAGCTCGCGCGCGCGACGAGAAAGATCTGCCGGAGGTCAGTGGTGTCGAACTCGGCGATCTCGGTCGATGCGGCGGTCACCTCGATCAACACGTCGCGCATCGGTACGGCGCTCTCGAGGAACGTGGCGTCGGTGCCGTTGTTGACCAGGCCGGTCTGCCGTAACGCACCACTCGCATAGCTCCAGTTCGCGGTCGAGAAGCCGGTGGCCGCCTTGAATTTATCGGTGTTCGTCGCGAGCGCGTCGACGAGCACGAGCTCGGCGGCGACTGCCTGATCGACCGGATCGCAATCGCATTCGTCGCCGTACCCGTCGGCGTCGCCATCTTCTTGTTTCTCGTTTGGCTGGGCGGGGCAGTTATCACTCGCGTCGTCGACAGCGTCGCTGTCCGTGTCGACGCCGGTCGGGTCGTCGCCGCCGCCGCCGCCGCCACCGCCACCGCCACCGGCATCCGGGCCGCCAGGACCGCCCGCGGCATCTGGAGCGGCAGGCCCGCACGCGGCAACCGCGAGCATCACGAGCGCGGCTGCCAGCAGACGCTCCATGACAGGGCGATGACAGCAACGGCCGTGCCGGCGTCACGCCCAATACAACCCCGCGCAATCGTGTGCACGAAAAACTCAGGAGCTGAAGAGCGATGTGGCGAGTCCCAGCCTGGCGGGGTGACGCGTTCAGCCAATGGGCGCCCCGTCCGGCCTGCGTGTACGATGGTCGGTACGGTGGTGCAGCTTCGCTGGCTTGGTGTCGTCGTGATCGGCCTCGCGATCTGCGATCGCGGCGTCGCGGCAGCGCAACCCACGGACCCTGTCACGGAGGGGCCACCACAGCCCGCGCCGTCCGCGGAGGGTCGAGCGCAGGTCGCGGTCGATATCGGCCCCGTGATCGACGAGGTCATGCAGCGAGTGACCTCGCCGCAGCTACAGGCCATCGCGCTCGGAACGGTGCGGCGGGCCCGCCGGGCGATCGCGCTGGGCCCAACCGTCGGCGCCTGGGGCGCATACATCCCATCGCAGGAGATGGGCGAGCACGCCCTGACCGCCGGGCTCGGGCTCGAACTGTTTCGCGTGCCGGTCCTTCCCGACCTCGCGACCTTCAAGGCGCTGATCGCCGAGCGGGTCAAGGCGAAGCTGCGCGAGCAGATCGTGGCGCGCTTCATGGGCGCACCGCCACCGCCGGGAGAGCTCGACCGGATGGCGTCGGAGATCTTCGAGGAGGTCAAGGCGGAGATGTCGGGCCAGCTCGACGTGCGCGCCAAGACGATGGAGCGCCCGCGGCTGACGCTCGCGCTCGAGGCCGATCGGCTGAACCGTTCCGAGCTCTGGGTGGGACGCGGCCGCGTCGGCATCGGGATCTGGAATGTGACGGCCGCACTCACGGTTGGCGTCGCGTTCGCCGACAGCACCACGGTGTTGACCGGGGGCGAGCTCGCGACGCACTTCCTGCTCTCGAAGGGCGCGCGGTCACCCGTCGTCGACGTGTTCGTTCGCTACGAGCTCGCGGTGACCCCGGACGACGAGCTCGATTTCGTGACGTTTGGCGCGCGGTTCCTGCTCGACGTCATCTGACCTCGCCGAGCCGGGGCGGCGCCACGATCGGATACGATGCAGAGCTTCGATGCCACGCTCCTTGGCGATCTACCTGGTCCTGTGTGGCTGCGATCTGGTGTTGCTCGATCCGCCCGGGCCATGCGATCTCGGCACGCGGCCACCGCCGATGACCGACGACTTCGCGACCGGTAGCTTCCGGACCTGGGGGTCGTTCTACGAGGACGCCGGCGTTCGGCCCCGAGCACGCGTACTGGCGCATCCGTGCCGCGGAGCCCACGGTGATGTTCGAGACCTCGCCCGATGGTCGGTCGTGGACCACGAGATCGATGCTCGAAGCGCCGGGCGACCTGCGTACGGCGAAGCTCGACATCGGCGCGTGCTACGACGCGCCGGGCGGCCCGGCCACGCAGGCGCGGTTCGACGACCTCAACCTGCGATAGCGGGCGCGTCGTCACTGCCAGATCGGCCGGATCGCAATCAAACTCGTCGCCATACCCGTGCACGGAGCGCGAGCGCCGCCAAGGCCTCGTCCAGGCCGCCGGCCTGATCAGCCGCGATGGTTACCTCGGCGAGCCACGCGTGCTCGCGCAACGCCAGGAAGCGCACGAGGCTGGCGATGTCGTGATCTTGCGTCTCGATGGTCAACCAGCGCAGGTAGCGTCCGGCCGCGTGATCGAACAGCGCTCGCACGTCGCGCGGAGAGGTCAGCGTGACGTCGAGGAAGCCGGTGCGGACGCGAGGTGGGCGCGTCAGCGTGACCGGCGAGCGGAGGTCGGCTTCGGGAGAGCTCGCGAGCCGACCGAGCCAGGCCGCGAGGAGCTCCTCGCGACGAGCTGCGAGCCGCGGCGTCGCGCCGGCGCGCTCGATGGTGAGGTCGATGGCGATCAGCTCGCCGCGTGGGTCCCCGAGCATCTGCAAGCGATCGGCATAGACGGTGAGCTCGGCGGGATCGAAGTGCTCGGCGACTCGAGCCTCGAGCTTCTCGAGGTCGGCATCCGGTTCGAGCACGAGCCAAGCCTCCACGCGATCGTTGGGCAGCCAGCCGGTCAGGTTGAGCCCGTAGCTGCAGCCGGCGGGACACGCTTCGATTCCGTAACCCGACCAGCGCCCCCCGTGGAGCGGGCACTGACGGATCCGCAGCTGCTCGCCGCCGTAGATCAGCCGTGACAGCAAGCACGACTTGCCGATCTCGGGTAACGCCAGACCGCGCATCCGCCCGCGGCCCCACGCGGTCAACGCGTCGCACAGGACCTGGGTCTCGACGACGCCGTGAAACCGGGCCGCCAACCAGTGCCCAGCTTCCTCGACGAACGCTCGCTGCCGCGCCGCGACCTCCGCGTCGATGTCGGGGTCCTGGGCGACCGAGATCCACGCCCGGAAGGCGCCCACGTAGTCTTCGACGTCGATCTGAGGACGTGCGCGCATCGAGGTGTCGACGATGGCACGGCGCCGCATCGTGTGTCAGCGCCGGTCGCGCCTCGGCTTCGTCGCCCTGCCACTGCTTCAGTCGACGGTGAGGATCGCATCGTGAAACACGCGCGCGGCGACTGGCGCGTCCGTGCACGCACCCCCGCTGATCGGGACGCCGCCACCGTCGAAGACGATCTGCACGTCCTTCGTGTTGGGATACGCGACCACTGCCTCGGGTGCCGTGTTGGCCGGCGGGGTGAGATCGGCCACGAGCATCGGCGCGGCAGTCAACGCACCGCTCCACGTGTAGAGCTTGAAGGGACCATTCGCTCCATCGTGCGGACCCGCGATGACGAGCACCGCCTGGTGAACCGCCGAGTACGTCATGCCGCGGATCCCGAGGCCGCCGAGATCGAGCTCCGCCGCGGCGCCGAAGCGCGCCGTGCCGGTCAGCGCAGCATCGGGGTTGACGAGCGAGACCACGATCGCCCTGTTGCCCGGTCGTGGGTTGCGAAATCCAATCAGGAGCTTCCCGGTGCCATCGTTGGCGAGCGCCTCGATGTTGGTGCCCATGAGCTCGGGCGCGAGGGGCGCCTCGTTGTTGTCGTCGAGCTTGCTGCTGGCGGTCAGCGCTGCGATCACCGGTGTGTTCGGCGCATCCCAGTTCGCAGCGTTCAACATCTGATCGAGGAGCGCGCTCGACGTGCCCGCGCTGGTCAGCGTGAAGCTCGGTGCTGTGCCGCCGACGTCGAAGGCCGCGAACTTGTAACGCGAGCGATCGAGGGCGCCGCTCACTCTGCGGCCATGCGAGGTGGTGATGAAGATGCGGTTGCCGATCCGCTCGAGGTCCTCGAGATCAGCTTCGGTATTCGCAGCCAGGCCGAGGCCGGCACTCAGATCGAGTGTCTGGACGGGCGCCGTGGTCATCGCACGCTGGTAGATCCGCGCGCCCTGATCCTCGTCGTTGACATCGACGAAGTGCGTGAAGCTGAGCGCGACAGCGCCCGATCCGTCGCAGGTCTCGCGATACGTCGTCGGGTTCGGCTCGAGCGAGACCAGACCGCCGCTGTCGGCGGCGCCGTCGCCGGTTACCGATCCATCGACGTCCGCCGGGCTCGAGGGATCGCCGCACGCAGTCAGGAGCAGGAGCAGCGGATAACGCATCGAGGAACCCTAACGGGTTCGTGTGTCAGTTGAGCTTCCAAACGATGACAACCGGTACATCACGCCAACAATTTCGCTCGACACGGGGCGCGGGTTTCACGAGCGCCGTCGTGAAAAACTGAGACCCGGCGACGGGACGTCGCGTGGTTGGCGTGGCGCAGCGCTTGCTGGAACTTCCGCACATGAAGTTCGTCCTCATCGTCGTACTCCTCGCCATCGGCTGCACGGACGCCAATGACCGCGAGCTCCTCGACGCGAATCAGGGGCCGTGCAACGACCTCGACGACGCGACGTGCAGGGGCGACGACCGCTGTCAGCTGGCCTACGAGGACAGCGGGCACCAGCCGCAAGCCTTCCCGGTGCGCTGCTTGCTGCTCGAGCCGAGCCCGAGCTCGACGGCGGCGTGCGAGACGCTGGCGTTCGACCAGTGTCGCGCGCGGAGCGACTGCAGCCCGATGTACTGGCAGGACCTCGGGCCCGACGACGGACCGGTCGGCGACCCGTACTACAAGAGCTGCGTGGTCGAACCGCGCTGAGAGTCTGACATGCGAACGCCCGCTCTTCAGTCGAGCGGCTTGACGCGACGCTCGGCGCGCCACAGCAGCGCGGTCAGCACGACCGCGAGGCACGGCGCACCGAGCCACACCCACTTGGCCGCCGTGAAGTCGTGGATGACAAGGCCGTGCTCGACGATGCGGCCGCGCTCGATCACGTAGCCGCTCACGACGGACTGCATCGCAGCACCGAGGTAACTGAAGCCGCCGATCACGCCGAGCGCTGCACCCGCCGCGCGCTTGGAGACCAGCTCCATCGCGATCAGGCCGCCGAGGAAGACGAGCAGCCCGCCCATCGCGAAGCCCGAGCAGGCGAGGGCCACCCGGATGAGCGCCGCGTCGTCCGCCTCTGCCGAGTAGAACGCGGCGAGCGACGCGCAGAACACGAGGCCGTAGACGACCGCGACCGGGACACGGCGACCGCCGGTGAGCCGATCCGAGATCGGGCCGGCGAGCAGCGTGCCGCCGATGCCGGCGATCGGAAACGTCGCGAGCGCCGAGCCCGCTTGCTCGACGGAGAAGCCGTACTCGTGCTGCAGGTAGTAGACGCCCCAGTTGTTCATCGCATAGCGCGAGACATAGATGAGGCCGCTTGCGACACCGCACAGCAGGATCGCTGGATTCTTGAGGACACCGAGCTGAAGCGATCGCAGCGACGATGGCTTCGGCGTGGCGGCCACCGCAACCTCGCCGTGGTACGTGGCCACCGACGGCAGACCGACCGCCTGCGGACGATCGGCGAGCGTCCTGTAGAGCACGAACGCGGTGACGAGCCCGAGCACGCCCGGTCCGAGAAACGCCGCACGCCACGCGTCGGCTCCGACACCCGACGCCGTGGCCGCCCCGATCAGGTGCGCCGAGAACAGGAACGTGAGCCCTTCGCCGAAGTGATGGGCCAGGCTCCAGATCGAGTAACGCGTGCCGAGCTCGCGTGGCCCGAACCAGCTCGACATCACGACGCCGCTCGTCGGGACGCCGACGGATTGCACCCAGCCGTTCATCGACCACAGCAGCACGAAGATGACGAACGTCGACGACACGCCGAAAGCGAGGTTCCCGATCGCGGAGATCAGGAGCGCGGTCGCGAAGAACCGGCGCGCGCTCACGCGGTCCGCGAGGAAGCCGTTGACGGTCTTGCCGACCGCATAGGTGATGAGAAATGCCGAGTCGATCAGGCCGGCCTGGCCGATCGTGATCACGCCGCTGCCGATCATCGCGTCCTTCGAGACCGACGTGCTGAGCCGCGTCACGTAGAACACCGTGTAGCCGAGCGTGATCGACAGGAACACGCTCAGCCGCCAGCGCTCGAACAGCTTCGCGATCCGCGAGGCAGGCTGCTCGGGCGCGTCTGGAGCTGGTCGGAAGAACCCGAGCACGGCCGCACCCTATCATCCGCCGTCAACAGCAACGCGCGACGGCGCGCTCGCCGGTTCGAAACCGCGGTCGGCGTCAGAGCTGGTGAACGCGACGTACGAGCTCGGACCAGCCCAGCTCCTTCGCGAACGCGTAGTGGATGAAGTACTGCTCGATGCCTGCGGAGGTCGGGCGCGACGGATAAAAAATCGAGAGCCCGTGCACGCGGCCGGCGAGAGCGGGATCGATCCAGCGCCTGGTGACGAGCCTCGCTACCGCGGTTCGCGTGCTGGTCGCGGCGGTCCGCATCTCCGCGGTCGTCCAGCTGGCGGGTCTGGACGCCGGTGTCCTGGCGCCTCGACTTGCCCTTGAAGCGATTCCGCCGTCGAGGACATCCGGCGCAACCGGAGTACGATGTGACCGATCGTGCCCGCGCGCCTCACCGAGCCGGCGCCCGATCCTCGGTCGCGCTCTACCTCGAAGGCAAGGCATCCGATCGAGTTGAATCGACGAGGCGTCCGTTCGGACCACCGGACTCAATGCGTGCTGGCTTGACTCATCGCAAGCACCGCTACCACGCCGACAAGCAGCGCTCCAACCGCAGACGCGGCGACGCCGTACTTGCCCGGACGGCCGTCGAGCCCGATGCCGACCAGGAACCCGTTGCCCGCTGCATCGTCGTTCGCGATGCGAACCGCGTCGACGCCCAGGCTGAACGCTGCATCGCGCGCTCGTAGTCCGGCCATCATGACGAGGCCATCGCCGGTCGCGACACTGCCGTTTCCGTCGCCCTTCGCGAGGGATCCACGGGTGCCGATCCACCAGCCCCTCCCGAGGCTCCAGTCGAGCTGCCCGGCAACGCCGAGCGCAGCACCGTGACTGTCGCCGACGAAGACATCGACCACGGGCCCGATCCGCAGGGCCCAGGAATCGGCGTGCATCACCTTGAACCCGAATGACCAGCGCAAGTCCTTGAGCGTCGCGCCATCCGGCCCACCCGGGTACTGCCTCGGAAACCCCAGCCGGCCATACCCTGAGGGATCCCCTCGTTTCGGCAGCGTAGGCGATTGGAATCGCTCCGGAATTTGACCGGGAATTTCGGCCTTCTCGCGCTGGTTGCGGCGGCATGATGAATCGCCGCGCGATGACGAGCTTC